>NZ_NEJZ01000007.1:0-298164 GCF_002113215.1 Pseudomonas sp. B15(2017)
AGGTCCGCGTGTAATCACGCTGACTGCGCCTTTTTCCTGTATTCATTACTCCCTCCTGAGAATGGGTCAGAAGGTGTAAACCTTATTCAGGACGAGACAACGCCCACAAAAAAGGCGACTGCCGCAAAGCAGTCGCCTTTTTTTGTGCCCGGATTTCTTAGCTCGGCATATTGCGCGCGTAGAAGATTTCCAGCATTTCGTGTTTCACACGCTCGGTCACCTGAGCGCGTTGCTCGGAAGACAGGTTGCTGGTGGCATCACCGAACAGGTAGTTATCCAGTTCGAAGTTCTTCAGCAGCATTTTGGTGTGGAACAGGTTTTCCTGATACACGTTCACGTCGGTCATCTGGTACGCGTCGCGGGTGTCTTCGGAGAGGTAGTTCTGGATCGAGTTGATCTCGTGGTCGATGAAATGCTTGTTGCCTTCAACGTCACGGGTGAAGCCGCGCACACGGTAATCCACGGTCACGATGTCCGAATCGAACTGGTGAATGAGGAAATTGAGTGCTTTGAGCGGTGAAATGACACCACAGGTCGACACGTCGATGTCCACACGGAAAGTCGCGATACCGGCGTCCGGATGGATTTCAGGGTAGGTGTGCACCGTGATGTGGCTCTTGTCGAGGTGGGCCAGGATGATTTCGGGCAACGGGCCCGGGGACTCTTCGATCTGGCTTTCGGTCGGGGTCACCGGCTCTTCCGAGATCAGAATCGTGACGCTGGCACCCTGAGGCTCATAGTTCTGACTCGCAATGTTCAGAATGTTGGCACCAATGATTTCGACAACTTCCGTGAGGATCTGCGTCAGGCGTTCGGCGTTGTACTCTTGATTGATGTACTCGACGTAAGCCTGCTGGTCTTGCGGGGTTTCCGCGTAGCAGATGTCATAGATGTTGAAGCTCAAGGTCTTTGTCAGGTTATTGAACCCGTGGAGCTTGAGTTTGCTTTTCACCGTTAAAAACTCTCTATGTATGCGGCACGGCCGCGTGATCAAGCATGCCCGTCAAGTGCGAACAACGCACCTGCGTAGGACGGTTAACACCTCTTCGCGATGGCGATTTTGGTTATCTGTTCAGGCGGATGACCCGTCGGTTGACTGATCACTGCCCTGAAAAAAGTGGCGCATTATGCAGACGTCAGCGGGGGATCGCCAGAGTCTGCACTGCTTTTATGATAGTTGAGTGTCGGCTCAGCCGAGTTCGACGATTTCGTAGTCGTGGGTGATCGCTACACCGGCCGCGCCGAGCATGATCGAGGCCGAGCAATACTTCTCGGCAGACAGTTCGATAGCGCGCTTGACCTGGGCTTCTTTCAGACCACGCCCCTTGACCACAAAGTGCATGTGGATCTTGGTGAACACTTTCGGATCTTCGGTCGCGCGCTCGGCTTCCAGAAAGGCCTCGCAGCTTTCAACGGCCTGACGGGACTTCTTCAGAATGCTGACCACGTCGAAATTACTGCAACCGCCGACACCCAGCAGGAGCATTTCCATCGGGCGGACACCCAGGTTACGACCACCGGCGTCCGGCGGACCGTCCATGACCACGACATGACCGCTGCCGGATTCGCCGAGGAACATGGCTTCGCCAGCCCATTGGATGCGTGCCTTCATCGCCAAGACTCCACTGTAGAAAAAAGGGTCGCCAGCTTAGCACAGGGCCCTGCCCGGACAGCGAGCAGGTTCCTAGGACAAATGCACCTTTGACGTAGGTGATTTCTCGAAATTTCGACGAAGTGTCTGGTAAGCTGGCGCCAATTCGCTGGCGCCCTAGCCAGACTGTGGAGCGACCGCCTCAGCGCCTCATATAAAAACCAAATATAACCGTGCAGTCTTTTCGGGATACAACCATGGTTGGTATTACCCCCACACCCAAAATCAAGAACCTCGACAAGTTGCTGATGCATTGCCAGCGCCGACGTCATGCGGCCAAGAGCAACATCATCTGCGCCGGGGATCGCTCCGACACGCTGTACTTCATCATCCGCGGCTCGGTCACGATCCTGATCGAGGATGACGACGGCCGCGAGATGATCATCGCGTACCTGAACGCCGGGGACTTCTTCGGTGAGCTGGGCCTGTTCGAAGAAGCCGGCCAGGAACAACAGCGCAGCGCCTGGGTGCGGGCCAAGGTTGAATGCGAAGTCGCGGAAATCAGCTACGCCAAGTTCCGCGAACTGTCGCAACAGGATCCAGACATTCTTTACGTCCTCAGCGGACAAATCGCACAACGCCTGCGTAATACCACGCGCAAGGTCGGCGACCTGGCGTTCTTCGACGTCACCGGCCGTGTCGCTCGCTGTTTGCTCGAGCTGTGCAAACAACCGGACGCCATGACCCACCCCGACGGCATGCAGATCAAGGTGACCCGTCAGGAAATCGGCCGGATTGTCGGTTGCTCGCGAGAGATGGTCGGTCGCGTGCTCAAGGATCTTGAGGAGCGCAACCTGGTGGATGTGAAAGGCAAGACCATGGTGGTCTTCGGCACTCGCTGAGTTCCAAAGCTCAGCCGGCGTAGATCTGCGCCAGCATCAAACGAAAGAGTTCATCGAGACGTGCCAAGGCATGGGGCGCGGGGAATTTTTCATGCAGAGCGATGTGGCTGGCGGCACGTACCCGATGCTCCAGACCACACGCTTCGTTGAAGCGGTTGACCGCCGCGACCATCGACTCACGCTCGTCATCCACCAGCATCGCACCGTGAACCAACCCCACCGGACGCTGACCGCCCTGACTCTGACGCCAGCGCTGGGCGGTGCCGACCATCTTGCGACCGTCGAGATTGACGTTGAAGCGCCCATCGCAGAACGCCCCGTCGATTTCACCCAACGACGAAGTGCCACCCAACTCATCCAGCAACTCGCAGATCGGGTCGCACAACCGCCGATAACCGGTTTCGATGCGGTTCAGATCGCCTTCGCTGCGAGGCGGCGCATAGACCAGTGCAATGTTGATGGTGGAAGCCGATTGCGGAACAGGTTCGCCGCCGGTTTCACGCAACAGCACCGGCCAACCGGCAGCAGCGGAGACTTCGCAGGCGTGATCGAATCCGGGCAAGCGATTCAAACGGCGCGGCATGACCAAAGCACGGTCGCTGGGTTGCCAAAAAAGCAGACCAGATTCGGCATCACCAGCGCAGACCGAGGCCAGAAGATCCTGTTCGGCTTGCAGGCCGGCTTCGATGGTCAGGGAGGTGGGGATCATAAGGTTTCCATAGGACGCTGAGTCTGAGGTGAATCTTATGCCGCCTTCGCGGGCAAGCCCGCTCCATCAAGGGCCGGGCGCCTGCGAAGACTCGATCAGTCGAGGGTCGAACCGCTCACCGGGACGCCGCGTTCCGGGAAGAACAGACGCTGCAGTTCGATGCCCGGGCTTTCGGCGCGCATGAACGCTTCGCCGACCAGGAACGCGTAAACATCGCTGATTTCCATCAGTTCGACATCGGCACGATTGAGGATCCCGCTCTCGGTGACCACCAGCCGATCGCGCGGAATGCGTGGCAGCAGGTCGAGGGTGGTTTCCAGACTGACATCAAAGGTGTGCAGATTGCGGTTGTTGACCCCGACCAGTGGCGTGTCGAGGGTTTTCAACGCGCGCTCCAGCTCGTCGCCGTCGTGCACTTCCACCAACACGTCGAGGCCGACGTCTTTGGCGACTGACGCCAGTTCAGCCATTTTCACGTCATCCAGCGCAGCGACGATCAACAGCACGCAATCGGCGCCAAGGGCACGGGCTTCGACGATCTGATACGGATCGATCATGAAGTCCTTGCGGATCACCGGCAGCGAGCACGCGGCGCGGGCCTGTTGCAGGTAAACATCGGCGCCCTGGAAGTAGTCGATATCGGTCAACACCGACAGGCAGGTCGCCCCGCCCTTCTCGTAACTTTTGGCGATGTCGGCGGGAACGAAGTCCTCGCGGATCACGCCCTTGCTCGGCGATGCCTTCTTGATTTCGGCAATCACTGCCGGTTGTTTCTTCTTGGCCTGCGCCAGCAATGCCTGGGCAAAACCACGGGGTGCATCGGCCGCCTTGGCCAGACTTTCCAGCTCGCTCAGGCTCACACGGGCGCTACGCTCGGCGACTTCCTGAACCTTGCGGGCCAGAATGTTTTCCAGAACCGTCGGTACACTCATCCCTCATTCTCCACTTTGAATACCGCGGTAAAGGCACCCAACTCCTCGAGTTTTTCCCGAGCAAGACCGGTGTGCAGAGCGTCGTGGGCCAGAGCCACGCCCTCTTTCAGACTTGTCGCCAGATCGGCTGCATACAGCGCCGCACCGGCATTGAGCACGATCATTTCGGCAGCCTTCTGACCGTTCTCGGTCTTGCGCTTGCCCAGTGCATCGCGGATCAGCGCCAGCGAGGCTTCCGGGCCTTCGACCGACAGACCGTGCAGGCTCTGGCTCTTCATGCCCAGATCTTCCGGTTCGACCCAATATTCGGTGATTTGATCGTCCTTCAACTCGGCAACAAAGGTGGGTGCCGCCAGACTGAATTCGTCCAGACCATCCTTCGAATGCACCACCAGCACGTGTTTACTGCCAAGACGCTGCAAGACTTCAGCCAACGGCCGGCACAGCGCAGGCGTGAACACGCCCACCACCTGATGTTTCACACCGGCCGGATTCGTAAGCGGGCCGAGCATGTTGAACAAGGTACGCAGGCCGAGATCGCGACGCGGGCCGGCAGCGTACTTCATGGCTTTGTGGTGAGTCTGGGCAAACATGAAACCGATGCCGACGTTGTCGATACAGCGCGCCACCTGAACCGGGGTCAGGTTGAGGTAGATGCCGGCGGCCTCCAGCAGATCGGCGCTGCCGCTCTTGCCCGACACTGCACGGTTACCGTGTTTGGCCACGGTGCAACCCGCCGCGGCGACCACAAAGGACGATGCGGTCGACACGTTGAAAATGTTCGCGCCGTCACCGCCGGTGCCGACCACGTCGACCACGCGGTCGAGAGTCTGGAGTTCGACCTTGTCCGCCAGCTCGCGCATCACCGACACAGCGCCGACGATTTCGTCGATGCTTTCGCTCTTCATGCGCATGGCCATCATGAACGCGCCGATCTGCGCGTCCGTGCATTGGCCGGTCATGATTTCGCGCATCACGTCGCGCATTTCCTCGGTGCTGAGGTCGAGGTGATCGACGATACGGCTCAGGGCTGTCTTGATATTCATGGAAAGTCCTTAGCGCGTGCCGCCAGTTTGTTTGAGGAAGTTGGCGAACAGTTCATGGCCCTGTTCGGTGAGGATCGATTCCGGGTGGAACTGTACGCCCTCGATGTTCAGGGTTTTGTGACGCAGGCCCATGATTTCGTCGACCGAGCCGTCATCGTGCTGAGTCCACGCGGTCAGCTCCAGGCAATCGGGCAACGTTTCGTGTTTGACGATCAGGGAATGATAGCGGGTGACGGTCAGCGGGCGGTTCAGACCGGCAAACACGCCCTTGTCCTCGTGAAATACCGGGCTAGTCTTACCGTGCATCACCTGTCGGGCGCGGACGACATCCCCGCCAAAGGCCTGGCCGATGGACTGGTGGCCGAGGCAGACGCCCAGGATCGGCAGTTTGCCGGCAAAGTGCTTGATGGCTTCGATGGAAATGCCGGCTTCGGTCGGCGTACACGGGCCTGGGGACACAACGATCCGCTCAGGGTTGAGCGCTTCGATTTCGGCGATGGTCAATTCGTCGTTGCGCACCACTTTGACCTCGGCTCCCAGCTCGCCGAGGTATTGCACAACGTTGTAAGTAAAGGAGTCGTAGTTGTCGATCATCAGCAACATGGCGTTTCGAACCTCTTGAATTCTGACTTGAAAACAGCCTTCGGATGACTTGCCAGAGCGCTGCACACTGGCGGACGCGCAGGTCGCATCGGCACAGCGGCATTTCAAAGGGGCAAGGAAGGCAAAGCGATACAGATCCGGCGGGGCCGGCAGAAAAGATTCAGGCGCGCCAACGCCAGCGGGCGTGTGCCTTGATGACTTGATCCAGAAGTTTGCTGGTGATCAACACGGGGAAGGTCTCGTTCATACGTTTCGGCACAGTAACTTAGCTGGGCGGAGCGTGCAATATGGCCGGGGCCGCGGGGGATAAAACAATGGGAGGGTTGACGACCGATGGCAAAACGCCGGAAGTTTTTGGTACTGTCGTTTCGTTCACTACAACAATAAATAAACGGACTGCTCATGATCAAACAGACATTGTTTGTACCGCTCGCCGGATGCCTGCTCGCGATGGCTTGCGCCCAGGCAAACGCCTCACCCAATCCTTATTCGAATTTCGTGGTTTTCGGCGACAGCCTCAGCGACGCGGGAACCTTCACCGACAGCGGCGGCCCGGCCGGATCGGGCAAACGCTTCACCAACCGCACGGGGCCGAACTATCAGGACGGCAGCGGTGAGTTCTATTCGCTCAACGCCACCCAATTGCTCGGCGGCCGCCTCGGCTTCACACCGGACCAGACCGCCGCCTCGTCGTCTACCGTACGTCCCGACCAAGGCTTGCCGGATGGCAATAACTGGGCCGTGGGCGGCTACCGCACCGACCAGATTCTCGACTCGATCACCAGCCAGTCCGCCACTGGCGAACGCACCCGCGCCGGTTACCTGCCGTCGAACGGCTTCCGTGCCGACCCGAATGCCCTGTATTACCTGACCGGGGGCGGCAACGACTTCCTTCAGGGCCGCGTCACCAGTCTTCCTCAGGCGAATGCCGCCGCCGATCGACTGGTCGACAGCGTACGCACACTGCAAGGTGCCGGCGCCCGTTACATCATGGTCTGGCTGTTGCCGGACATCGGCCTGACACCAGCCATCAACGGCTCGCCGCTGCAAGCCTTCACCTCGCAACTCAGCGCCCAGTTCAATACCGAACTGGTCAGCCAGTTGCAGAGCGTCAACGCCAACGTCATTCCGCTGAACGTTCCGGTTCTGCTCAAAGAGGCATTCGCCAATCCGGCGCAGTTCGGCCTGGCCACTGACCAGAACCTGGTCGGCACCTGCTTCAGCGGCAGCGGCTGTACCGAGAACGCCCGATACGGGATCAACAGCGCCACCCCGGACCCGACCAAGCTGATCTACAACGACGCCGTCCACCCGACCGAGGCCGGGCAGCGCCTGATTGCCGATTACGCTTATTCGCTGCTGGCCGCGCCATGGGAAGCAACCCTGTTACCGCAAATGGCTCAAGGCACCTTGCGTTCGCATCAGGACGAATTGCGTAACCAGTGGCTGGCGGATTGGGAAAACTGGCAGGCCGTTGGCCAATGGCGGGCGATTGTCGCCGGTGGCGGCCAGCATCAGGATTTCGATAGCCAGCGCAGCGGCGCCAGCGCCGACGGCAACGGTTACAACCTGAACATCGGCGGCAGCTACCGTCTCAACGACGCGTGGCGCGTGGGCGTGGCGGCGGGTTTCTACAACCAGAAACTGGAGGCCGGCGACAATGATTCGGACTACAAGCTGAACACTTATCTGGGTACCGCGTTCGCCCAGTATCAGCAGAACCGCTGGTGGGGTGATGCCGCAGTGACCGCCGGGCATCTGGATTACGACAGCCTCAAACGCAAATTCCAGCTGGGGGTCAACGAGCGCGGTGAGAAAGGCGATACCGACGGTTATGTTCTGGCCTTCAGCGGACGCGTGGGTTACGACATTGCGCCGCAAGCGAGCAGCCCATGGCATCTGTCGCCGTTCGTCAGTGCCGACTTTGCCAAGGTTGAAGTCGATGGATATTCGGAAAACGGCGCCGACTCCACCGCACTGACGTTCGATGACCAGTCGCGCATTTCCCGGCGTCTCGGCCTCGGGATCCAGGGCAAGTATCAGATCACCTCGCAGACCCAGGTGTTCGGCGAATTCGCCCATGAGCGCGAGTACAACGACGACACCCAGAATGTGACGATGAACCTCAACAGCCTGCCGAACAACCGCTACACCCTGGCCGGCTACGCCCCTCAAACCAACCTGAACCGCCTGAACCTGGGCGTGAGCCACAACCTCACCAAGGACCTGGCATTGCGCGCCAGCTACGACATCCGCAAGGATGACGACTTCACCCAGCAAGGGATCAACGTCGGCGTAGCGCTCGACTTCTGATTCGCAGGCCACAAAAAAACGCGGCGCCCTCACAGGCGCCGCGTTTTTTTGTGGCTGAATCATCAATCACTCAGTCCGGGGTTTGCTCGGCCAGCGCAACAGCGCGGAACATTGCCCGGCGCTTGTTGATGGTTTCTTCCCATTCCAGCGCCGGCACCGAGTCGGCGACGATACCGCCACCGGCCTGCACGTGCAGTTCGCCGTTCTTGATCACGGCGGTGCGGATCGCAATCGCAGTGTCCATGTTGCCGTTCCAGGCGAAGTAGCCGACCGCACCGCCATACACACCACGCTTGACCGGCTCCAGCTCGTCGATGATTTCCATCGCGCGGATCTTCGGTGCGCCGGACAAGGTACCCGCCGGCAGGATCGCCCGCAGCGCGTCCATCGCCGTCAGCCCGGTTTTCAACTGACCGGTCACGTTGGACACGATGTGCATCACGTTGGAATAACGCTCGATGACCATCTTCTCGGTGAGCTTCACCGAACCGATTTCCGAAACGCGACCGGTGTCGTTGCGTCCGAGATCGATCAGCATCAGGTGCTCGGCGATCTCCTTGTCGTCCGACAGCAGGTCTTCTTCCAGCGCCACGTCCGCCTCTTCGGTAGCCCCGCGAGGACGGGTGCCGGCAATCGGGCGTACGGTGATCAGGTTGTCTTCGACCCGCACCAGCACTTCCGGCGAACTGCCGACGACATGGAAATCGCCGAAGTTGAAGAAGTACATGTAGGGGGTCGGGTTGAAGCAACGCAGCGCGCGGTACAGATCGATGGGTGCCGCCTTGAAGTCGATCGACATGCGCTGGGACGGCACGACCTGCATGCAGTCACCGGCGAGGATGTATTCCTTGATGGTGTCGACGGCTTTTTCGTAGTCGTCCTGAGTGAAACTGGAGCGGAACACCGGCTCGGCGGCCTGCTGCTTGCTGAAGTCCAGGCCACGGCGCGGGGTGATCGGCTGACGCAGTTTTTCCAGCAGTTGCTGCAATTGCGCCTGGCCCTGCTCGTAGGCATCGGCCTGCGCCGGATCGGCCAGCACGATCGCGTGCATCTTGCCGGCGAGGTTGTCGAACACCACCACCGCATCGGAAACCATCAGCAGGATGTCCGGCACGCCCAGCGGATCCGGGTTCGGGCATTTGCCGAGGCGCTTCTCTACATAGCGCACGCAGTCGTAACCGAAGTAACCCACAAGGCCACCGTTGAAACGCGGCAGACCGGCGATGGTCGGCACGTTGTAGCGGGCCTTGAAGGTTTCAACGAAAGCCAACGGGTCTTCGACGTCGTGGCTTTCGGTCTCGACGCCATCGACGGTGATGCTGACGTGATGATCGTGAACCCGCAGCACGGTGCGGCACGGCAGGCCGATGATCGAGTAACGGCCCCATTTCTCGCCGCCCTGCACCGATTCGAGCAGGTAGGAGTTGGGCTGGTCGGCCAGTTTCAGGTAGATCGACAGCGGCGTGTCGAAGTCGGCCAGGGTTTCACAGGCCAGCGGGATGCGGTTGTAGCCATCAGCGGCCAGACGCAGGAATTCTTCGCGAATCATAGGGTGCCTCGTGGTGTGAGGTGCAAATCAGTCAGGTGTGCAAACGCGCCGGCAGGCCGGCCAGGAACAAGTCAGGCGCGCCAACGCCAGCGGGCCAGGGCCTTGATGACTTTCATCCAGAGTTTGCGGGTGACCACCACGATGGCGTTTCCAGAAGGGGATTGAGAAGCGTCGGGCAACGTTATCTCAGCGGCCGTATCCAGGCAACCGGGAATTAGCTTGCGCAGATCGTCGATGACCAGCGCCGGGGATTCCTCGGCGATCGGCCGGCCATGGTTGTAGCCGTAACTCAGCGCAACACATTTGACCCCCGCCGCTTTCGCCGCCAGCACGTCGCTGCGCGAATCGCCGACGAACAGCGATTGCGAGGCCGGAATGCCGGACATCTTCATGACAAAGAACAGCGCTGCCGGGTCAGGCTTTTTCTGCGGCAGCGTATCGCCGCCGATGATCCACTTGAAGTAGCGGCCGATCTTCATCTGATCCAGCAGCGGCGCGACGAAGCGCTCCGGCTTGTTGGTGATCAGCGCCATGGCCACGCCCTGCTTGTGCAGCCATTTCAGGGTGTCACGCACGCCGGGATAGACCACGGTCAGTTCATGGCTGGCGCCGTAGGCTTCCATGAATACCTCCAGCGCATGCTCGGCTTCGACGTCATCCACGGCGGAATGATCGATGCCGCCGGCCAAGGCGCGGCGCACCAGCACCGGCGCGCCGTTGCCGACCCACTCGCGCACCGACTCGATACCGGCAGGCTTGCGCCCGAGGGAGAGCAGCATGTTATCCACCGCCGCCGCCAGGTCGGGTACCGAATCGATCAGCGTGCCATCCAGATCGAACATCACCAACCGCGGCAGTTGCCCCGGGAACAGCTGCTCAAAACCGCTCATGGGCGAGCCAGCGCCAGTTCGGAACGCATCTTGTCGATGACTTCCTGATAGTTCGGCGCATTGAAGATCGCCGAGCCGGCCACAAAGGTGTCGGCGCCAGCGGCAGCGATTTCACGGATATTGTTGACGTTGACGCCGCCGTCGATTTCCAGGCGGATGTCACGGCCCGAGGCATCGATGATCGCGCGCGCTTCGCGCAGCTTGTCGAGGGTGCCCGGAATGAATTTCTGCCCGCCGAAGCCCGGGTTGACGCTCATCAACAGGACCATGTCGACTTTGTCGATCACGTACTTGAGCACGTCCAGCGGGGTCGCCGGGTTGAACACCAGGCCGGACTTGCAGCCGCCTTCACGAATCAGTTGCAGCGAACGATCGACGTGCAGCGTGGCTTCCGGGTGGAAGGTGATGTAAGTGGCGCCGGCCTCGATGAAGTCGCCGACGATGCGATCCACCGGGCTGACCATCAGGTGCGCGTCGATCGGCGCGGTAATGCCGTACTTGCGCAGCGCGGCGCAGACCATCGGGCCGATGGTCAGGTTCGGCACATAATGGTTGTCCATGACATCGAAGTGAACGAAGTCGGCACCGGCGGCCAGAACGTTGTCCACTTCCTCGCCGAGGCGGGCGAAGTCGGCGGAGAGAATCGACGGAGCAATAACGAAGGGCTGCATGACGCACCTTTTCTGAGCTAAATCACGATGGCGCGCATTGTATACCTCAAGTTTCCGCGCGCGCACCGTGACCGCGATGATTGGGTTGTGCCATGACCGGCGGCCGGGCGGTTCTCAGTACGCCGCCCGGTAGATCTTCTCGATGTCGGCGGCGCTGAGCTTGCGCGGGTTGTTGCGCATCAGGCGCTCGATCCCCGCGGCCTCTACGGCCATGGCCGGGATCGCCTCTTCGGGCACGCCGAAACTGCGCAGACCCAGCGGAATTTCTACCGCCGCGCACAGTTCGGTCATCGCCGCGACGGCGCTGTCGGCCGCTTCATTGAAACTCAGATGAGCGGTCTTTACCCCCATGGCTTCGGCAATATCCTGCATCCGTTCGACGCAGGCCATCTTGTTCCAGGTCATCACATACGGCAGCAACAGCGCATTACTGACGCCGTGGGCAATGTTGAAGCGCCCGCCCAGCGGATACGCCAGCGCATGCACCGCGCCGACCCCGGCGTTGCCGAACGCCATGCCGGCCATCAGGCTGGCGGTGGCCATGTCTTCCCGGGCCTGCAGGTTGGACGGATTGGCGTAGGCCTTGGGTAAGGAGCGGGCGATCAACCTGATGGCGCCGATGGCCAGCGAATCGGTAATCGGCGAGGCATTCAGCGACAGATAGGACTCGATGGCATGCACCAGCGCATCGACGCCACTGGCGGCGGTGACACTGCGCGGGCAGGTCAGGGTCATCTGCGGGCTGACCAGCGCCACGTCCGGCAACAGGTAGTCGCTGACAATGCCCTTCTTCAACTGAGCGACCTTGTCCGAAAGAATCGCTACGTTGGTCACCTCAGAACCTGTGCCGGCCGTGGTCGGGATGGCGATCAGCGGCGGGCCCTTGCGCGGCACCTGATCGACGCCGAACAGATCCTCCAGCGCACCGTGATAACCGGCATACGCCGCGACACTCTTGGCGATGTCGATGGCACTGCCGCCGCCCAGACCGATCAGCCCGTCATGCCCGCCTTCGCGATAGACGCGCATGCAATCCTCGACGATGGCGATTTCCGGATCCGGCAGCACCCGGTCGAAGATTTCGTACTCGCGCTCGCCGATCTGCGCCAGCGCCAGCTCCACCGTGCCGGACTTCACCAGCGCGGCATCGGTGACGATCAGCGGGTTGTCGATGTCCAGCCGCGTGAGCTCGGTCGCCAGCTGCTCGATGGCTCCGGCGCCGGTGATCAGTTTGTGAGCGATCTTGAACGAGGAAAGACTCATCGTGCGCAGCCTCTTATAAATGTGGGAGCTGAGCACAAGCGTAGCTGGGGAATCGGGGTTGTCTGTCATTCAGCGCATGAATGACCAGAGCAGCACTTGTGGGAGCGAGCTTGCTCGCGAAGGCGGCGCCACATGCGCAATCTGTATCGCCTGACACATCGCTTTCGCGAGCAAGCTCGCTCCCACAGGTTTTGGTAGCGGACTCTTAGACTTGAGCAGTACGCAATTTCTCACTCCGCCCACGCAACCACTCCAGCGTCAGCAGCAGAATCACCGAGAAGGCGATCAGCAACGTAGCAGCGGCGGCGATGGTCGGGCTCAGGTTCTCGCGAATCCCGCTGAACATCTGCCGCGGCAACGTCGCCTGCTCGGGACCTGCGAGGAACAGCGTCACCACCACTTCATCGAACGAAGTCGCAAAGGCAAACAGCGCCCCGGAAATCACCCCCGGCGCAATCAGCGGCAAGGTCACCCGACGGAATGTCACCAGCGGCGAGGCTCCGAGACTGGCCGCCGCCCGCACCAGATTGTGGTTGAAGCCCTGCAAGGTCGCCGACACCGTGATGATCACGAACGGCACACCGAGCACCGCGTGCACCACGATCAGCGAGAAGAAACTGTTGCCCAGCCCCAGCGGCGCGAAGAACAGGTAACTGGCCACGCCGATGATCACCACCGGCACCACCATCGGCGAAATCACCAGCGCCATCACCAACGGCTTGCCGGGGAAGTCGCCACGGGTCAGGCCGATCGCCGCCAGCGTGCCGAATACCATTGCCAGTACGGTCGCGGCCGGGGCGACGATGATGCTGTTCTTCAGCGAACGCATCCATTCCGCCGAGGCGAAGAAGTCCTGATACCACTGCAGCGAAAAGCCCTGCAGCGGATACACCAGAAAACTGCCCGAGTTGAACGACAGCGGCACGATCACCAGCACCGGCAGGATCAGGAACAACAGGATCAAGCCGCAGAGGATCCGCAAGCTGTAGAACCACACCCGCTCGACGGGCGACATATAAGGACTCAGCATTTCAAATTCCCCTTAGCTCAGGCGCAGGCGACTGGCGCCCACCAGCCAGCTGTAGATCAGATAAAGCACCACGGTCGCCAGCAGCAACAGCCCGCCGAGCGCGGTGGCCATGCCCCAGTTGATGCTGGTGTTGGTGTAGAACGCAACGAAGTAGCTGACCATCTGATCGTTCGGGCTGCCCAGCAGCGCCGGGGTGATGTAGTAGCCGATGGCGAGGATGAACACCAGCAGGCAACCGGCGCCGACACCGGCGTAGGTCTGCGGGAAGTAGACCCGCCAGAAGCTGGCGAACGGATGACAGCCGAGGGAAATCGCGGCACGCATGTAGGTTGGCGAGATGCCTTTCATCACGCTGTAGATCGGCAAGATCATGAACGGCAGCAGGATGTGCACCATCGAGATGTAGACCCCGGTGCGGTTGAACACCAGTTCCAGCGGTTTATCGATGATGCCCATCGCCATCAACGCGCTGTTGATCAAACCGCCGGATTGCAGCAACACGATCCACGCGGCGACTCGCACCAGGATCGAGGTCCAGAACGGCAGCAGCACCAGAATCATCAGCAGGTTGCTCTGACGCGACGGCAGGTTGGCCAGCAAGTAGGCCAGCGGATAGGCCAGCACCAGGCAGATCACGGTGATGATCAGGCCCATCCAGAACGTCCGGGCGAAGATATCGAGGTAGATCGCCTGATCCGGGGTCGCCGGGGCAATTTCACCGAGGTCGTCGATGCGGTGGTCCACCGCTGCCAACAGATAGAACGGGGTGATGCTGCTGGTGTTGCGCTTCACCGCTTGCCAATAGGCCGGATCGCCCCAACGCTCGTCGAGGCCTTCCAGCGCTTCTTTATAAGAGGCCGGTTCGCTGGCAAATGGCAGCGAGCGGGCAGTTTTGGTCAGCAGGCTGCGATAGCCGGCCAACTCCATGTTCAGGCGCTTGGACAGATCGCCCAGGGTCTGGTTTTTGCGCGCTTCGGCGAGGTCTTCGCTGGCGGCTTTGTAGACCGGTTCTGCGGGCAGGCCTCGGCCGTCCCACGCAGCAATCGCGGTCACGGTGCGCGGCATGCCGCCGACCACTTCCGGGTTGCCGACGCTTTTATAGAGCAGCGCCACGATCGGCACCAGGAACACCAGCAACAGAAACAGCACCAGCGGCGCGATCAGCGCCTGGGCCTTCCAGCGGTTGACCCGCTCGGCGTGCTTGAGCCGCTGCTTCAAGGTGGGGCTGTTGCCCTCGTTCAGGGGAACGGCGATGGCCATGACGTACTCCGCAAATCTTTGATCGTTACAGAGGCGGTAAACCGTCTCTGTTGTGTTGGAACACCGCAACCTGACTGATCGTTCCCACGCTCTGCGTGGGAATGCCGCCCGGGACGCTCCGCGTCCCTGTGACGCAGAGCGTCACTGGATGCGTTCCCACGCAGAGCGTGGGAACGATCACAGGAGGGCGAGCCCTCTGGTTACTTCGCAGCCCAGGAATTGAAGCGCTGCTCCAGTTGCTCGCCGTTGTCAGCCCAGAAGCTGACGTCGATCTGCACCTGGTTGGCGATGTTTTCCGGGGTGGTCGGCATGTCTTTCAGGATCGCCTTGTCCAGCAACGGCACGGCCTGGGAGTTGGCCGGTCCGTAGGCGATGTTTTCCGAGTAGGTCTTCTGCTGTTGCGGCTGCACCGAGAACGCGATGAACTTCTTCGCCGCTTCGGCGCGCTTGGCGTCCAGACCTTTCGGGATGGCCCAGGCGTCAAAGTCGTAGATACCGCCGTTCCATACCACTTTCAGGTTGGATTCTTTCTGTACGGCGGCGATACGACCGTTGTAGGCCGAGCTCATGACCACGTCACCGGAGGCGAGGTACTGCGGCGGCTGGGCGCCGGCTTCCCACCACTGAATGTTCGGTTTCAGCTCGTCGAGCTTCTTGAACGCGCGATCCTGACCGCCCTTGCTGGCCAGTTCCTTGTACACGTCTTTGGGCGCAACGCCGTCGGCCATCAGTGCAAATTCGAGGGTGTATTTGGCGCCTTTGCGCAGGCCGCGCTTGCCCGGGAATTTTTTGGTGTCCCAGAAATCCGCCCAGCTGGTCGGTGCGGTTTTCAGCTTGTCGGCGTTATAGGCCAGCACGGTCGACCACACGAAGAAGCCCACGCCGCACGGCTGGATCGCGCCTTTGACGTAATCTTCGGATTTGCCGAACAGCGCAGGATCCAGTTGTTCGAACATGTCTTCGTCGCAACCACGGGACAGCTCCGGCGATTCAACCTCTACCAGATCCCAGGACACGCTCTTGGTGTCGACCATGGCTTTGACCTTGGCCATCTCACCGTTGTACTCGCCGGCGACGATCTTGCCGTTGCCCGCCGCTTCCCACGGTGCGTAGAAGGCTTTGACTTGCGCCGCCTTGTTCGCCCCGCCAAACGACACCACAGTCAGATCCGGCCCAGCGGCCATTGCGCTTGCCGCACCCATCAGGCCCAGGGTCAGGGCTGTGAACTTCAGGGATCTCAACATTTATTGTTCTCTCCACGTGCAGGGTTGGTGTTGGTATTGCCGGGGCGATCAGTGCGCCTCTAAAAGTGGGTCGAGTGCACGAACGTGCTCGACCTGCCAGCCAAGCGGAACCACGTCACCGACCGCGAGCGCAGGATCGAGCTCGGCAATCGGTTGTTTCACGAAGAAGTCGGTCTTGCCGCAGACTTCCAGGCGCACCCGGACGTGGTCGCCCAGATAGATGAATTCGGCCACCCGCCCGGAGAAGCGGTTGACGCATTGGTCGCTCGAACCGTTGAGGCTGACGCGCTCCGGACGAATCGACAGGGTGACCGGTTCGCCGGTCTGGCCGATGTTGACCGCCAGTGCCTCGACCTTTTCCCCACGCCCCAGCTCGACCACGCAGCGCTCGCCGTTCTGGCTGAGCAGGCGACCGTTGAGGCGGTTGTTCTCGCCGATGAAGTTGGCGACGAAAGTGTTTTTCGGTTCTTCGTAGAGGGTGCGCGGCGGAGCGATCTGCTGGATCTCGCCCTGGTGGAACACGGCAACGCGGTCGGACATGGTCAGGGCTTCGCCCTGGTCGTGGGTCACGTAGACCACGGTCACGCCGAGGCGCTGGTGCAGGTGTTTGATTTCCATCTGCATGTGCTCACGCAGTTGTTTGTCGAGAGCCCCCAGGGGTTCGTCCATCAGCACCAGTTGCGGCTCGAACACCAGCGCGCGGGCCAGCGCCACACGCTGTTGCTGACCGCCGGACAGTTGCGCCGGGTAACGCGATGCGAAGGCATCGAGCTGGACCATGCTCAGGACTTTCTTGACCTTGTCGCTGACGTCGCTCTTGTTCAGGCCACGCACGGTCAGCGGGAACGCCAGGTTCTCGGCGACGGTCATGTGCGGAAACAGCGCGTAGTTCTGGAACACCATGCCAATGTCGCGCTTGTGCGGCGGCACGTTGTTGATCGCGCGCCCGGCCAGGAGAATTTCACCGGCGGTCGGTGTTTCGAAACCGGCGAGCATCATCAGGCTGGTGGTCTTGCCGGAGCCGGACGGCCCGAGCAGGGTGAGGAATTCGCCCTTGCGGATGTCCAGGTTGAGGTCTTTGACGATCAGGTTCTCGCCGTCGTAGCTCTTCTGCACTCCACGAAAGCTGACCAGCACATCGCTGGCCCCTGCGTTTGATTCGACCTGGCTCATACCCACACCTTTGTTATTGATGACTGCTGTGGGATTAAGCCTAGTGGCTGCTCACAGTCACGCAAATCGGGGCGCAGGAGAGAATCGCCTCAGCCGGATGGAAGGCCGGGGGTAGGGATTGCCCTACAAGGATGGCGTTAATGGATAAAGCAGTGACGAGCGCGGAGCTGCAAGCTTCAATAACAAGCAAAAGCGCGTGTCGCTAACAGATATGCCCAATATCGCAGGATCGATGAAGAAACTTGTGGGAGCAATCTCGCTCCCACAGTGGATAGAGGTGTGGTTCAGAGCAGCTTGTGTTCCATCGCGTACTTCACCAGCTCGGCGAGGGAGGTGATATTGAGTTTCTGCATCAGCCGCGCCTTGTGGGTGCTGATGGTCTTGCTGCTCAGGGCCAGTTGCTGGGCGATGTCGTTGACGTTGGCGCCTTGCGCCAGACGTTCGAACACCGAGAACTCGCGCTCGGACAGCAATGAGTGCAGTGGTCGCGCATCGGTCAGGCCGACTTCAAACACCATGCGGTCGGCCAGTTCGGGATCAATGTAGCGCCCACCCGCCGCGACCTTGCGGATCGCCGTCAGCAGCAGCGCCGGATCGCTGTCCTTGGTCGCATACCCGGCGGCACCGACCTTCAGCGCCCGGGCGGCCATCTGCGCTTCGTCGTGCATCGACAGCACCAGAATCGCCGGCGGACTGCTCAGTGCGCGGATCCGTGGAATCGCTTCGAGCCCGTTGACTCCGGGCATCGAGATATCCAGCAACACCACTTCGCAGGGCACATTGCGCAGGGTTTCCAGCAACTGCTCGCCATTGCTCGCCTCCCCCACCACCTGCAGATCCCTGGCCAGGCCGATCAATTGCTTGATGCCTTCGCGAACGATGGTGTGGTCTTCGGCTACCAGTACACGGATCACTTACTTCTCCTCATCCAGTGGCACCCGCACGCTCAGTGTGGTGCCCTCGCCCGGCTCGCTGTCGAGTGACAGCTGCCCGCCCATGATCAACACCCGCTCGCGCATGCCCACCAGTCCAAAGGACGTCGGCCTGCCGGCAGCGGCGACAAATCCTACGCCATCATCGCTGACCGTCAGACACAATTCGTCGCCTTCCTGGGTCAGCGTCAGCTCCACAGTATGCGCCTGGGCATGGCGCATGACGTTGGTCAGCGCCTCCTGAAGAATGCGGAACAGACCGATGGCCTTGGCGTCGCTGAGCGGCGGCAGATTGTCCGGCACCTGCACCAGACAGGGAATGTGCGTGCGCGCCTCGAACCGCCGCGCCTGCCACTCGATCGCCGAGGCGATCCCGGCATCGAGGATCGGTGGGCGCAACGCCGTCGCCACATCGCGCACCAGCTGGAACAACTGGGCGATCAGGCGCTTCATGCTGTTCAGCCGTTCGTTCAGACCCGGGTCGAGTTGCGCGTAGGCCAGTTCGCACATCGACGTCTCCAGTTTCAGCACCGTCAGCATCTGTCCCAGCTCATCGTGAACCTCGCGGGCAATCCGCGCCTTTTCTTCTTCCCGCACGCTTTCCAGATGCGCCGACAACTCGCGCAGTTGCTCGCGGGAGGCCGCCAGCTCCAGTTCGATGCGTTTGCTTTCGGTGATGTCCCAGACGATGCCGTCCCAGACATAGGACCCGCCCTCAAGCTGGCGGGTGATCGCCTTGATTTCGGCCCAGCGCTGCTCGCCCTGGCGCGTGAGGATCCGGCCCTGCCACGACCAGTCGCTGTCGGTGTCCAGCGCCTGGTCCTGGGTCTGGTGATAACCGGCCCGGTCATCCGGATGCACCAGACTGCGCAGGCCCATGTCGCGATGGGCGATGGCGGCCGGCGCATAACCGACCAGACTTTCGCTGCCCTCACTGATGTAGGCAAAGTCGATCTGCCCGGTCACCGGTGCTCGCTCGAGGCGAAACACCAGCCCCGGCACATTGGCCGCGATGCCTTGCAGCCGCGCCTCGCTTTCCTGCAACGCAGCCAGGGCACGACGACGCTCGGTGACATCGGTGAGGTAAACCACCAGGTACTCGCCATCGCGAAAACGCAGGAAGCTCAGCGACACGTCGGCCGGCAGCACACTGCCATCGGCCCGAACACAATTGGTTTCAAAACTCAGCGGCCCCTCTTCGCTGGCCCGGGCGCGCTTCCACAGGTTGAGCCAGCGATCCATGTGCAGGCCCGGTTCGAAGTCGATCAACGGCCGGTCGATGATGGCGCCCTGTGGATAACCGAGCATGTTTTCTGCCGCTCGATTGGCGTAACGCACATGGCTGTCCCAGTTGACCCAGAGAATGCCGACGGTGCTCTGATCGATGGAAAACTGGGTCAGGCGCAGGGCTTCTTCGCTTGCGGCGCGCAGGGCGATGTCTTCCCGCGCATCGAGCAGGCGTTGCTCAAGACTGCGTTGCTGACGGCGTTGCCAGAACACGATGGCCATGCAACTGAGCAACAGCACCGCGAACAACAGACTCAGGTTCTGCCAGAAGCCCGGCGACTCGGAAAGCCTTGGATACTTGGGTTGCAGCCATTGCGCATGCAGGCGCTCCAGATCCTTGGCCGGGATGGCTCGCAGGGCGCTTTCGACGATTCCGGCCAGCTCTGGCCAGTCGCGGCGGGTGCCGATGCGCAGCAACTGCGGCAAACCGATGTCTCCGACTACCACCAGCCCGGCAAACTCCGGTTCCGCCGACAGCCGCCCGAGTTGCGCCTCATCGACCACCGCGTAGGACGCCTGCTGAGTCAGCAGCAGTTGCAGCGCCTGGCGCTCCATCGGTACGCCTTGCAGATTCAGGTGCGGATAATTGCCGCGCAGGTAATCGGCGGTGACGCCGGGCATGCGCACGGCGACGCGGGTCTGGCTGTCGAGTTTTTCCAGCTCCACCGTCGCGCTACCCTTCTGGTCGCTGACCACCAATTGCGGCACACGCATGTACGGGTCGGAAAACTGCCACAGACGCAGCCCTCCCGGAGTCTGGGTCAGGCCCGGGGCGATGTCGATTTCGCCATCCCGGGCAGCGCCCTCCAGTTGTGCCAGATCCTGAAAATTGCGCCAGCTCAGCTCGACATTCAGCGCCCTGGCCAATGCCTTCATCACTTCAACGTTGGCCCCCGACAGCCGCTGCAAGCGTCGGTCGTATTGCGCGTATGGCGCCTGCAACACCAGGCCGACGCGCAATTCGTTGTGCTGTGCGAGCCACTGTTGCTCACTCGCCGACAACCGCGCGAGGTGACTCGGTGGCGCAGGCGCCGCCCAACCCATCAAGGGAAACGCCAGACAGCCGATAACCCACAGGCAGCAAAAACGCATCATTGAAGTCTCATACACTGACAAATTCTGACCAACCCATTAGGCTGCCGGGATAACTTCTGGCCTGGAATAACCGATGCCCCCTGTCTATCGCCTGGCAATGCCAGCATTGTGCCTGTCGCTGATCCTGCCTTGCGCGTTTTCCGTCGAAGCTGCAGATCCGACGCCCACTCCCGCCGCAGAAAAAGCCGCCGAAGAAAAACCGGTCGAACGCCAGCCACTGCTTGAGCGTAGTCAGGAAGAAGCCGCGGCACTCGAGCGCATGGTTCCGGCCCAGGAACAACAGCAACTGCAAGCCGGCAGCGACACCTTCCTCGCCCTGTGGAAACCGGCCAACACCGCCGAACCCAAAGGCGCGGTGATCCTCGTTCCCGGTGCCGGCGAAACCGCTGACTGGCCCCAGGCGATCGGCCCGTTGCGCCGCAAGCTGCCGGATGTCGAGTGGAGCAGCCTGAGTATCACCCTGCCCGATCTGCAAAGCGATACCATCGCACCGCGCGTAGCCGAAGCCCCCGCTGCACCGAAAACCGCCGATCCGGGCAGCAAGGATTCGACCACCGCCGAGCCGATTGAACAAGCCGCCGGCGGCGAAGCCGAGGTGGCCGACAAGGTCGTTGCTGAATCCACCGAGGAACAGTCCAAGGCCGACGCCGAGCGAATCTTCGCTCGCATTGACGCTGCACTGGCCTACGCCGAGCAACAGAGCGCGCGCAGCATCGTCGTCCTCGGTCATGGCACCGGCGCTTATTGGGCCGCACGTTACTTGAGTGAGCGCCAGACCTCACAGGTCGAGAAGCTGGTGCTGGTGGCCGCGCAGACCCCGGTCAAGGCCAAACCGGAACTGGTGGAACTGACACCGACCCTGAAGCTGCCGACAGCGGATATTTTCTACATGGACAAACCGCTGGACCGCAACGCGGCACTGGAGCGCATGCAGGCGAGCAAGCGGCTGAAGACGTCTGCGTTCAGTCAGGTCGCGCTCAAGGCCTTGCCGGACAACAAGGCTGAGCAGGAACAATTGTTCCGTCGAGTGCGTGGCTGGTTGAATCCGCAGAGCCCTGACTAAAGCCCCGACTGTCAAAACGCAGACAAAAAAAATCGCAGCCCAACGCTGCGATTTTTTTCGCCTAGCGAAAATCCCGCCGTTCGCGAATCAACCTGTAGGCATTGTGCAATTCGCGGGTCCTCTCGGTGGCCTCGCGCACCTGCGCCGGCGTGGCGCCGGTCCCGGCCACCTTGTCCGGGTGATGCCGGCTGAGCAGGCGTCGGTAGGCACGCTTGATCTGCGCCGGTTCGCTGGTGGCCGATACGCCGAGCAGGCGCATCGCCTCCTGATAACTCACCGCGGCGCTGACGATCGGACGCTTGTGCGGCTCATAATCCGCCGCCAACGCCTGGATCTGGTGCGTCGTCCAGCCCAGCCACTTGCCCCACTGCGCCAGCAATTCACGCTCGCTGACACCGGCCCGGCCATCAGCCCAGACCATTCGCCAGCAGGCGCGCAACACGCCTTCAGCCGCATGGGGTTGAGCGCTCAACCGACGCAGATAACCGCGCAGATTGTCGTTGCCGGACTTGCCGCGATTGAACGCGGCAATCGCCCGGCGCTGTGCCGGCTCGCTCATTTCCAGCGAGCGCATCTCCTGACGCGCCTGCTGGATGTGACCGTCCGTGACCCGCCCGTCGCTCTTGGCCAGACGCCCGAGCAACACGAACAACAGTTCGTCGTTGCGCAGCATCGGCCGACCGCCGAGTTTTTCCCGCAAATGCCCCCAGCTCTGCAAATGAAGGCGCCGATCCAGCGCCTGCCCCAACAAAGCACCCAGCATGGCCCCCGGAATGCTGGCGATAGCAAAACCCGCTCCGGCTCCAATCAGAGTCCCTGGCCACAACATATCAGCGACTCGCTTCTATCAAGGCTTCAGCTTCGGCCAGACGCTGGTGCGTTCCGACATCAACCCAGTGACCTTTCAGCCGCTCGCCGGTCACCTGCCCGTCCGCCATGGTTTTACGCAGCAGCGGCGCCAGTTTGAAGGCACCGTCGCTGCAACCGTCGAACAACTGCGGATGCAATACAGCGATGCCGCTGTAGGTCAGGGTTGCCGCATCGGCCTGGCCATCACTCACCTGGCCGTCGGTCAGGGTGAAGTCGCCTGTCGGGTGATGGTCCGGGTTGTCTACCAGCACCAGATGCGCCAGGCCGGTGATCGGCTGATGCAGCACGCTGAAGTCGTAATCGGTCCAGATGTCACCGTTGACCACCAGGAACGCGTCATCGCCCAACAGCGGCAAGGCGCGGAAAATGCCGCCGCCGGTTTCCAGTGGCTCGCCCTCCGGCGAGTACTGGATCGACACGCCGAATCGCGAGCCATCGCCCAAGTGATCTTCGATCTGCTGTCCGAGCCAGGCATGGTTGATCACGATTTCATTGAAACCGGCCGCGGCCAGGGCTCGCAGGTGATATTCAATCAGCGGCACGCCCCCGGCTCGCACCAGCGGCTTGGGAGTGGTCAGGGTCAGCGGGCGCATGCGCTCGCCTTTGCCTGCCGCCAGAATCATTGCCTTCATGCCGTCACTCCACCACGCAGGCTGGCGAGCAGTGCCTGCAGATCCGCCAGCTCGGGGCGGCGCGCGATGACCGCTTCTATATAAGAGAAGAAACGCGGCACATCACCCAGGTAACGCGGCTTGCCGTCGCGATGGCAGATGCGGGCGAAGATGCCGATGACTTTCAGATGGCGCTGCACGCCCATCAGATCGCTGGCGCGCAGGAACTCTTCGAAGTCCGGCTGCACCGGGATGTTCAGCGCCGACGCCTGCTGCCAGTAGCTTTCCAGCCAGCCGCGCACACGTTCTTCCGGCCAGCTGAGGAATGCGTCCTTGAACAGGCAAGTCACGTCGTAGGTCACCGGACCATACACGGCGTCCTGGAAATCCAGCACGCCGGGATTCGGTTCGCTGAGCATCAGGTTCCGCGGCATGTAGTCGCGGTGCACCAGCACTTTCGGCTGGGCCAGGGCGCTGTCGATCAGCAGCTCGCTGACCTTTTGCCACTGCTGCTGTTGGGTGGCATCGAACTCGACGCCCAGCTCGCGCTTCACGTACCACTCGGGGAACAGCTCCAGCTCGCGGCGCAACAACGCGACGTCATAGCTCGGCAGCGGCGCAACCATCGGCAACTGCTGAAAAGCCAGCAGCGCTTGCAAGGCATCGCAGAATAATGCGTCGGCATTTTCACTGTCGATCACGTCCAGATAGGTCTTGTTGCCCAGGTCATTGAGCAAAAGAAACCCGCGTTCGAGGTCTTCGGCATAAATTTTCGGCACGTTGATGCCGGATTTCGCCAGCAAAAAGGCGATATCCACGAACGGTTTGCAGTTTTCCTGCGGCGGCGGTGCGTCCATCACGACGAAGCTGCGACCCGCGCCTTCCCAGCGGAAATAGCGGCGGAAACTCGCGTCGCTGCTGGCCGCGGTCAATGTGGCCGGGGGTACGGCTCCCCAGCCCTGATCTGCGAAAAGGATTGCCAACTGTTCATCGAGCCAAACTTTCAGGTGTTGCAAGCGTACATCTTGATCAGGCATTGCAAGGGTCTCCGACGGCGCTAGCCGTCAAGCGGGTCATGCTTTATTATCCAGCATCTTTTTCAGACCATCGAGAGGCGTGCGGCCCACACCGCGGGCAGATGGCACGCAGGAAGCCCGGACTAATAAGATGGCATTGAAATCCCCCGCGTTTCGTAAAAAATTTCCGTTGTTGGTAACCGGCAGTCTGCTGGCTATGCAACCTCTGGCCAGTTCATTCGTTGTTGCCGCCGAGCAGTATGACTGCGCCGTCTCGGCAACGGGTGGCTGGGCCTGCTCGCCGAAGACACCGGCCGCTGCCTTGCCGCCGCGTCCCGTGCATGACGGCAGTGCCGTCAGCGCCGCCGGCGAAGCACCGGCCGAGAGCGGTTCCACCGCCGAGTCCGGGCCCAAGCCGGTACTGGTTACCGAATCCAAGGGCCGTGGCCTGAAATCCCGTAGCGAAGACTACAGTCACCTCGACTGGGTTCCGCGCGAGAAGCTCACCGCCGCCCAATTGGCCGAGACCGGTCCTTACTGCTCTGGTTCCTATATCGAACCGATTCGTCCTGGCATGAATGACAAGACGAATAAAAGTGACGCGCCGACCTTCATCGGTGCCAAGGCGTCGCGTTATCAGCAGGATTCGCAGGTCGCGAGTCTGGCCGGTGACGTGGTCATGCGTCAGGGCAGCATGCAGGTCGAAGCCGACGAGGCCAACCTGTATCAGGCCGAAAGCCGTGGCGAACTGGCCGGCAACGTGCGCATTCGCGACAACGGCGCGCTGATCGTCGGCGACCACGCCGATGTGCAGCTCGACACCGGTGAAGCCAAGGTCGACAACGCCGAATACGTGATGCACAAGTCGCGCATCCGCGGTAACGCGCTGTACGCCAAGCGTGCCGAGAACGCGATCATCCGTCTGAAGGACGGCACGTACACCACGTGCGAACCGAACAGCAACGCCTGGCAGCTCAAGGGCAACAACATCACCCTGAACCCTGCCACCGGCTTCGGTACCGCGACCAACGTGACGCTGCGGGTCAAGGACATTCCGGTCCTGTACACGCCGTATATCTACTTCCCGATCGACGACCGTCGTCAGTCGGGCTTCCTGCCGCCGACCATCGGCTCCGGCAGCGATACCGGCTTCATGCTGGTCACCCCGTACTACTTCAACCTGGCACCGAATTACGATGCCACGTTGTACCCGCGCTACATGAGCAAGCGCGGCATGCTGATGGAAGGCGAGTTCCGCTATCTGACCAAGTCGAGCGAAGGCCAGTTCGGTGCGGCGTACCTCAACGACGAGGACGACGAACGCAAGGGCCAGACCGACTACGACAAGACTCGCTACATGTACAACTGGCAACACAAGGGTGGTCTGGACTCCCGCGTGTTCACCCAGGTGGATTACACCAAAATCAGCGATCCGTATTACTTCCAGGATCTGCAGACCGACCAGATCGGCGTGAAAAGCGCCGACTACGTGAACCAGCAGGGCTCGGTTACCTACCGTGGCGACAGCTACACCGCCCGCTTGAATGCCCAGGCGTACCAGCTGGCGACCGTATCGAACATCACGCCGTATGACCGCCTGCCGCAGATCACCTTCAATGGTCAGCTGCCGTATCACCCGGAAGGCCTGAATTTCGATTACGAGACCGAGATCGTCCGGTTTGATCGCGATCTGAAAAACGGCGACTTCGTGAATGAAGACGGCACTGTCGAGCCTCGCCTCGACAACAACGTGGTCGGCCTCGCTCGCGCCAATGGCGATCGTCTGAATCTGAAACCAGGTGTCAGCCTGCCGATGAACTGGACTTATGGGTTCTTGAAGCCATCGCTCAAGTACCAATACACCCAGTATCAGCTTGATCTGGATCAGCGAGGTAAAAGTACGTTGCTGGCCGATGAAAAGTTCGGCAGCAGCCAGAGCCGTGGCGTGCCAATTGCCAGTATCGACGGCGGCCTCTACTTCGACCGCAACACCCAATGGTTCGGCAAGGACTACCGTCAGACTCTAGAGCCACGCCTGTTCTATCTCTATGTACCAGAGAAAGACCAGTCGGACATTCCGGTATTCGACACCAGCGAGTACACCTTTAACTACGCCTCGTTGTTCCGCGACAACCGCTTCTCCGGCTCCGACCGTGTCGGCGACGAGAACAAGCTGTCGCTGGGCGTGACCAGTCGCTGGATCGAAGATGACGGCTTCGAACGTCAACGCATCAGCGTCGGCCAGGCGCTGTACTTCAAGGATCGCAAGGTTCAATTGCCAGGCATCGCGTTCAATGATCGCGACGACGCAAAATCCAGCGTTTCCCCGTACGCCCTGGAATACGAATACCGCTGGAACCGCGACTGGCGCACCACTGCCGATTACAACTGGGATCCGGACAGCCGCAGCCCTCGTTCAGGCAGCGCGATGTTCCACTACCAGCCTGAAGACAACCCGAACAAGGTGGTCAACGTCGGCTATCGCTATCGCAACGACCAGGTCCGTTACGACCAGAACACCGGTAAATGGTCGGTGGGTGGTGGTGACTACGGCACTCCGGGCCAGCCTGGCTACGTGAAGGACTACTACAAGATCCAGCAGCATGACTTCTCGGTCATCTGGCCGATCGTTCCGCAGTGGAGCGCGATCAGCCGCTGGCAGTACGACTACAACCGCAATCGCACGCTGGAAGCCTTCGGTGGTTTCGAATATGACAACTGCTGCTGGAAACTGCGCCTGATCAACCGTTACTGGGTCAGCTATGACGAGTTCAGTCAGAACGCCCCGGAAAACGAAAAAGGCGACCACGGCGTCTTCCTCCAAATTGTTCTGAAGGGACTCGGCGGCCTCACTGGCGCCAAGGTAGAGAGCTTCCTCGACAAAGGCATCCAAGGTTATCGTCAACGTGAAGACCAAGCTTTCTGATTGTCTGCGCCCGCTGATGCTGGGCGCGCTGTTCCTGGGTACCGCGGCCAACGCCGCGGTACAGCCCATCGACAAAGTGGTGGCCATCGTCGACAACGACGTGGTCATGCAGAGCCAGCTGGACCAGCGTGTCCACGAAGTTCAGCAAACCATCGCCAAGCGTGGCGGCGGCTTGCCGCCTCCGGGCGTACTGGATCAGCAGGTGCTCGAGCGCCTGATTATCGAAAATCTGCAACTGCAGATCGGCGAACGTTCCGGTATTCGCATCACCGATGAAGAGCTGAACCAGGCAGTCGGCACCATTGCCCAGCGCAACAACATGACCCCGGAGCAGTTCCGCGTCGCGCTGTCCCGTGATGGCCTGTCCTATGAGGATGCTCGCGAGCAGATCCGCCGCGAAATGGTCATCAGCCGTGTGCGTCAGCGCCGCGTGGCCGAGCGCATTCAGGTATCGGAACAGGAAGTGAAGAACTTCCTCGCCTCCGACCTGGGCAAGATGCAACTGTCCGAAGAGCTGCACCTGGCCAACATCCTGATCCCGACCCCGGAAAGCGCCAACTCCGAAGCGATTCAGAGTGCAGCACGCAAGGCGATGGAGGTTTACCAGCAGCTCAAGCAAGGTGCTGATTTCGGCCAGATGGCCGTGGCCAACTCCGCCAGTGACAACGCGCTGGAAGGCGGCGATATGGGCTGGCGTAAAGCCGCTCAATTGCCACCGCCGTTCGATCGCGAACTGAGCGCCATGTCGCCGGGTGACATCACTCAACCGGCACGCACTCCGGGCGGTTTCATCATCCTGAAGCTGCTGGAAAAACGCGGCGGTGGAAGCCAGATGCGCGACGAAGTGCATGTGCGTCACATTCTGGTCAAGCCAAGTCCGGTTCGCGACGAAGCCAAGACCAAGGAACTGGCTCAGTCGCTCTATAACCGCATCGAAGCTGGCGAAGACTTCGCTGAACTGGCGAAAAAATATTCGGAAGACCCGGGGTCCGCTCTTAACGGCGGCGACCTGAACTGGATCGACCCGAACGCACTGGTACCGGAATTCCGCGCTGTGATGGCCAAGTCCCCGCAGGGTCAGCTGTCCAAGCCGTTCCAGACCCAGTACGGCTGGCACGTTCTGGAAGTCCTTGGCCGTCGCGCCACCGACAGCACCGAACAGGCCCGCGAGCAGCAGGCGATGACCGTATTGCGTAACCGCAAATACGACGAAGAGCTGCAAACCTGGCTGCGTCAGATCCGTGACGAAGCGTACGTAGAGATCAAACTCCCTGGTGCAGACCAGGCAGCGCAGTGAAACCCAAGCGTTTCGCGCTGACACCCGGCGAACCAGCCGGCATCGGTCCCGACCTGTGCCTGCTGCTCGCCTCGCAAGCCCAGCCACATCCCCTGATTGCCATCAGCAGCCGCGACCTGCTCCAGGAGCGGGCCGCGCAGCTGGGGCTGGCTGTCAGCTTGCTGGAAGTGACACCTGACAACTGGCCGGACGCTCCGGCGCCCGCCAACAGCCTGTACGTCTGGGATACTCCGCTCAGCGCCCCCGTGGTCGCCGGGCAACTGGACAAGGCCAACGCCGCATTCGTCCTCGAAACCCTGACCCGCGCCGGCAATGGTTGCCTGAACGGTGACTTCGCCGGGATGATCACCGCTCCGGTTCACAAGGGTGTAATCAACGAGTCGGGCATCGCGTTTTCCGGTCACACCGAATTTCTCGCCGACCTGACCCACACCGCCCAAGTGGTGATGATGCTCGCCACCCGCGGTTTGCGCGTGGCGCTGGTCACCACTCACCTGCCCTTGCGCGACATCGCCGATGCGATCACGCCGGAGCGGCTGGAACGGGTCACGCGGATTCTGCACGCCGATCTGCAACAAAAATTCGGCATCGCCCAACCGCGCATCCTGGTCTGCGGACTCAACCCGCACGCCGGTGAAGGCGGTCATCTGGGCCATGAAGAAATCGACATCATCGAACCCACATTGGAGCGCCTGCGCGGCGAGGGCATGGACCTTCGTGGCCCGCTGCCTGCCGACACTCTGTTTACCCCCAAATATCTGGAGCACTGCGACGCGGTGCTGGCGATGTACCACGACCAGGGCCTGCCCGTGCTGAAATACAAAGGCTTCGGCGCAGCGGTCAATGTGACCCTGGGCCTGCCGATCATTCGCACGTCGGTCGACCATGGCACTGCCCTGGATCTGGCCGGCAGCGGCAAGATCGACACCGGCAGCCTGCAAGTCGCCCTGGAAACCGCCTACCAGATGGCCGAGACCCGTTTATGACCGAGCAATACCAACACAAGGCGCGCAAACGCTTTGGCCAGAACTTCCTGCACGATGCCGGCGTCATCGACCGCATCCTGCGCTCCATCAGTGCCAAGGCCGGCGACCGCATGCTGGAAATCGGACCGGGCCAGGGCGCATTGACCGCCGGCATCCTCAACTCCGGTGCCCAGCTGGACGTGGTGGAGCTGGACAAGGACCTGATCCCGATCCTCAACCAGCAGTTCGCCGGCAAGAGCAATTTCAACCTGCATCAGGGCGATGCGCTGAAGTTCGACTTCAACAGCCTGAACGCTGCGCCGAACAGCCTGCGCGTGGTCGGCAACCTGCCGTACAACATCTCCACGCCGCTGATTTTCCACCTGCTGAACAACGCCGGCATCATCCGCGACATGCACTTCATGTTGCAGAAGGAAGTGGTCGAACGTCTGGCCGCAGGTCCTGGCGGCGGCGATTGGGGCCGTCTGTCGATCATGGTTCAGTACCACTGCCGGGTCGAACACCTGTTTAACGTCGGCCCGGGCGCATTCAATCCGCCGCCGAAAGTCGACTCGGCGATCGTCCGCCTGGTACCGCACGCGGTGCTGCCGCATCCCGCCAAGGATCATCGCCTGCTCGAGCGCGTGGTACGCGAAGCCTTCAACCAGCGTCGCAAGACCTTGCGCAACACCCTCAAGCAGTTACTGAGCAACGCCGAGATCGAAGCCGCCGGCGTCGATGGCAGCCTGCGCCCCGAGCAACTCGACCTGGCCGCGTTTGTGCGTTTGGCTGACAAGCTCGCCGAACAGCCGGGGAAAGCGCCTGAAGCCGACTGACCGGTAATCATCGCTATCGGGCGGAACCCCGACTCTGGTCTACTGCCCGATACTTGCCTAGACTGAACCCCAATCAGCTACGCCCCGCGTCCCGCTTCGTTTTTAAGGCCTTTTGCATGTCCGATCCTCGCTACCAGGTCGATGTCAGTGTCGTTACCCACTATCTGGCAGACCAATCGCAACCCGAGCACGAGCGCTTTGCCTTCGCCTACACCATCACCGTGCAGAACAATGGCGAGCAACCGGCCCGCCTGATGTCGCGCCATTGGGTCATCACCGATGGCGACGGGCATGTCGAAGAAGTGCGCGGCGCCGGTGTGGTCGGCCAGCAACCGCTGATCGGCGCTGGCAAAAGCCACACCTACAGCAGTGGCACGGTGATGACCACCAAGGTCGGCACCATGCAAGGCAGCTACGAAATGGTCGCCGACGACGGCAAGCATTTCGATGCGATCATCAAGCCCTTTCGCCTCGCCGTTCCCGGAGCGCTGCACTGATGGCGACGTATGCCGTCGGCGACCTTCAAGGCTGCCTCGAACCGCTCAAGTGCCTGCTCAAACAGGTCGCGTTCGACCCGGCCCTGGATCGCCTGTGGCTGGTCGGCGATCTGGTCAACCGCGGCCCGCAGTCACTGGAAACCCTGCGCTTCCTTTATGGCATGCGCGACTCCCTGGTCTGCGTCCTCGGCAATCACGATCTGCACCTGCTTGCAGCGGCGAAGAACATCGAGCGGATGAAAAAATCCGACACGCTGCGTGAAATCCTTGAAGCGCCCGACTGCGCCGACCTGATGGAATGGCTGCGCCAGCAGAAACTCATGCACTACGACGAGCAGCGCGAAGTGGCCATGGTGCACGCGGGCATTGCGCCGCAATGGTCGCTGCGCAAGGCGCTCAAGTACGCTGAAGAAGTCGAGACTGCGCTGCGTGATGACAACCTGCTTCCGCTCTTCCTCGACGGCATGTACGGCAATGAGCCGGCGAAATGGGACAGCGGCCTGAAAGGCGTGACACGCCTGCGAGTCATCACCAATTACTTCACCCGCATGCGTTTCTGCACAGCCGAAGGCAAGCTCGACCTCAAGACCAAGGAAGGCCTCGACACCGCGCCAGCGGGCTACAAACCCTGGTTCCAGCACAAGGAGCGCAAGACCCGCGGCCTGCGGATCATCTTCGGTCACTGGGCGGCGCTGGAAGGCAACGTGCTCGAGCCAGGCATTTCAGCCCTGGACACCGGTTGCGTGTGGGGCGGCAGCCTGACCCTGATGAACGTCGACAGCGGCGAACGCCTGTCATGCAAATGCGACGACCACGGGGCCGTCCTGCCCACCGTCGCGCCACTGATCACCGAATCTTCTCCCGTCAGCGCCCCGCGCTAGACTGCGATTTCAGCCGAGCCACAGGAGCCCGCCATGAGCGAATTCAAACGTATCCCACCGGAACAGGCCCAGGCCCTGCGCGAGCAAGGCGCGGTGGTCGTCGACGTCCGTGACCCGGCAACATTTGCCGCACTGCACATCAGCGGCTCGAAGCATCTGGACAATCATTCCCTCCATGCTTTCATTCAGGGCGCCGACCTCGATGCCCCCACCGTCGTAGTCTGCTACCACGGCAACTCGAGCCAGAGTGCCGCCGCGTATCTTGTGAGCCAGGGCTTCTCCGACGTCTACAGCATGGACGGCGGCTTCGAACTGTGGCGTACGACTTTTCCGTCGGAAACCGCGCAAGGCACCTCCGAATAATTTTTTTGTAACGTGCAAGCCCCGGCTCCCGTGGGCTCGCGCGGTGGCAGACGAACGGTCTGCCACAACTAATTACGTATCTCGCCTTTACCTCCCGAATTCCCAACTATCCTTAAGCCCAGGCCATCCAAAACAGGGGAGAGCCGGTACACCGGCGCACGGGTCATCGGGAGTGACTTTCGCGATTTTCGATCGTGGAAGGGTTCTGGGGGGTAAACAACAGCTGCCATTGCAGCTGCTTGCCAGCATCGACTGAGTGATCCGGCGTCGGCTCCACGTATCGAGCGAGGTGACGTCATGAGTATCTTTAGCCACTTCCAACAACGCTTCGAGTCCACACGCCAGGAAGAATTCTCCCTGCAGGAGTACCTGGAACTGTGCAAAAAGGATCGCAGTGCCTACGTTTCCGCCGCCGAGCGTCTGTTAATGGCCATCGGCGAACCGGAATTGCTCGACACCTCGACCAATTCGAGGCTGTCGCGAATCTTTTCCAACAAGGTGATCCGTCGCTATCCGGCCTTTGAAGACTTCCACGGGATGGAAGAATGCATTGACCAGATCGTGTCGTATTTCCGCCATGCGGCCCAAGGCCTGGAAGAGAAGAAACAGATCCTCTATCTGCTCGGCCCCGTCGGCGGCGGTAAATCGTCCCTGGCCGAGAAGCTGAAACAACTGATGGAAAAAGTGCCCTTCTATGCCATCAAGGGCTCGCCGGTATTCGAATCGCCACTGGGTCTGTTCAACGCCACCGAAGATGGCGCGATCCTCGAAGAGGACTTCGGCATTCCACGGCGCTACCTGAACACCATCATGTCGCCTTGGGCCACCAAGCGTCTGGCCGAATTCGGCGGCGACATCAGCCAGTTCCGCGTGGTCAAGCTGTACCCGTCGATTCTCAACCAGATCGCCGTCGCCAAGACCGAACCGGGTGACGAAAACAACCAGGACATTTCCGCGCTGGTGGGCAAGGTCGATATCCGCAAACTCGAAGAATTCCCGCAGAACGACGCCGACGCCTACAGCTACTCCGGTGCGCTGTGCCGGGCCAACCAGGGCCTGATGGAATTCGTCGAAATGTTCAAGGCACCGATCAAGGTGCTCCATCCATTGCTGACCGCCACGCAAGAAGGCAACTACAACAGTACCGAAGGCCTCGGCGCGATTCCGTTCACCGGGATTCTGCTAGCCCACTCCAACGAATCGGAGTGGCACACCTTCCGCAACAACAAGAACAACGAAGCCTTCATCGACCGGATCTACATCGTCAAGGTGCCGTACTGCCTGCGGGTCAGTGACGAGGTGAAGATCTACGACAAGCTGCTGTTCAACAGCTCACTGTCCAAGGCGCATTGCGCGCCGGATACCCTGAAGATGCTCGCGCAGTTCACCGTACTGTCGCGCCTGAAAGAGCCGGAAAACTCCAACATCTACTCCAAGATGCGCGTGTATGACGGCGAAAACCTCAAGGACACCGATCCGAAGGCCAAGTCGATCCAGGAATACCGCGATGCAGCGGGCGTCGATGAAGGCATGAACGGTCTGTCGACCCGGTTTGCGTTCAAGATCCTGTCCAAGGTATTCAACTTCGATCCGCATGAAATCGCTGCCAACCCGGTACACCTGCTCTATGTGCTGGAACAGCAGATCGAACAGGAACAGTTCCAGGCCGAAACCCGCGAACGCTATCTGCGCTACCTGAAAGAGTACCTGGCGCCGCGTTATATCGAATTTATCGGCAAGGAGATCCAGACCGCCTACCTCGAGTCCTACAGCGAGTACGGCCAGAACATCTTCGACCGCTACGTGCTGTATGCGGACTTCTGGATTCAGGATCAGGAATACCGCGATCCGGAAACCGGCGAGATCCTCAACCGCGTCGCCCTCAACGAGGAGCTGGAAAAAATCGAGAAACCGGCCGGTATCAGCAATCCGAAGGATTTCCGCAACGAAATCGTCAACTTCGTATTGCGCGCCCGGGCCAACAACAACGGCAAGAACCCGACCTGGCTCAGCTACGAAAAACTGCGGGTGGTTATCGAGAAGAAAATGTTCTCGAACACCGAGGACCTGCTGCCAGTCATCAGCTTCAATGCCAAGGCCAGCAAAGAGGATCAACAGAAACACAACGACTTCGTTACACGAATGGTCGAACGCGGCTACACCGACAAACAGGTACGACTGCTTTCCGAGTGGTATCTGCGGGTCAGAAAGTCACAGTAAACCGCGGCCGGTCAGACCGGTTGTCGTCAGCCCGAGGCCTGTGCCCGCATTTTCTGCTACACAGGCCTCTGGAAGGTGTTCGAAAGGCGGTAGCGAGGTTCAGGCAGCACCCAAAGCGCTTGGGGGAGCGTGTACGTCCCTTGGCATTCGGTTCAATGCTGCATGACCGCTCGCCCCTTTGCAGGACAGCTTCTAAGGAGCAGTCATGAGCTATGTGATCGACCGACGTCTCAATGGCAAGAACAAGAGCACGGTGAACCGTCAGCGGTTCCTGCGGCGTTACCGTGACCACATCAAGAAGGCTGTCGAAGAGGCGGTCAGCCGGCGTTCCATTACCGATATGGAGCACGGCGAGCAAATCAGCATTCCCGGTCGCGATATCGACGAACCGGTGCTTCACCATGGTCGCGGCGGCAAGCAGACCGTGGTTCACCCCGGCAACAAGGAATTTACCGCTGGCGAACACATCGCCCGTCCGCCCGGAGGCGGAGGTGGCCGTGGGCCGGGCAAGGCCGGTAACTCTGGCGAAGGCATGGACGAGTTCGTCTTCCAGATCACCCAGGAAGAATTCCTCGAATTCATGTTCGAGGATCTCGAACTGCCGAACCTGGTCAAGCGCAACCTGACCGGTACCGACACCTTCAAGACCGTACGCGCAGGGATCAGTAACGAAGGCAATCCGTCGCGGATCAACATTATTCGCACCCTGCGTTCTGCTCATGCGCGGCGCATTGCCCTGTCGGGCAGCAGCCGCGCCAAACTGCGTGAAGTCAAAGAGGAACTGGCGCGACTCAAACGCGAAGAGCCGGATAACTTCGGCGATATTCAGGATCTCGAGGCGGAAATCGAAAAACTCAGCGCGCGCATCCACCGCGTGCCATTCCTCGATACTTTCGACCTCAAGTACAACCTGTTGATCAAGCAGCCAAACCCCAGTTCGAAAGCCGTGATGTTCTGCCTGATGGACGTTTCCGGCTCCATGACCCAGGCGACCAAGGACATCGCCAAACGGTTTTTCATTCTGTTGTACCTGTTCCTCAAGCGGAACTACGACAAGATCGACGTGGTGTTCATCCGCCACCACACTAGCGCACGTGAAGTGGATGAAGAGGAGTTTTTCTACTCCCGCGAAACCGGCGGCACCATCGTCTCCAGTGCCCTGAAACTGATGCAGGAGATCATGGCCGAGCGCTATCCGAGCAACGAGTGGAACATCTACGCCGCCCAGGCTTCCGACGGCGATAACTGGAACGATGACTCGCCGATCTGCCGCGACATCCTGATCAACCAGATCATGCCGTTCGTGCAGTACTACACTTACGTGGAGATCACCCCGCGCGAACATCAGGCCTTGTGGTACGAGTACGAACGCATCGCCGAAGCCTTTTCCGACACTTTTGCCCAGCAACAACTGGTCTCGGCCGGGGATATCTATCCGGTCTTCCGTGAACTCTTCCAGCGCAGGTTAGTGACATGACCGCCAAGACCGCCAAAGAGCAGAAGCGCCAACCCATATCCACCGGCTCGGAATGGACCTTCGAGCTGATCCAGGCGTACGACCGCGAAATCGCCCGCATCGCGGCCGGCTACGCCCTGGATACCTACCCTAACCAGATAGAAGTGATCACCGCCGAACAGATGATGGACGCCTACGCTTCGGTCGGCATGCCGCTTGGCTATCACCATTGGTCCTATGGCAAGCATTTCCTCAGCACCGAGAAATCCTACAGTCGCGGGCAGATGGGGCTGGCGTACGAGATCGTGATCAACTCGGACCCGTGCATCGCTTACCTGATGGAAGAAAACACCATCTGCATGCAGGCACTGGTGGTTGCGCATGCCTGCTACGGCCACAACAGTTTCTTCAAGGGCAACTATCTGTTCCGCACCTGGACCGATGCCAGTTCGATCATCGATTACCTGGTGTTCGCCAAGCAGTACATCATGCAGTGCGAGGAGCGCCACGGGATCGACGCCGTGGAAGATCTGCTCGACTCCTGCCACGCCCTGATGAACTACGGTGTCGACCGCTACAAACGTCCGTATCCGATTTCCGCCGAGGAAGAACGGCGTCGGCAGAAGGATCGCGAAGAGCATCTGCAGAAGCAGATCAACGATCTGTGGCGCACCATTCCCAAAGGCGCAGACAAGTACAGCGACAAGGACAACGCACGCTTCCCGGCCGAACCGCAGGAAAACATTCTGTATTTCATCGAGAAACACGCCCCGCTGCTGGAGCCCTGGCAACGCGAGATCGTGCGGATCGTGCGCAAGATCGCTCAGTATTTCTATCCACAGCGCCAGACCCAGGTGATGAACGAAGGCTGGGCGACGTTCTGGCACTACACGCTGATGAACGACCTGTATGACGAGGGCCTGGTAACGGACGGCTTCATGATGGAGTTCCTGACGTCCCACACCAGCGTGGTGTTCCAGCCTGGGTTCGACAGCCCTTATTACAACGGCATCAACCCGTATGCGCTGGGGTTTGCGATGTATCGCGACATCCGTCGCATGTGCGAAGAGCCCACGGAAGAAGACCGTCGCTGGTTCCCGGAAATCGCCGGCAGCGACTGGCTGTCGACCATCAAGTTCGCCATGAGCAGCTTCAAGGATGAGAGCTTCATCCTGCAGTACCTGTCACCCAAGGTGATCCGCGACCTCAAGCTGTTCAGCATTCTCGATGACGATCAGAAAGACGACTTGCTGGTGCCCGCCATTCATGACGAGGGCGGTTACCGGATCATTCGCGAGACCCTGGCCGCGCAGTACAACCTGGGCAACCGCGAACCGAACGTGCAGATCTACAGCATCGACCGCCGCGGCGACCGCTCGCTGACCCTGCGCCACCAGCAGCACGACCGCAAACCGCTGGGTGATTCCACTGAGGAGGTCCTGAAACACCTGCATCGGCTGTGGGGCTTCGACATTCATCTGGAAACCCTGCAGGGCGACCAGATCATGAAGACCCATCACGTTCCTCCCCGCAGCGAACACAGCGAGGGGGATTACGGTCGCCTCGACTTGGCCGTCATTCATCTTTGATCCCGTTCAGGCCTCCGAAAGTCCGGCGCAAGGGTTATCCTGTCGGGCCAACGGAGGTTTTTTATGCAGATTTACAAGGTCGGCGGTGCGGTTCGTGATCGCCTGCTGGGCAAACCGGTCACGGATATCGATTGGGTGGTGGTCGGCGCGACGACAGAAGAAATGCTTGCCAAGGGGTTTCGCCCGGTCGGCGCGGACTTCCCGGTTTTCCTTCATCCGAAAAGCGGCGAGGAGTACGCCCTCGCCCGCACCGAGCGCAAGAGCGGTCGCGGTTATGGTGGTTTCACCTTTCACGCCAGCCCCGAAGTTACGCTTGAAGAAGACCTGATCCGCCGCGACCTGACGATCAATGCCATGGCCGAAGACGATCAGCAAAACCTGACTGATCCCTATCACGGCCAGCGCGATCTCGAAGAGCGGATTTTGCGCCACGTTTCCCCCGCATTTGCCGAAGATCCGCTCAGGGTTCTGCGCGTTGCGCGCTTTGCCGCCCGTTACGCGGCGCTCGGCTTCAAGGTCGCGCCCGAAACCCTGGAGCTGATGCGTCAGCTCAGCGAATCGGGTGAACTGGAAGCCCTTACGGCCGAACGCAGCTGGAAAGAGATTTCCCGCGCACTGATGGAAGATCAACCCCAAGTGTTCATTCAGGTGTTGCGCGATTGCGGCGCCTTGAAGGTACTGATGCCGGAGGTCGATGCCTTGTTCGGCGTACCGCAGCCGCAAGCCCATCACCCGGAAATCGACAGCGGCATTCACACCCTCAGCGTGCTTGAGCAGTCAGCCTTGCACAAGCAGCCGCTGACCGTGCGCTGGGCCTGCCTGCTGCACGATCTCGGCAAAGGTCTGACCCCGCAAGAAGAATGGCCACGGCATATCGCCCATGAGCACAAAGGCCTGAAGTTGATCAAAGCGGTCAACGAGCGCTTCAAGGCACCGAAAGACTGTCAGGAACTGGCCTTGCTGGTCGGCCAATATCACACCCACGGGCATCGTGCCCTGGAGTTGAAGGCTTCGACCTTGCTTGAGTTGCTGCAAAGCTTTGACGTTTACCGTCGACCACAGCGGTTCGAGGAATTCATCAGCGCGTGCGAAATGGATGCCCGAGGCCGCAAAGGGCTTGAACAGCGTAGTTATCCACAAGCGGATTACCTGCGCGGCGCGGCCAATGTGGCGCGCGGCGTGGCAGTGCAGCCGTTGCTGGAGAAGGGATTCAAGGGCCCGGAACTGGGCGAGGCACTCAAACGCGAACGGCTCAAGGCATTGAAGGCTTACAAGGAGTCGGCGTCGTCTTGAAAACATTTGATCCGCCCTGCCGAGGGCGGATCAAAATGTTCAAGACAAGTGTGAAGGCGTGAGTTGAGTACCACGCCACTCAAATCCGACCGGCGCCAGCACCTGATCGATCTGCGCTTCGGCCCACAATGTGGCGAAGCTTTTTCCCACACCCGGATGTACCCGATCCGGCGCAATCAAAGACAGCGGCCACAGCACAAAGGCATTTTTAAGAATTTCCGCACGGGGCAGAATCAGCCCGTCGAAGTTGCCCGTCAAATCGCCGTACAGCAATACGTCAATATCCAGAGGCAAGCCCTTGCGATCCGGCGCATAGCGACCGTTGTCCGCTTCTATGAATTTCAAGCGGCGATCCAGCTCGATCAACGGCAGATCGGTGAACGCCGATACCACGAAGTTGAAGAACGGCCCGCTCTTGATTCCCACCGGCTGGCTTTCGAATACAGGCGAGCAGCGGATATCCACCAGAAACGTGGACAAGGCATCCAGACCGGCCTGCAAATGGGTTTCGCGCTCGATATTGCTACCGAGCCCGAGGTAGACCTGGGTCAGCGGCATCCGCGCTCGATCTCCACTCCCACACCACCCTTGGCGGCCGGCACGGCGCCGGGCTTGGTCAGTTTGAGGCGCACCCAGGTGATCTTGAATTCGTTCATCAGCACTTCGACCAGACGCTCGGCGAAGGTCTCGACCAGTTGATACCGGGACTGCTCGGCAAAGGCCTGGATCCGCGTAGACACACTGGCGTAATCGAGCGCCAGGGTCAGGTCGTCACCGGCAGCGGCCGGGCGATTGTCCCAGGCGAAGCTCAAATCAAGACGCAGGCACTGTCGGATGCCGCGCTCCCAGTCGTAGGCACCGATCACGGTGTCGACTTCCAGGCCCTCGATAAACACTCTGTCCAAGCACTTCTCTCCGCTGCACGACAAGGGCGCAATGCGCCGTTAGAATCAGGGCGTCCTCGCCCGGAATAGTTAGCATGTTTTGGTTACTGGCGATCCTCGCCTACCTGCTCGGCTCTCTGTCCTTCGCCATTTTGCTCAGCCGCCTGACCGGAAATCCGGATCCGCGAATGAGTGGCTCGGGTAATGCCGGCGCCACCAACATGCTGCGCCTGGCCGGACGCAAACTCGCAATCCTGACCCTGCTGGGTGACCTGTGCAAAGGCCTGTTGCCGGTGCTGATTGCCTCGGCTGTGGGCCTTTCGCTGCAGGATCAGGCGTGGATCGGCGTCTGCGCCGTGATCGGTCACCTGTTCCCGTTGTACTTCCGCTTTCGCGGTGGCAAGGGCGTTGCCACGGCAGCCGGCATGCTGCTGGCCCTGTATCCACCCGCCGCGCTGCTGGCCGTATGCACCTGGCTGCTGACGTTCTACCTGACCCGCACCAGCTCGCTGGCGGCGCTGATCGCCACTCCGCTGACCCTGCCGTTGCTGGCCTGGCAGGAACCGGCAGCGCTATTGCCGATGAGCACGCTGACTCTGCTGATCGTCTGGCGCCACCGGGGCAATCTACGCGACCTGTTCGCCGGGCGCGAACGGCATTTTTAAATACCGCAAGTGAGCACCGCTCATCACAGCGCCGACAGCTGCTCCATCGGCCAGCGCGCCTGCACACTGATCGCCAGGCTTTCCTGCTGACCGGCCTGCAAACGCTGGCAACCGGCAAACGCGATCATCGCGCCGTTATCGGTGCAAAACTGGGGACGGGCATAGAACACATCGCCCTTCATGTCGCCGAGCATTTTCTCCAGCGAAACACGCAACGCCTTGTTGGCACTGACGCCGCCGGCGATCACCAGGCGCTTCATGCCGGCCTGCTTAAGGGCACGCTTGCACTTGATGGTCAAAGTCTCCACCACGGCCTGCTGGAACGCCAGCGCGATGTCGCAACGGGCTTGCTCGCTGTCGTCCCCGGCGCTGACGCACTGCTGCCAGGTGTTGAGGGCGAAGGTCTTCAGGCCGCTGAAGCTGAAATCCAGACCCGGGCGATCACACATCGGACGCGGAAAGGTGAAACGTCCTGCGACGCCCTTCTCTGCCAGCTTGGCGATTTCCGGTCCGCCCGGATAATTCAGGCCCATCATTTTTGCGGTCTTGTCGAACGCTTCGCCCGCCGCATCGTCCAGCGTCTCGCCAAGCAGGCTGTATTGGCCGATACCATCGACCTGAACCAACTGCGTATGACCACCGGAGACCAACAAAGCGACGAACGGGAACTCCGGCGGCTTTGGTTCAAGCATCGGCGCCAGCAAGTGGCCTTCCATGTGGTGCACGCCGAGCGCCGGAATGCCCCAGGCAAAAGCCAGCGCCTGGGCGCAGGAAGCCCCCACCAGCAACGCCCCGACCAGGCCGGGACCCGCGGTGTAGGCGATGGCGTCGATCTCGGTCGGTACGCAATCGGACTCGGCCAGCACCTGACGAATCAGGGGCAGCATGCGCTTGACGTGATCGCGCGAAGCCAGCTCCGGCACGACGCCGCCATAGACGCGATGCAGGTCGATCTGACTGAACAGCGCGTCGGCCAGCAGGCCGCGCTCGCTGTCGTACAAAGCGACGCCGGTTTCGTCGCAGGAAGTTTCTAATCCCAGTACTAGCATGGGTTTGCGCCTTGTTTAGGCTGAATTCGAAGGCGCGCATAATAGTCGCCGCGTGATGCCCCGACCAGCGGTTTTCGATCAGAGGCTTTGCATTCCGAGCGATGAGGGGTTAACATCCGCAACCCTTAAAAACCGACGTCTTCAAGTGCTCTTTTGCCGCGAGGATGTTGACCCCGGTAATGAATGAAGGTAGCTCTGGATGCCAGCCGTCAAAGTTAAAGAGAACGAACCCTTCGACGTAGCTCTGCGTCGTTTCAAGCGCTCCTGCGAAAAAGCCGGTGTACTGGCTGAAGTTCGTAGCCGCGAATTTTACGAGAAGCCAACTTCTGAGCGTAAGCGCAAGGCAGCTGCTGCTGTTAAGCGTCATGCCAAGAAAGTTCAGCGCGAACAGCGCCGCGCCGTTCGTCTGTACTAATACGCAGACGATCGTAGCAAGCTTCTGCCAAGCCCGGCCCTCAGCCGGGCTAATGGCATTTGCGTAAAACGCTTGATGCTTCACCGTCGAAGCCGCAGATGCGACCGAGACAAACCCGCTTCACCGCGTCAGGCCTGGCTCTTTTGCCAGCGGTGCACGTCTTTTCTGACGAGCCTTTCAAGGCTACTGACGAGCACACCCACTGATTCCTCTTACGACGATCAGCCCAAGGCACCTGCTGCGTGCCCGCTTCATGAGCTATCCGAGGCCGATTACAGGCCGTCAGCGGATTCAGCGCAACATTTTCGAATAGTCGAAGACTGATGAGTACTAACGTCAGTGAATTTTCGGCAGATACACTTCCCGACAGCGATTACGCAAACGACACCGGTCGAGCCGCCCCATGTGCGCGCATCACTCAATGACCCGCGTCCGGCGCCCTTTCGCATCGGACCCTTTACAGCGCAGACGAGAACGCCATGGCCGGGCTGATTCCCCAGAGCTTCATTGACGACCTTCTGAACCGCACCGACATCGTCGATGTGGTCAGCTCGCGCGTGCAATTGAAGAAGGCCGGCAAGAACTACACCGCCTGCTGCCCGTTCCATAAAGAGAAAACCCCGTCGTTCAGCGTCAGCCCCGACAAGCAGTTCTATTACTGCTTTGGCTGCGGCGCCGGCGGCAACGCCCTCGGCTTTCTCATGGATCACGACAACCTGGACTTCCCCCAGGCCGTCGAGGATCTGGCCAAAGCCGCCGGCATGGAAGTCCCGCGTGAAGAAGGCGGCCGCTCGAACAAACCGCGCCAACCGACCGACTCTCCGCTGTACCCGCTACTCACCGCCGCGGCCGACTTTTACCGGCAGGCTCTAAAGAGCCATCCGGCACGCAAGGCGGCGGTGGATTACCTCAAGGGACGCGGCCTGACCGGCGAGATCGCCCGAGACTTCGGCCTCGGATTTGCACCGCCGGGCTGGGACAACCTGCTCAAACACTTGAGCAGCGACACCTTGCAGCAGAAGGCCATGATCGAAGCCGGCCTGCTGATCGAGAATGCCGAAACCGGCAAACGCTATGACCGCTTCCGCGATCGCGTGATGTTCCCGATACGCGACACCCGCGGGCGGATCATCGCTTTCGGCGGCCGGGTGCTCGGCGACGACAAACCCAAATACCTGAACTCGCCGGAAACTCCGGTTTTCCATAAAGGCCAGGAACTCTATGGCCTTTACGAAGCCCGCAAAAACAATCGCAACCTCGACGAAATCATCGTCGTCGAGGGCTATATGGACGTCATCGCCCTCGCCCAGCAAGGCCTGCGCAACGCTGTGGCGACACTGGGCACCGCGACCAGCGAAGAACACCTCAAACGCCTGTTTCGCGTCGTGCCGAACGTGCTGTTTTGCTTCGACGGCGACCAGGCCGGCCGCAACGCCGCCTGGCGTGCGCTGGAAGCAACACTGTCCAGCCTGCAGGACGGGCGTCGTGCACGCTTTCTGTTTCTGCCTGAAGGCGAAGACCCGGATACGTTGATTCGTGCCGAGGGCACTGATGCCTTCCGCGCCCGGATCAATCAGCATGCTCAGCCGCTGGCGGACTACTTTTTCCAACAACTGACCGAAGAAGCCGACCCGCGCTCGCTGGAGGGCAAGGCCCACATGGCCACGCTCGCAGCACCGTTGATCGACAAGATCCCTGGCGCCAACCTGCGCATCCTGATGCGCCAGCGCCTGACCGAGATCACCGGCCTGAGCAGCGAAAGCGTCAGCCAGTTGGCCCAGAGCGCTCCGCAGGAAGCGCCGCCGGCCTACGACCCCGGCATCGATTACGACGCCATGCCGGACTACAGCGACTACCATCAGCCGCAGGCACAGGACATGTATGTGCCGCAGCAGGAATGGACGCCGAAGAAACCCGGCGCCGGCGGCAAGAAATGGGACAAGAAGCCATGGGACAAAAATGGCAAGCGTGGCGGTGATCGTGATCAACCACGTGCCCCACGCGTGCCGGCCGCCGTCGAACCACCGACACTGGCCGCCCTGAGAACCTTGCTGCATCACCCGCAACTGGCGGAAAAAGTCGAGAATGCCGGGCACTTCGCGGACGAGAACCAGACCAACGCACAACTGCTGGTGGCACTGCTTGAAGCCGTACAGAAGAATCCCAAGCTAAACTCATTTCAGTTGATCGCGCGATGGCACGGAACCGAACAGGGCCGCCTGCTCAAGGCGCTGGCGGAAAAGGAATGGTTGATTGACGGAGACAACCTTGAACAACAGTTTTTCGACACCATTACTAGCTTGTCAGCCCGCCAACGCGAGCGAAATCTGGAACAACTGCTCAGGAAAGCGCGTCAAAGCGAACTGAGCACTGATGAGAAAAATCAACTGCGCGACCTTTTAAGTCGCAATGTTTCCGCATCAAACCCGACCTCAACTGGCGCGTGAGGTCATAGCTCAGGTATAATCCTCGGCTTGTTTTTTGCCCGCCAAGACCTTCAGTGGATAGGGTGTTATGTCCGGAAAAGCGCAACAGCAGTCTCGTATTATTGAGTTGATCAAACTGGGTCGTGAGCAGAAGTATCTGACTTACGCCGAGGTCAACGACCACCTGCCCGAGGATATTTCAGATCCGGAGCAGGTGGAAGACATCATCCGCATGATTAACGACATGGGGATCCCCGTACACGAGAGTGCTCCGGATGCGGACGCCCTTATGCTGGCCGACGCCGATACCGACGAGGCCGCTGCGGAAGAAGCAGCCGCTGCGTTGGCGGCGGTGGAGACCGATATCGGTCGCACCACAGACCCGGTGCGCATGTACATGCGTGAAATGGGTACGGTCGAGCTTCTGACTCGTGAAGGCGAAATCGAAATCGCCAAGCGTATCGAAGAAGGCATCCGCGAAGTGATGAGCGCCATCGCGCACTTCCCTGGCACGGTTGACCATATTCTCTCCGAGTACACTCGCGTTACCACCGAAGGTGGTCGCCTGTCCGACGTTCTGAGCGGCTACATCGACCCGGACGACGGCATTACGCCGCCTGCCGCCGAAGTACCGCCGCCGATCGACGCGAAAGCGGCGAAAGCGGAAGAGTCCGACGACGATGACGATACCGAAGCTTCCGATGACGAAGAAGAAGCCGAAAGCGGTCCGGATCCGGTCATTGCTGCCCAGCGTTTCGGCGCCGTGGCCGACCAGATGGAAATCACCCGCAAGGCCCTGAAAAAGCACGGTCGTCACAACAAGGCGGCGATTGCTGAACTGTTGGCCCTGGCCGATCTGTTCATGCCGATCAAACTGGTGCCGAAGCAATTCGAAGCCCTGGTCGAGCGTGTTCGCAGTGCCCTGGATCGTCTGCGTCAGCAAGAGCGCGCGATCATGCAGCTGTGCGTACGTGATGCACGTATGCCGCGTGCCGACTTCCTGCGCCAGTTCCCGGGCAACGAAGTCGACGAAAGCTGGTCCGACGCCCTGGCCAAAGGCAAGAGCAAGTACGCCGAAGCCATCGCTCGCGTGCAACCGGACATCATCCGTTGCCAGCAGAAGCTGACCGCGCTGGAAACCGAGACCGGCCTGACCATCGCCGAGATCAAGGACATCAACCGCCGCATGTCGATCGGTGAGGCGAAAGCCCGCCGCGCGAAGAAAGAGATGGTTGAAGCGAACTTGCGTCTGGTGATCTCGATTGCCAAGAAGTACACCAACCGTGGCCTGCAATTCCTCGATCTGATCCAGGAAGGCAACATCGGTCTGATGAAAGCGGTGGACAAGTTCGAATACCGTCGTGGTTACAAGTTCTCGACTTATGCCACCTGGTGGATCCGTCAGGCGATCACTCGCTCGATCGCCGACCAGGCCCGCACCATCCGTATTCCGGTGCACATGATCGAGACGATCAACAAGCTCAACCGCATTTCCCGTCAGATGCTGCAGGAAATGGGTCGCGAACCGACCCCGGAAGAGCTGGGTGAACGCATGGAAATGCCTGAGGACAAGATCCGCAAGGTATTGAAGATCGCCAAAGAGCCGATCTCCATGGAAACCCCGATCGGTGATGACGAAGACTCCCATCTGGGTGACTTCATCGAAGACTCGACCATGCAGTCGCCAATCGATGTCGCCACTGTTGAGAGCCTGAAAGAAGCGACCCGCGAAGTGCTGTCCGGCCTTACTGCCCGTGAAGCCAAGGTACTGCGCATGCGTTTCGGTATCGACATGAACACCGACCATACGCTCGAAGAAGTCGGCAAACAGTTTGACGTGACCCGTGAGCGGATCCGTCAGATCGAAGCCAAGGCGCTGCGCAAGCTGCGCCACCCGACGCGAAGCGAGCATCTGCGCTCCTTCCTCGACGAGTGACACCATAACCCCCGGCCCAGGCCGGGGGTTTTGTTTATATGGCAGATTAAATACCCAGCTCCGCCCTCCCCCCGCGCACAGCCCGTCTACACTCGAAACATTCCCCCGAGCCATAACGAGACCGTTATGCCCAGACTGGCGTCCGTGCTTTTTTTGCTGTCACTGATGATCTGGACCGCAACGGCTGACGCGCTGACTCTGACCGATGAAGAACGTAGCTGGCTGGCGGCTCACCCGGACTTGCGACTGGGTGTCGATGCGTCGTGGCCGCCCTTCGAGTTTCGCGACGACCAGAACCGCTATCAGGGCCTGGCGGCGGACTATATCGATGTGATTCGCCAACGCCTGGCGGTCAAACTTACCCCCATCGAGCCGGTGAGCTGGACAGTCGTGCTCGAACAGGCGAAAAACGGCACGATCGACCTGCTGCCGGGCATCATGTCCACCCCGGAGCGCCAGAGCTACCTGTCTTTCACTCGCCCCTATCTCGACTTTCCGATCGTCATCCTCGCCCATGTCGGCGGCCCGCAACCGCGCAAGCTCGAGGAGCTTTACGGTTTGAAAATCGCCGTGGTCGAGAACTACGCGCCCCATGAGCTGCTGCGCACACATCATCCCGACCTGAATCTGGTGGCGATGCCCAACGTCAGCTCCGCGTTGCAGGCCTTGGCCACCGATGAAGTGGACGCGGTGGTCGGCGATCTGGCCTCCAGCGTCTGGAGCCTGCGTCAGCTCAAACTGGATGGTTTGTATGTCAGCGGCGAAACCCCTTACCGCTATCAACTGGCGATGGGCGTCCCGCGTGACAACAAGGTGCTGGTGGGGATTCTGGACAAGGTGCTGGCCGACATGTCCCCGGAGGAAATCAGCAGCATTCAGGAACATTGGGTCGGCAACGTCCTCGATCACCGGACATTCTGGTCGGATCTGCTGGTTTACGGTTTACCGGGGCTATTGCTTCTGGTCATCGTCCTGGCGATGGTGATCCGCATCAACCGTCGCCTGAGTTCGGAGATCGCCCGACGTATCGATCTCGAACAGGAACTGCGCAGCAGCGAATACCACTATCGCGGACTGGTTGAGAGTCTTTCGGCCATCGCCTGGGAAGCGCGGATCAGTGACTTCACCTACAGCTATGTTTCGCCCCACGCCGAGGATCTGCTCGGCTATCCGCTGTCCCATTGGCTGATTCCAGGCTTCTGGCGCAACATCATTCACCCCGCCGATCTGACTCGCGCCCAGAGCTTCTGTGATCACGAAGTGCTGGCCGGGCGCGATCACAGTCTCGATTACCGGGTGATCACCGCTGACGGCCGTTGTTTGTGGGTGCGTGACATTGTCAGCCTGATCGAACATGGCCACGAACCGGTGATGCGCGGCCTGATGATCGACATCAGCGAAACCAAGCGCACCGAAGAGGCGTTGCGCCTGTCGGAACAGAAATTCGCTTCGGTATTCCAGCAATGCCCGGACATTCTGGTCATCGCCCGGCTATCCGACGGCTGCCTGCTGGAGGTCAACGAAGCCTTCGAAGAACAGATCGGGCTGAAGGCCGAAGAGGTGATTGGCCAGACCGCTACCGAACTCAACATCTGGGGCATTCCCGGAGTCGGCCCGGGCCTGCTTCAGCGGCTGCAGGCCGGCAGCATTCGCAATCTGGAGATGCCCTTTCGCCGCAACAATGGCCAGGTGTTCACCGGGCTGATTTCCGCCGAACCCTTCGAGCTCGACACCACTCCCGCGCTGGTTGTGGTGGTCCGCGACATTACCCAGCTCAAGGAAACCCAACAGCAACTGCAAACTTCCGAAGAGAAGTTCGCCAAGGCCTTCCACGCCTCGCCAGACGGTCTGCTGCTGTCGCGCCAGAGCGATGGTCTGCTGCTGGAAGTCAACGAAGGTTTCAGTCGTATCACCGGTTTCAACAGCGCCATGTCGGTGGATCGCTCGACGCTGGACCTGGGAATCTGGGTCAACCTTAACGAACGCAAGCAAATGCTCGACCTGCTTCACCGCGACGGGTTCGTTCGCGACTTCAGCTGCCATATCCGCCGCAGCGACGGGCAGATCCGCCTCTGCGAGGTATCCAGCCGTCCGCTGCCGATCGGCGATGAAGATTGCATGCTGACCATCGCCCGGGACATTACCGAACGCCACCTGATGCAGGAAAAACTGCAACAGGCCGCGACCGTGTTCGAAAGCACTGCCGAGGGCGTGCTGATCACCGACACCCAGCAACACATCAGCGCGGTGAACCGGGCCTTCACCGAAATCACCGGCTACAGCGAAAGCGAAGCGCTCGGTCACACTCCGCGCCTGCTTGCATCTGGCCTGCACGACAGCGCGTTCTACGCGGCGATGTGGCATCAATTGACTGCCGAAGGTCATTGGCAGGGCGAAATCTCCAACCGGCGCAAGAACGGCGAGCTGTACCCGAGCTGGCTGACCATCAGCGCCGTGCGCAACCGCGACAAATTCATCACCCACTTCGTTGCTGTGTTCGCCGATATCTCCAGCCTCAAGCACGCCCAGGCCAAACTCGACTATCAGGCGCATCACGACCCGCTGACCGGCCTGCCGAACCGCACGCTGTTCGAAAGTCGCCTGTTGATGGCTCTCAATAGCCAGCAGGAAAACGGTGGTCAAGGTGCGGTGCTGTTTCTCGACCTCGACCGCTTCAAGCACATCAACGACAGCCTCGGTCACCCGGTCGGCGATCTGCTGCTCAAGGGGATCGCCGTGCGCCTGAAGGAGCAGCTGCGTGATATCGACACCGTCGCGCGCCTGGGGGGCGATGAATTCATCATTCTGTTGCCCGGCCTGCAACAGCCCGGCGATGCCGACAACATCGCCACCAAACTACTGAACTGCTTTGGCGCACCCTTCCAGGCCGGCGAGCATGAGTTCTTCATCAGCGCCAGCATCGGCACCAGCCTCTATCCGCGCGACGGCTGCGATGTTGCGACCCTGATCAAGAACGCGGACGCGGCGATGTATCGCTCCAAGGCCAAGGGCCGCAACCGGGTCGAAAGCTACACCCGCGATCTCACCGCCCAGGCCAGCGAGCGTGTGGCGCTGGAGCACGAACTTCGCCGAGCCATCGAGCGCGAGGAGTTGTACCTCTATTACCAACCGAAAATCAGCCTCGACGATCACAGTCTGGTCGGCGCCGAAGCCCTGATCCGCTGGCGCCACCCGAACTTCGGCGAAGTGCCGCCAGAGCACTTCATCCCGCTGGCGGAAGAGAACGGGATGATCCTGCAAATCGGCGACTGGGTGCTGGAAACCGCCTGCCGGCAGATGTTCGAGTGGGGCCAGATCTACGAATCTCTCGGCCCGCTGTCGGTGAACCTCGCCGGCGCGCAACTGCGACAGCCAAACCTGCTGGGACGCATCGAGCAACTGCTCAAGGACAACCGCCTGCGGCCGGAATTACTGCAACTGGAAATTACCGAAAACTTCATCATGAGCCAGGCCGAAGAAGCGCTGGCGGTGCTGCACCAGCTCAAACACCTGGGCGTGCAACTGGCCATCGACGACTTCGGCACCGGTTATTCTTCACTGAGTTATCTCAAACGCCTGCCACTGGACATCCTCAAGATCGACCAGTCTTTCGTCCGCGGCCTGCCCGACGACCCGCACGACGCGGCAATCGTGCGCGCAATCATCGCCCTGGGCCGCAGCATGCAATTCACCGTGATCGCCGAAGGCGTGGAAACCCAGGCCCAGCAACAATTCCTCACCGCCGAAGGCTGCGAACAGATCCAGGGCTACATCGTCAGCCTGCCGCTGCCACCTGAAGAGTTCGCCGCGACGTTTCTTCGTATAGCCGTATCAGATTTTTCGGATAGCACAGCCGAGAAACCGTCGCTATAATCCGCGGCCTACTGAGGGCCTATAGCTCAGTTGGTTAGAGCAGAGGACTCATAATCCTTTGGTCCACGGTTCAAGTCCGTGTGGGCCCACCAAACATGAAAAAGCCGCGCACTCGCGCGGCTTTTTTTCGCCAGTCGGTTGGCGTTTACGTTCTTCCCAAACGCAATGTTCGGAAGACTACCGCAAAGTCTGTAGGTTATTTCCCAAGCTGTGTTTTCACTCAGTTTTCGGCCTTGTTGGCCTTTTCTCCGAGCGAGTAATCTCCGGGCGCCGCTGTTCGCCAAGGATTACTTTCATGCTCGTGAATGCTGCGCCGCTGATAAAAGAATCTAGTGGCCAACAAACATGGATCGACTTAGCTCTGCCCGACCTGCGTACGCTGGCCAGGGAGCTTCGCTCAGCCGCAATTGATGAAGTGAAAAGGGCAGACGATGCGCAAGGAGCCCTCAGAATTCTCCTGGTTCACTTCGGATTCATCGATGAAGCGTTGCTCGCAGTTACCATCCTCACCCCGATCGGAAACGTTGCGGTCATGAGGGACAAACTTGCCCACATCGTCGAAAAACGCGCTGACTCACGAGAGCGCTACGTTCGGCATGCGATTGATACGCTGACGGGACCGTTTGAAATATGGAGAGTGCTGTACGACAACGGCGGATACCGCATGGCCTTCATCAATGCCTACGAGGCAAAGAATGACATGCTCGTCGTGGTGGATGTCAGGCACGGACATGTCCTGTGGAACTTCATGCATGCCCCGGCTAGAGCGATGAACAAGCACCGCCAAGGCGAGCTTCTCTACAAGAGATACGTTCTTCAGGACAAACAAAAAGGGGAGCCTGTTGGCTCCCCTTGAATATTTGAATCCTGATATTGGCATCCTCAGGAAATGGGATGAAGAGGTCTCACCTTACACCGATGTTGCAGCATCGCTGAGGTACCTACGTCTGCTGAAGCCCTGCAAGGCAGCAGATTTCGCGCTCTTGAGGCCATTTTTGATAAAGGCAGCAGGCAAGTCAAATCATTTGTCTGTTCTTTTGTTTCGGTAAAATCCCCCGATCCGATGACTGCCTAATCCCCCGCCGCTCAATCAGCGCTTACAAGCGCCTCGCGTGACGAGCCTGTAACATGCAGCCCCATTGATCCATACCGCTGGAGCCTGCCCTTGCCCGACATCCGCCCACCCGTGCTCGATGAAATCGACCGCCAGCTGATCGCCGCCCTGCAAATCAATGCCCGTGAGAGCGTGGCGATGCTGGCCCGGCAATTGGGGATCGCCCGTACCACCGTGACTTCGCGACTGGCGAGGCTGGAAAAGGCCAAGGTCATCACAGGTTATGGCGTGCGTCTGGGCCAACGCGTGGTGGATGGCGGTTTGCAGGCCTACGTCGGGATCAAGGTGCAGCCACGCTCCGGCAAAGAGGTACTGCGCCGCTTGAGCGCAATGGCTCAGGTACAGCAATTGTGCGCAGTGAGTGGCGAATTCGATTACGTGGCGTGGCTGCGTACTGATTCACCGGAACAGCTCGATCAGCTTCTGGATCAGATCGGCAGTGTAGACGGGGTAGAGAAGACCACGACGTCGATCATCCTCAGCAGCAAGATTGATCGCGGACATCCAGTCTGATCACTGCCTTCGTCATATTGCAGCATCAATGCTCAAAACGACGACACATTGCGTCTTATTAACGTGTTCTACGCTCCCTAGAATGGCTGGCATCTTTTCCTATACTCAGACGCGCATCCAGCGTCGGGTCGCCAGCAAGGTCAGCCATGAACAAGAACAATCGCCATCCTGCAGACGGTAAGAAACCAGTCACCATTTTTGGCCCGGACTTCCCTTTCGCCTTCGACGACTGGATTGAACACCCGGCCGGCCTCGGCAGCATTCCCGAGCACAATCACGGTGCCGAAGTGGCAATCGTCGGGGCCGGTATCGCCGGTCTGGTGGCGGCTTATGAGCTGATGAAACTCGGCTTGAAACCCGTCGTGTATGAGGCCTCGAAGCTCGGCGGCCGTCTGCGTTCGCAAGCGTTCAATGGCACCGATGGCATCGTCGCCGAACTCGGCGGCATGCGTTTTCCGGTGTCGTCCACCGCGTTCTATCACTACGTCGACAAACTCGGTCTGGAAACCAAGCCCTTCCCCAACCCGCTGACGGCGGCGTCCGGCAGTACCGTGATCGACCTGGAAGGCAAAACTCATTACGCACAAAGCCTGAAGGATCTTCCTGCACTGTTCCAGGAAGTTGCCGATGCCTGGGCTGACGCTCTGGAGGCCGGCTCGCAGTTTTCGGATATCCAGCAAGCGATTCGTGACCGTGACGTGCCACGCCTCAAAGAATTGTGGAACACCCTGGTGCCGCTATGGGACGACCGCACGTTCTACGACTTCGTCGCCACCTCCAAAGCTTTCGCCAAATTGTCGTTCCATCACCGCGAAGTGTTCGGCCAGGTCGGTTTCGGCACCGGCGGCTGGGATTCGGACTTCCCCAACTCGATGCTGGAAATTTTCCGCGTGGTGATGACCAACTGCGACGATCACCAACATCTGGTGGTCGGCGGTGTGGAACAAGTGCCACAGGGTATCTGGCGTCATGCGCCGGAGCGCTGCGTCCACTGGCCACAGGGCACCAGCCTGAAATCGCTGCACCACGGCGCACCGCGCTCCGGGGTAAAGAAAATTGCTCACGCACCCGACGGGCGTTTCGCAGTCACCGACAACAACGGCGACACCCGCGAATATGCGGCCGTACTGACCACCTGCCAGAGCTGGCTGCTGACCACCCAGATCGAATGCGACGAAACCCTGTTCTCGCAAAAGATGTGGATGGCACTGGACCGCACGCGCTACATGCAATCGTCGAAAACGTTCGTGATGGTCGACCGCCCGTTCTGGAAGGACAAGGATCCGGAAACCGGTCGCGATCTGATGAGCATGACCCTCACCGATCGCCTGACCCGTGGTACTTACCTGTTCGACAACGGCGACGATAAACCGGGCGTGATCTGCCTGTCGTACTCGTGGATGAGCGATGCGCTGAAGATGCTCCCGCACCCGGTGGAAAAACGCGTGAAGCTGGCGCTGGATGCGTTGAAGAAGATCTACCCGAAAGTCGACATCGCCGCGCGAATCATCGGCGATCCGATCACCGTATCGTGGGAAGCCGATCCGCACTTCCTCGGCGCGTTCAAGGGCGCCCTGCCCGGCCACTATCGCTACAACCAGCGCATGTACGCACACTTCATGCAGGACGACATGCCGCCGGAGCAGCGCGGGATTTTCATCGCCGGCGACGACGTGTCGTGGACGCCAGCGTGGGTCGAGGGCGCGGTGCAGACTTCGCTCAACGCGGTATGGGGAATCATGAAGCACTTCGGCGGGTCCACACATAAAGAGAACCCCGGCCCGGGAGATGTGTTCAACGACATCGGCCCGATCGCCCTGCCCGAGTAAGAGGAATCCCTGATGCGTGTAGCCCTTTACCAATGTCCACCGCTGCCACTGGAACCTGCTGCCAACCTCCAGCGCCTGCATCAACTGGCGATGGAGGCCAAAGGCGCCGATCTGCTGGTGGTGCCGGAAATGTTCCTGACCGGCTACAACATCGGCAAGGAGGCGGTTGCGACATTGGCCGAGGTCCACAACGGTGAATGGGCGCAGCAGATTGGACGAATCGCCAAGGCTGCCGGTCTGGCAATTCTTTACGGTTACCCGGAGCGAACCGCCGAAGGACAGATCTATAACGCCGTGCAACTGATCGACTCGAACGGTGAGCGCCTGTGCAATTACCGCAAGACGCATCTGTTCGGTGATCTGGACCGTTCGATGTTCAGCCCCGGCGATGGCGACTTTCCCATCGTCGAGCTCAACGGCTGGAAGCTCGGTTTTCTGATCTGCTACGACCTGGAATTCCCGGAAAACGCCCGGCGCCTGGCCCTCGAAGGCGCCGAGCTGATTCTGGTACCGACAGCCAACATGATTCCTTTCGACTTCATTGCCGATGTTTCCGTCCGCTCCCGCGCCTTTGAAAACCAGTGCTACGTGGCTTACGCCAACTACTGCGGCCACGAAGGCGACATCCATTACTGCGGACAAAGCAGCATTGCCGCGCCGGATGGCAGCCGCATCGCAAAGGCCGGACTGGACGAAGCACTGATCGTCGGCGAGCTGGATCGCCAGTTGATGGCCGACTCCCGTAGCGCCAACCGCTACTTCAACGACCGCCGCCCCGAACTTTACGACGCGCTCAGCAAGCGCTAATCCGCTAGCATTGGCACTTCACTGTTCTGGAAGTGCCCATGCCTGCGCCGACTCACCCCCGCCCCCACACCGAAACCCTGGCCAACGGCTTGCGCGTGACCCTGCGTCACGTGCCCGGCCTGAAGCGCAGCGCCGCTGCGTTGCGGGTGGCTGCCGGCAGTCATGACGTGCCATTGGCGTGGCCGGGGCTGGCGCATTTCCTTGAGCATTTGCTGTTCCTCGGCACCGAGCGCTTTCCTGCACAGCAAGGGCTGATGGCCTATGTACAAGGTCACGGCGGCCAGGTGAATGCCAGCACCCGCGAGCGCACCACCGATTTCTTCTTTGAGTTGCCGCCAGCGTCCTTCAGCGGTGGGCTGGAGCGCCTGTCAGACATGCTCGCCCATCCGCGTATGAATCCGGACGATCAGTTGCGGGAACGGGAAGTATTGCAGGCAGAGTTTATTGCGTGGTCGCAGGATGCGGCGGCTCAGCAGAAAGAGGCGCTGTTCGAGGGGCTGGCGGCAGCACATCCTTTGCGCGGCTTTCATGCCGGAAACCGCGAAAGCCTGCCGGTAGATCAAGCGGATTTTCAGCAGGCGTTGAAAGACTTTCATCAGCAGTTTTACCGCACCGGGCAGATGAGCCTGAGCCTGGTCGGGCCGCAGAGTGTTGAAGAACTGCGAGCGCTGGCCGAACAGTTTGCCGCCATGCTGACGCCAGGGGATAAAACTGCCCAGGCAGCGCCCGTTCGCTTGATGAATAATCCACAGGCAAGTTATCAACAGGCCGGCGATTGGCACGGCAACCTGCTGTTTGCGTTGGAGGAGTTGCCGGAGTCGTCGGCCGAAGCGCTGGCGTTTCTCTGTCACTGGTTGAACAGCGCCAAACCCGGCGGGTTGCTCGCGCATTTGCAGCAGATGGGGCTTGCGGAAGATTTACAGGCCTGTGTGCTGTATCAGTTTGCTGAGCAGGCGTTGCTGCATCTTCAATTCACGGCGGCATCCGGATCACTCGACGCCATCCAGGCACAGTTTCTCGACGGGCTGAGCTTCTTCGCTGCGCAGCAAGACTGGCCGGCACTTCGCGAGGAATATTCGGCACAGCATCAACGCCAGCAGCAGGTCAGCGGTGCATTGCAGCTTGCGCGACTAGACAGCGAACAACTCGAAAGAGGGCTTTCTGAATCAGCCGTTGCGGCGCTCAATGTGATTCTCGGCAAAATCGGCACTGTGGATAACTTCAGCAATCACTGGCACCTGCCCGCTGCCAACCCGTTTCTGCGCGCAGCCGAGCCGCTGGCCAACGCCGGACTTATCCGCGGCCAGACCAGCGCCCACCGAGGCCTGCGCACGTTTGCTCAGGATCGCTCGCGCAACCGCCGCGAACGTTCGCCGATGCAATTCAGCCAGGCGCTGCCGGACAACAGCGACGAAGGGGCGGTGTATGTGCGCTGGCAGACAGAGGCGGCGGCCACGGCCGAGCTGCAGGCGAAACTGCAACGCAGTCTGCGGGAGGTTTCCGACGACGCACGTCTGGCCGGAGTCGAGTTGTCCTTCAGCGCCACAGGTAATCAGTGGCTGTTGAGACTCAACGGCCTGCAGGACACGCTGCCTGTTGTGCTGGAACACGCGCTGAAATCTCTGACACAAGTGGGCGTCGATTGCGCAAAAGGCGAACCGAAAACGGCGCTGATACCGATCCGCCAGCTGCTCAAAGTACTGCCCGAACTGTACCTGCCAGCGGTAGGTGAATCCGATGACGCCGCGCACCTGTGGGCAACTTCTAGCTGGGACGGTCTGGCTTTGGGGCTAAACCCACAGACCCAGTCAGCCATGGGCCTGGCCCTGAGCCGCATCCCGGGCATCCCGGACAATCAAATCCCCTCACCGTCGGCAATCCATAACGGATACCGGTGGAGTCAGATCGACAGCGCGTCCAGCGAACACGCCTTGCTGCTGTTCTGTCCGACCGCCAGCCGTGAAATCGACGACGAAGCCGCGTGGCGCCTGCTCGCCCACCTGTGCCAGACACCGTTTTACCAACGCCTGAGAGTCGAACTGCAATTGGGTTATGCGGTGTTCAGCGGCCTGCGTCAGCTACACGGCCAGACCGGATTACTGTTCGGTGTGCAATCGCCCTCGGCCACCGCCGCGCAATTGCTCGAGCACATTCAGCAGTTTCTCGAAGGACTGCCAGCCCTTGTCGAACAACTCGACGACGCCGGCCTCGCCCGGCAACGCCAGACACTTTCCGATCAATTCGATGACAGCGTCCTGTCCGGCAAAGATGCGGCCGAGATCCTGTGGCAGGCTCGACTCGCCGGCCACTCGTCGGATTATCGGGTGCAATTGCGCAGCGCCATCGCTCGACTGGATCACCCGGCATTGCTGACCGCCGCACAACGTCTGATCCGCGCCGAAGGCGGCTGGCACGGCCTGGCCAACGGCCCCGCGCCAGGCGCGCCATGGCAATCGGCAAAATGATCATTACCGGGGCTGCAAGGAGCTTTCTCAAAGATTCACGGGCCAACCTTCTGAAATTTTGAGTAACATAGCCACCTAACTATTTGGAACATCCCTGCGCTGCCGTGGACTATACCTATGGATAGCGCTATCTCACCCACCTGAAAAAGGAGTCACCCGATGGCTTGGACCAAACCTGCTTACACCGACCTGCGCATCGGCTTCGAAGTCACCATGTACTTCGCCAGCCGCTGAGTCCTGCCTCAAGCAGAACACTGCAGTGCAACGCCTCGGCTCGCCGGGGCGTTTTATTTTCAGCGTTGAAATGATGGAGCGTTCATGTTCGTCCAGATTCTGGGTTCGGCCGCCGGTGGCGGTTTTCCGCAGTGGAACTGCAACTGCGTCAATTGCGCCGGTTTTCGCGACGGCAGCCTGAATGCCCAGGCCCGTACCCAATCGTCCATCGCGATTTCCGATGACGGCGTGAATTGGGTGCTGTGCAATGCCTCGCCGGACATCCGCGCGCAGCTCCAGAGCTTCGCCCCGATGCAACCGGGCCGGTCCCTGCGTGACACCGGCATCAGCGCGATCATCTTGATGGACAGCCAGATCGACCACACCACCGGCCTGCTCAGCCTGCGCGAAGGCTGCCCGCATCAGGTCTGGTGCACGGACATGGTTCACGAAGACCTGAGCACCGGTTTCCCGCTGTTCACCATGCTCAAGCACTGGAACGGCGGGCTCGACTGGAACCGCATCGAACTCGACCAAAGCTTCACCGTAGCCGCCTGCCCGAACCTGCGCTTCACCCCGCTGCCGCTGCGCAGCGCCGCGCCGCCCTACTCGCCGCACCGCTTCGACCCGCACCCGGGCGACAACATCGGCCTGATCGTCGAAGACCTCAGCACCGGCGGCAAACTGTTCTATGCGCCAGGCCTGGGCAAGGTCGACGCGCCGCTGCTGGAAATCATGGCCGGCAGCGATTGCGTACTGGTGGACGGGACGATGTGGGACGACGATGAAATGCAGCGCCGTGGTGTCGGCACCCGCACCGGCCGCGAAATGGGCCACCTGGCGCAGAACGGCCCCGGCGGCATGCTCGAAGTGCTGGAACAGCTTCCCGAGCAGCGCAAGGTGCTTATCCACATCAACAACACCAACCCGATTCTCGACGAGGACTCCCCGGAACGCGCGGAGCTGGTTCGGCGCAATGTTGAAGTGGCGTATGACGGCATGAGTATTGTGCTGTAGCTGAGGGCCTCATCGCTGGCCAGTCGAAGGCGTCCTGACAGACACCAAAGAATCCAATGGTTGTTCCCGGAGAACAGACATGACTGACACTCCAATGTCCCCCGCCGAATTCGAAGCGGCCCTGCGCGCCAAGGGCGCCTATTACCACATTCATCACCCGTATCACGTGGCGATGTATGAAGGCCGCGCCACCCGTGAGCAGATCCAGGGTTGGGTCGCCAACCGCTTCTACTATCAGGTGAACATTCCCCTGAAAGACGCAGCGATCCTCGCCAACTGCCCGGATCGCGAGATCCGCCGCGAGTGGATCCAGCGGCTGCTCGACCACGACGGCGCTCCCGGTGAAGACGGCGGCATCGAAGCCTGGCTGCGACTGGGCCAGGCCGTCGGTCTCGATCCGGCTCAATTGCGCTCCCAGGAACTGGTGCTGCCCGGCGTTCGGTTCGCCGTCGATGCCTACGTCAACTTCGCCCGCCGTGCCAGTTGGCAGGAAGCCGCCAGCAGCTCGTTGACCGAACTGTTCGCGCCGCAGATTCACCAGTCGCGGCTCGACAGCTGGCCGCAGCATTACCCGTGGATCGACCCGGCCGGCTACGAATATTTCCGCACCCGTCTCGGTCAGGCCCGACGCGATGTCGAGCATGGTCTGGCGATCACGCTGGAGCACTACAAGACTCGCGAAGGCCAGGAACGCATGCTGGAAATTCTCCAGTTCAAACTGGACATCCTTTGGAGCATGCTCGATGCCATGAGCATGGCCTACGAACTGAACCGCCCGCCGTATCACAGCGTCACCGATCAACGGGTCTGGCATAAAGGAATCGCCTTATGAGTTTCGACCGCAGCAAGACCCCGAACTGGCGTCCCGGCTACCGTTTCCAGTACGAACCGGCCCAGAAAGGCCATGTGCTGCTGTACCCGGAGGGCATGATCAAGCTCAACGAAAGTGCCGCGCTGATCGGCGGCCTGATCGACGGTGAGCGGGATGTCGCGGCGATCATCGCCGAACTCGACAAACAGTTTCCCGGCGTACCCGAGCTCGGTGACGACATCGAGCAATTCATGGAGGTTGCCCGTGCGCAGCACTGGATCGAACTTGCCTGAGTCCTCGGTGCAAGTCCCGGCCAAACCGGAAATCGGCCTGCCGCTATGGCTGCTCGCCGAGCTGACTTATCGCTGCCCGCTGCAATGCCCGTACTGCTCCAATCCGCTGGATTTTGCCGGGCAGGGCAAAGAGCTGAGCACCGAGCAGTGGATCAAGGTGTTCCGTGAAGCGCGGGAGATGGGTGCGGCGCAACTGGGCTTTTCCGGCGGTGAACCGCTGGTGCGCCAGGACCTTGCCGAGCTGATCCGTGAAGCGCGCCAGTTGGGTTTCTACACCAACCTGATCACCTCCGGCATCGGCCTGACCGAGCAGAAGATCAGCGACTTCAAGAAGGCCGGGCTCGATCACATCCAGATCAGTTTCCAGGCCAGCGACGAGCAAGTGAACAACCTGCTCGCCGGCTCGAAAAAAGCCTTCGCGCAGAAACTGGAAATGGCCCGCGCCGTGAAAGCCCACGGCTATCCGATGGTGCTGAACTTCGTCACTCATCGGCACAACATCGACAAGATCGACCGCATCATCGAGCTGTGCATCGCGCTGGAAGCGGACTTCGTCGAACTCGCCACGTGCCAGTTCTACGGCTGGGCGCAGCTCAATCGTGTCGGCCTGTTGCCGACCAGGGAACAACTGGTCCGCGCCGAACGCATCACCAACGAATACCGCGCCAAGCTGGAGGCCGAAGGGCATCCGTGCAAACTGATTTTCGTCACCCCGGACTATTACGAAGAGCGCCCGAAAGCCTGCATGAACGGCTGGGGCAGTCTGTTTCTGACGGTCACACCGGACGGCACCGCCCTGCCCTGTCATGGCGCCCGACAGCTGCCGGTGCAATTTCCCAATGTGCGCGACCACAGCATGCAGCACATCTGGTACGACTCGTTCGGCTTCAACCGTTTCCGCGGCTACGATTGGATGCCCGAGCCGTGCCGCTCCTGCGATGAAAAGGAACAGGATTTCGGCGGCTGCCGCTGCCAGGCCTTCATGCTCACCGGCGATGCCAGCAATGCCGATCCGGTGTGCAGCAAGTCCGAACATCACGGTGTGATTCTCAAGGCCCGCGAAGAAGCCGAGCACGCCACCCAGACCATCGAACAACTGGCCTTTCGCAATGAACGAAACTCGCGCCTCATCGCCAAAGGCTGAGCCTTTCAGCGCCACTGCCGCCGTTGCTGCCGGTGTGGATTTCGCCGAACTGCAGCTCGGCGCCCATGGTTTGTTCTGGAACGAATACCGGCCGGCAGACGCCGCGTGCCGGATCTGGCACTGGCGCGATGGCTCGGCGAAATGTCTGACACCCGCGGGTTTCAGCGTGCGCAGTCGGGTGTACGAATATGGCGGTGGGGCGTTTTGTCTGACGCCTGAGGGAGTGGTTTTCGTCAACGAGGCGGACCAGCAGTTGTACCGACAGGCGCTGGACGGCGAACCCGTAGCATTGACGTCCGGGGAATGCCGATATGGTGATCTGCATTTTGCCAACGGGCAGGTGCTGGCTGTTGAAGAGAACGGTGATCGGCATCGGCTGGTGGCTATTGATCTGGCGAGTGGCGAACGCCACAGGCTGGTTGATGGCGCGGATTTTTACGCGTCGCCCATTATCAGCCCGGACGGCCAACGCCTTGCATGGATCGAGTGGAGCCGCCCGCATCAGCCGTGGACCTCCACCCGTTTGATGATCGCCGAGCGCACAGGTAATGGATTTTCTGCTCCACGTTGCGTGGCAGGTGAAACGCTTGAAGAGTCGATCCAGCAACCGCGCTTCGATGCCAGTGGCCGACTGGGCTGTCTGACTGATCGTGGCGGATATTGGCAACCGTGGATCGAGTCCGCAGCCGGTTTGCGAATGCTGCCCTGTGCCGAAGCCGATCACGCACCAGCGCCGTGGCAACTCGGCGGCTGCACCTGGCTGCCCGTCGGCGAAAGCCATTTGGCGAGTTGGAGCGAAGACGGTTTTGGTCGTCTGGCGCTCAACGGCGAAGACTTCACCGGCGACTACAGTCGCTTCCGCCATCTGGCTGTCGATGATCAGTTCATTTACTGCATCGCCGCTTCACCGATCAGCCCTTCAGCGGTACTTGCCATTGATCTCGAGTCGCGTGAAGTGAAGGTGCTGGCCGGCGGCGTTGCGCCGCTGCCCGCTGAACGCATCAGCCGTCCGCAAACCCTGCGCTATCCCAGCGGTTCAGGTGAAGCGCACGGTTTCTTTTATCCGGCCACCAATGGCGATGCCAAACCGCCGCTGGTGGTCTTCATCCACGGCGGCCCGACGTCGGCGTGCTACCCGATGCTCGACCCGCGCATCCAGTACTGGACGCAACGCGGCTTCGCCGTCGCGGACCTCAATTACCGAGGCAGCAGCGGCTATGGCCGGGAGTATCGACAGGCGCTGCATCTGAGTTGGGGCGCGGTGGATGTCGAGGATGCCTGTGCGGTGGTGGCCTACCTGAATGATCGCGGCATGATCGATGGCGACCGTGCATTCATCCGTGGCGGCAGCGCCGGTGGTTACACGACGCTATGTGCCCTGGCGTTCCATCAGGTATTCCGCGCCGGTGCCAGCCTTTATGGCGTCAGTGACCCGGTTGCTCTCGGTCGCGCGACACACAAGTTCGAAGGCGATTACCTGGACTGGCTGATCGGCGATCCGGAGCAGGACGCCGAGCGCTACGCCGCCCGCACGCCATTGCTGCACGCAGACAACATTCGCGTACCGATGATTTTCTTTCAGGGCGAACTGGATGCCGTTGTCGTACCGCAACAGACCCGCGACATGGTCGCGGCCCTGGAGCAAAACGGCATTGAGGTCCAAGCGCATTACTACGCCGATGAGCGCCACGGCTTCCGCCGGGCCGCCAATCAGGCCCATGCGCTGGAGCAGGAATGGCGGTTCTATCGGCGAGTAATGGGTTTGACGGACTGAGACTCAGCGCTTGGCGATGATGTACACCGCGTGCACGATCCCCGGGATATAACCGCACAGCGTCAGCAGAATGTTCAGCCAGAACGCGCCGCCGAACCCGACTTGCAGAAACACGCCCAGTGGCGGCAACAGAATGGCGATGATGATGCGGATAAAGTCCATGGGGCAGCTCCTGATTGGGGGTTGGCTCACCTGAGCCATACAAGCTAATCGACCTTTGCCGTTTGTCAGGGTTCAGTGCAAACCGCGGTCTCGCCATCTGATGGCCATTACCGACCACAAAAAAAACGCCCCACGCCAAAAGAATCAGGCGTGGGGCGTGCGTTATACCGCGAGACGGTTCTTGAATTCGGGTGGGAAACTTCAGCTCAGACGGCAATCCCTTTTCGGCATTGCAGTTGCGCCGTGCGTACCCGGGAGAAGGCGCGGGTCAGGCGCAGGAGCATTTCGTCGATGTTGGCCTTGCTGACGTTGAGCGCCGGGGTGAAGCGCAGGCAGTCGGCTTGTGGGGCGTTGAGCAGTAAGCCCTCGTGAAGCGCGGCTTTTACCACGGCTTCGGCGGAGTCTTCCGACAGGGTCAGTCCCCAGAACAACCCTTGTCCACGCAACTCGCCATGTTCATAACGATGGGCCAGACGGGCGAGCCCTTCGCGCAGGTGCTGGCCGTTGTCCCGGATTTGTTCGAGGAATGCGCGGTCCTGCACGCTGTCGAGCACCACCAGCCCTGCGGCGGTCATTAACGCGTTGCCGTGATGAGTGCCGCCCAACTCGCCGGAATCGAAACAGCAGGCCTTGCCTCGCGCCAGCAACGCCGCCAAGGGAACACCACCGCCAAGGCCTTTGCCGAGCACGACGATATCGGCGCGCACGCCGTAGGATTGTTCGGCGAGCAAGGTGCCGCAGCGGCCGATGCCGGTCTGAACCTCGTCCAGGATCAGCAAAATCCCCAGCTCACGGCACAGACGCTCGACACCCTTGAGGTAATGCTCGGTGGCAGGAATCACACCGGCATCGCTCTGGATCGGTTCGAGCATGATTGCCACGGTCTGCGCATCGACCGCGGCATGCAGCGCCGGCAGATCGTTGAACGGCACCAGATCGAAACCCGGCAGCAACGGTGCGAAGCGGTTGTGCAGGTTGCAACTGTCCGACGCCGAAATAGTCGCCAGACTACGTCCGTGACAGCCTTGTCTGGCGACAATGATCCGCGAGGCGCCGCCGCGATGCAGTTGGCCCCATTTGCGCGCCAGTTTGATTGCCGCTTCACAAGCTTCACTGCCACTGTTGAGCAGATACGCTTGATCGCTGGCAGTGCTGGCACACAGGCGTTCGGCCAGGCTGAGCATGCCGCGGTTATGCAGATTGAAGCCGGGATTGATTAACGCTTGAGCCTGGTTGGCGATCGCCTTGACCAGCGCCGAAGGGCTGTGGCCGAGGCTGTTGGCACCACCGGCCTGGGAAAAGTCCAGGTAGGCGCGATCATTGCTGTCCCACAGCCAGGAGCCCTGGCCACGAACGAATACCTGCTGCGGGCGCTCGACGCTGGGCATCAGGCGCTCGGCATTCAAGCCATCAGCGGCGTCCGATTCCCGGGTTTCAAAAGACAGGTCATCGAGGCTCGGCGTCTGGCGCCGCAAACTGAACAGATTCATTGAAAAAAACCTCGATCGAGGTTTTTTGAACTGCCTATGTAAACACTTTCAAAACAAACGCTGGTCATTGCGCTTTCCGGCCCTGCAAGCCTTGTGAATGCGGTTAGACTAGGCCCGTTTACGGCGTCGAGCCATTTCGATTTCCCAGCATTTTCAATAAGTGTTACTTATGGATTTCAAACAACTGCGTTATTTCGTCGCGGTCTACGAAGAAGGTCATGTCGGACGCGCCGCCGAGCGCCTGTCGATCTCTCAACCCGCGTTGTCCCAGCAGATTCGCCACCTGGAACAAAACCTCGACGTCACCTTGTTCGAACGCAGCAGCAAACGCCTGTTGCCGACGCTCGCCGCCCACACCTTGTACAACCACGCCCTGCCGCTGCTCGACGGCATGCAGCGGGCGCGTGAGGCGCTGGGCAACTTCAAGGGTCAGGCATTGCGGACACTGGCGATCGGCGTTCTGCAGACCGTGCACACCAGCCTGGTGCCGCAAATGCTCGAGCGAGTGCGCAAGGCCCAGCCGCATCTGGTGGTGCAGATTTATGAATTGACGGGGCTGGAGATCGAACGGCGTCTGCTCAATGGCCTGCTGGATATCGGCATCAGCTATCTGCCGCCACGGCAGCCCGGTCTGCACGGCGTAATGTTGTACGAAGATGAACTGACACTGGTCATTCCGGCGGATCATCCGCTGCGGGAATTCAAGAAAGTCTCGATGAGTCAGGCGGCCGAATTACCGATGTTGCTATTGGGTGAAGAGTTTCAGATCCGCCAGATCTGGCAGGCGCAATTGGCCAATCTCGGACGACGCCCGCAAGTGCAGGCGGAACTGAACAATATGGTGGGGATTCTCGACAGCCTGCCGCACACGCGTCTGGCGACGGTGCTGCCCGGTCGTTCGCAAAAGGAGTACGACGATCAGGATCTGCTGTGGAAACCGTTGAGTGAGCCGCGTGTGCCGTTGAAGGTCGGGCTGGTGTGTCGCGATGTGCAGCGCCAACAGGCACCATTGGCCTTGCTGCGAACGTTGCTGGAAGAGGTGATGCAGCGTGAGGACAAACCGCTGAAAGGTACGCCGCCACTGGATGCGCTGAACTGAAAACTTTTTTGCGGGCATAAGAAAACCCCGCCGAAGCGGGGCTTTGCAGACTGTTTCCCTGACATCCATTTCACTCCGCCACCCTGGCAGAATCCTACGTGTCCGTGTTGTTACTTTGCGCTTCCTGCGCGACGTCCATGGAAAATAGATTAGCTCTGGATCCAATCTTCGCCTATGGGAGAACAGCAGCACGTCATGTAAGAGATCGCTTACATGACGTTACATCATCAAAACTGCGCAGCGTCCAGCAGGAACAGCGACTCGCTGCCGGCCTTGACCGACGCGTTCAGCGAGTGAATCCGCGGCAGCAGACGGGCGAAATAGAACCGCGCCGTACCGAGTTTGCTCGCGTAGAAATCGTCCTGCGCTTCTTTGCCCAGCGATGCCTTGGCCATCAGCGCCCACATGTAGGCGTAAGCGGTGTAGCCGAACACCTGCAGGTACTCGACCGACGCCGCGCCGATTTCGTTCGGGTTGGTTTTCGCCCGGTCCAGCAGCCACGAGGTCAGCTCGTCGAGGATGTCGACGGCATCATTCAGCGGTTTGGTGAACTCGCCCAGATCGGCACTGGCAGTCGCGGTGAAATGGCGGATCTCGTCGGCGAACAGCTTGTAGAACGCGCCGCCGCTGCCGACGATCTTGCGACCCACCAGGTCCAGCGCCTGAATGCCGTTGGTGCCTTCATAGATCTGGGTGATGCGCACGTCACGCACCAGTTGTTCCTGACCCCACTCGCGGATGTAGCCGTGGCCGCCGAAAATCTGCTGGCCGTGGACGGTGGTTTCCAGACCCAGATCCGTCAGGAACGCCTTGGCCACTGGCGTCAGCAAGGCCACCAGATCTTCCGCACGTTTGCGGGTGGCGGCGTCTTCGCTGAACTTGGCGGTATCGAGTTGCATCGCCACGTAGGTGGAGAACGCACGACCGCCTTCGTTCGAGGCTTTCATGGTCAGCAACATGCGACGCACGTCCGGGTGGACGATGATCGGGTCAGCAACCTTGTCCTTGTTCTGCGCGCCGGTCGGCGAACGGCTTTGCAGACGGTCACGGGCGTATTCGATGGCGTTCTGATACGAACGCTCGCCGGTGGCCAGGCCCTGGATGCCGACGCCCAGACGCTCGTAGTTCATCATGGTGAACATCGCGGCCAGGCCTTTGTTCGGCTCGCCGACCAGATAACCCACGGCTTCGTCGAAGTTCATCACGCAGGTGGCGGATGCCTGAATACCCATCTTGTGTTCGATCGAACCGCAGTTCGCCGGGTTGCGCGCACCCAGGCTGCCATCGGCATTGACCATGAACTTCGGCACCAGGAACAGCGAAATGCCTTTCGGCCCAGCCGGAGCGTCCGGCAGTTTGGCCAGCACCAGGTGGATGATGTTTTCGGTCAGATCGTGCTCACCGCCGGTGATGAAGATCTTGGTGCCGCTGACCTTGTAGGAACCGTCGGCCTGAGGCTCGGCCTTGGTGCGGATAATGCCCAGGTCGGTACCGGCGTGCGGTTCGGTCAGGCACATGGAACCGGCCCAGACACCGGCGTACATGTTCGGCAGGTAAGCGGCTTTCAGCTCTTCGCTGGCGTGGGCATTGATCGACAGGCAGGCGCCGGCGGTCAGCATCGGGTACAGGCCGAAAGCCAGACTGGCGGAGTTGACCATTTCTTCGACCTGAGCCGACACGGCTTTTGGCATGCCCATGCCGCCGTAGGCCGGATCACCGCCCACACCGACCCAGCCACCTTCGGCATAAGTCTGATAGGCCTGTGGGAAACCGGCCGGCGTGGTGACGGCACCGTCGGCCCAGTGGCAGCCTTCTTCGTCGGCGGCCCGGCTCAGGGGCGCGATGCTTTTGCTGGTGACCTTGCCGGCCTCTTCGAGAATGGCTTCAACGGTTTCCGCGTCCACGGTTTCGGCCAGGGCCGGCAGTTCGGCCCAGAGTTTGGCGACTTCGAACACTTCATTGAGGACGAAGCGCATATCGCGCAGCGGCGCTTTGTAGTCAGCCATGGCAAACCTCGCAAAGATCTAAACAGGTGATTCGTGGAAGGGTGTTTTCGTTGAGCTGGAGTGTAACCCAACAACTTTTGCGACACATAGGGTCAGGCGGTGACTGTTTTGTTATTTTTAGTCATCAACAATCAACCATAAAGAAGCCCGCAATCAGCGGGCTCTTTTGTTTAACAGGGGCGTGTTACAGCGAGAACAACTGGGCCGGCAGTTTCATCAGGCAATCGCTGCCCGCCTCGATCGCCGAACGATGCGCCTCCGTACGCGGCAACAGACGCTTGAAGTAGAACTCGCACGTCGCCAGTTTGCCCTGGCAGAAATCGCCATCACCCTCGCCCGACTCCAGCTGCGCCTGGGCGACCAGGGCCATGCGCAGCCACAGGTAGCCCAGAACGATGTAACCGCTGTACATCAGGTAGTCCACCGACGCGGCGCCAACTTCATCGGGATTTTTCATCGCGGCCATGCCGACCTTCATGGTCAGTTCGCCCCACTGCTGATTGAGGCCATCGAGCTGCGCGACAAACCCGCCCAATTGCGCGTGCCCGGCGTTGGCGGCGCAGAACTTGTGGACGATTTTGGTGAAGTTGCGCAGCAGCTTGCCCTGGCTGCCCAGCACCTTGCGTCCGAGCAGATCCAGCGCCTGAATGCCGTTGGTGCCCTCGTAGATCGGCGCGATCCGGCAATCACGAACCAGTTGCTCCATGCCCCACTCGCGGATAAATCCGTGGCCGCCGAACACCTGCATGCCGTGGTTAGTCACCTCCAGCCCGGTATCGGTCATGAAGGCTTTGCAGATCGGAGTCAGGAACGCCAGAAGGTCTTCGGCCTCCTGACGCGCCTCGGCGTCCGAGCTCAGATGCGCGACATCGAGCATTTGCGCGGTGAAATAGGTCAGCGCACGGTTGCCTTCGTTAAAGGCCTTCATGGTCAGCAGCATGCGTCGCACGTCCGGGTGGACGATGATCGGGTCGGCCGGTTTGTCCGGGGCTTTGGCGCCGGTCAGGGCACGCATCTGCAGACGGTCGTTGGCGTATTTGATGGCGCCCTGGAAACTTGCCTCGCCCAGACACAGGCCCTGCATCCCGGTACCGAGACGCGCATGGTTCATCATGGTGAACATGCAGTTCAGGCCCTTGTTCGGCTCGCCGATCAGGAAGCCTTTGGCGTCGTCGAAGTTCAGCACGCAGGTGGCCGAGGCCTTGATACCCATTTTGTGTTCGATCGAACCGCAGGAAACGCCATTGCGCTCGCCGGCCTCACCGGAGGCGTCCGGAAGGAATTTCGGCACGATGAACAGCGAGATGCCTTTGGTCCCCGCTGGCGCGTCCGGCAATTTGGCCAACACCAGATGAATGATGTTGTCGCTCATGTCGTGCTCGCCGGCGGAGATGAAAATCTTGCTGCCGGTCACTGCATAACTGCCGTCGGCCTGAGGCACGGCACGGGTCTTGATGATGCCCAGATCAGTCCCGCAATGGGCTTCGGTCAGGCACATGGTGCCGGTCCACTGGCCAGCGGTGAGTTTGCGCAGATAGGTGTTTTTCTGTTCCTCGGTGCCGTGGACGTGGATCGCCGACATGGCGCCGTGAGTCAGGCCCGGGTACATGCCCCACGACGTGTTGCTGGAGGCGACCATTTCGCTGATCACCAGCCCCAGCGAACTCGGCAGGCCCTGGCCACCGTAGGTCGGATCTGCCGCCAGACCGTGCCAGCCACCTTCCACGTATTGTGCGAAGGCCTGCTTGAAACCTGTAGGCGTTGTCACCACGCCATTGTCGAAATGGCAGCCCTCTTCGTCACCGCTGCGATTGAGCGGTGCCAGAACGTTCTCACAGAACTTCGCACCTTCGTCGAGGATCGCGTTGATCATGTCCGGGCTGGCGTCGTGGGCGCCGAGGGCCGCGTACTGAGTGTGGAAGTCAAAGACGTGGTCGATCAGAAAGCGCATGTCGCGCAGGGGAGCTTTGTACTCGGGCATGGTGGCTTCTCCTTCAGCAGATTGCTTCAACCTACTGCCGGCCACCCTGCCCCACAATCACTGTCCAGACGCTGAATGCGCCGTCATCACTCAACCTGCGGCGCTGTCCATGCGCACCGCGCCACGGCGGTTTTGACCGAACGCCATCACACAGTTTCGCCCTGCGCCCTTGGCGCTGTAGAGCGCCTGGTCGGCGGATTTCAGCACTTCCTCCGGGGTGCGCTGTTCCAGACGTTCGGCTACGCCGATACTGACCGTGACCGACACGCTGGACGCGCCCGAACCCGAGCGACGCTGACGTCCCTGCTGATCATCCTGCGGGCGGCTTTCCTGATTACGTAACTGGATGTTGTAGGACGCAATCGATTCGCGGATGACCTCAAGGTGCGGCATGCACTCCTCGAGGGTCTTGCCTGCAAACACCAGGGCAAATTCCTCACCGCCATAGCGATAAGCCCTACCGCCGCCGCTGATTTTGGACAGCTTGCTGGCGACCAGGCGCAAGACCTGATCCCCCACGTCGTGGCCGTGGGTGTCGTTGAATTTCTTGAAGTGATCGACGTCGCTCATCGCCAGCACATAGTTGCGCCCCAGACGCTGCATGCGCTCGTTGAGTGCGCGGCGCCCGGGCAGGCCGGTGAGCTCGTCGCGGAAAGCCATTTGATAAGCCTCGTGCGCCACCGCCGCGGCAATCATCAACATCACCTGGCTGCACATGATGTTCAGGGTGAACGGCAGGATGAAGGTTTTCGGCAGCATCCAGAACACGCCGAGCAACCCCACCAGTTGCGCCGCATGCAGCGGACGCGGGTTGCGCCAGTATTGCCAGGCCAGCAGCAGGAACGCCGAGATGAACACCGGATACGACAACTGGATCAGGCTCATCCACGCGCCGTGCAGCGCCGGCCAGCGGATTTCGGAAAGCCACATCAGCAACGCCTGCGGATAACTTTGCTCAAGCCCCAGCGCCACGCTGCCAAAGGCCAGCAGCACGGCGAAGCGCGCGACCATGTCCTGAAACAGGTGCGTGCGCTCTTGCCACGCGGCGAACAGACCGAACAGCAGCGGCAACAGCAGACAGACCAGATGGAACACCACGGCCGCGTCGTCGCGGACCTTGCCGTTGTCGCGGTAATAGTCGGTCTGGGTATCGAGCAGGAAGTAGGCGATGTAGACCGTGACCATCAGAAACAGCTCGCGCTGACGTCGGTAAACCGCACAGTACGAACCGCCCAACAGCAGCACCAAGGTCGGCAACACGTTGAACAGCGAAGTGAAGAACACGTTGAGGTCTTTGACGTACGCAGCCGCCAACCCCGCGAGCAACAACAGCAGTGAAGGTAGGAAATGACTGAAACGTACAGCTGAAGAACGCGGCAAGGGTAAAGCTCCGACCCGTCATGGCAAAGAGATGGCATTGTGCCTGCAATATGGCCAGTTAAGCACACACAATGTGATCCAGATCACAGGCTGTCTCTTTAACGGCCGAAATCGTCGGTAGCTGAGGGATTCAGTAAGGTTTTTTGCGGAATGGCCGCTAGACGGCCACCATGGCCATCATTCTTGATGGCCATGGTCTGTTTTTCTTTTCAGAGATCGTTGTAGAACGGCTGTAATGGCCCTTCGGACGCGGGCCTGCCTTCAGCACCGTAAGGCTTGAGATTGAGCGATGCGTCCATCGCCTGACGGGTGGTGACTTTCGGACTGGCCGGGCGCTGGGTCACGGCATTTTCATCGCCGATATGGCCTTGCGGGATCACCAGCGACGGATGATCGAACGGTGCTCGCTCCCAGGCCACGCGCGGATCGGTCAAGCCGACTTCCATGAATTTCACCAGCGCATCGATTTCATCGGGCGTCAGGTTCAGCGCCGTCATGTCCGGGTCGAGGTTGGAAGTGTTGTGCTGGTTCACCGCCGGATGCTCGAAGCCGCTGGTGTTGTTGGCGTCTTCCCCGCGCCGGTCCCCGCCACGGTTGTAGAACTCCATCACCTGTTTGAGCGTCGAGCGGCTGCCGTTGTGGAAGTACGGCCCGGTCAGCGCGATGTTGCGCAGAGTCGGGGTCTTGAACGCGCCGTCGACCGAATCGCGGAAACCGACATTCGGCTTGAGCGTGGCATCGCATGGAATGGCCGCGCTCAACGGCGCCTCGAACGTGCAGACATCGACGTCCAGCGGATCGGCCGATTTTCCGCCCTGCAACACCGTGTTGTACTGCCGAGTGAACGACCACGGGTTGCCCCACGCATCCGCGCCCCCGAGGGCCAGGTCTTCCGAGGTCGGACGCACGCCGGTGTTGTAGAAGCCGTTGTCGTAGAGAGTGGTCAGGTTGTCGGCCATCACCATCCGTTCGATGCGTTCGCGCGGATGCATCAGCAGGCGGCTGGCGGCGTTGGTCAGCTCCGGACCGCCGTGGCAATTGACGCATTTACCCTTGCCGAGAAACAGATTCATGCCCTCGACCTGTTGCGCGTTCATCGCGGTGTGATCGCCTTGCAGGTAGGCGTCGATCGGCGCCTGATCGGACACCAGCGTCGCCTCATACATCTGGATCGCCAGGCCGAAGAACAGCGGGAAGTTGGCCTCCATCTGGGTGTACGGCGCACCGCCCACCAGAACGTTTTGCGTGGCGTTCCACAGCCGGGGCTGGAAGGCGTTCTTGATCAGCTCGCGATAGGTCGGCCGTCGTGCGCCGGACACAGGACCCAGTACCGAATCGGTGGATGAGATCCGTTGCTGCTTGAGCATCAACGTGTCGAGCATCCTGCGGCCGATGTCGGCAAAGGTGCGACCGCCGCAGGACATTTCCACCGGGCTACCGGGCGGGCCGACCGCTTGCGAGGCGGCTGACGCATCGTTGAGCGCCAGCCGCACTTTGGTCGCGATTGTGCTGCGCTCGCTGGTCACGTAGATCCCGGCATCCGGATCGCGATTGCCGAACGGCGAGAAGCCGTTGAACACGTTGTTGGCCCGACCGTCCCAGAAGTTGCGCACGTTGAACGCGGCATTGATCACCGACGGCGCATTGCGCCCGGTGCTGCGGCGAACGTTGATGCCACCGACCTGGAAAATACCGTCCGGCTGCTGAGTGCATTTGTCGAAACGCGCCTGATTGGGTTTGACGAAGTTGGCGTCGAACACGCCTTGCGAGCCGACCACATCGTCCGTCGAGTACACGATGGGCGAGTTGCGCTCCAGCGGATTGCTCAGCACGTGAGTCGGGAAGTCGGTTTTCTTCAGCGTGTAGTTCGGGCCACCCTTGCCGCCGGACAACGTTGCGTAGGACGCCACGTCACCCGGAATGTCCGAGGCCACAAACGGCTTGTTGAAGATCGACGCGACGTTGGCGTTGGTGTGTGCCTGGCCGGGGTTGAGCTGGTTGGTGATGCGGTGATCGACGCCGGCGTGGTAGTGGCAGGAGGCGCAGGCGGTGGCGCCATCGCTGCCGATCTCCATGTCCCAGAACAGCGCCTTGCCCAGCAGGATCGCGGCCTGGCGATTGAGCACGTAGTCGGTCATCAGGTCGACCTTGCGTCCGCCCTCGGTCCCGGACGGATCGGGGGGCACCATTCCGCGCAACGATTGCAGCGAGGGAACCTCCGGCACGGGAGGATCGACTTCGGCGGGGTCGGCGGCCCATGCGCTGTGGACTGCCAGCGCGACGGGTAACCAAAAGGTCAAACGAGCGAGTCGACTGATGTTCATAGGCTTCACCCTGACTGTTGTTGTTAAGTGCCGGGCGTCTTGCTTCTTTGAGCAGGCAGTTCTGATAAGCACCGGTAAATCGGGCGGTGCAATTAATTGGCCACTCTTCTGGAAACATTTTGAATCAATAAGCGCAAGGGTTCGGCTGAGCAGCGCCCTTATCCATGCTGGGGAATGAGCCCCGGGATTGGGGAAATCCGGGTACAAAAAAAACCGCTGCCCCCGAAGGAGCAGCGGTTTTTTGAAGGACTGCGTTAAGGCTTAGTAGCCCAGTGCGAAGTCTTCTTCTTTCATGTCCATCAGGTTGTTGGCGCCCGACAGCATGGTGGCCACGTGTGTACGGGTACGCGGCAGGATGCGCTGGAAGTAGAAGCGCGCGGTTTGCAGCTTGGCGGTGTAGAACGCCTCGTCGGTGGTACCGGCAGCCAGTTTTTCAGCAGCCAGACGCGCCATGTCAGCCCAGAAGTAGGCCAGGCAGGCGTAACCGGAGTACATCAGGTAGTCCACGGAGGCCGCGCCGACTTCTTCGCGATCTTTCATGGCGGCCATACCGACCTTCATGGTCAGCTCGCCCCACTCTTTGTTCAGTGCAGCCAACGGTGCGACGAATTCTTTGACGGCTTCGTTGCCTTCGTTGTTCTGGCAGAACTTGTGGACGATCTTGGTGAAGCCCTTCAAAGCCTCGCCCTGAGTCATCAGCACCTTACGGCCCAGCAGGTCGAGTGCCTGGATGCCGGTGGTGCCTTCGTACAGCATCGAAATGCGGCTGTCGCGAACGTTCTGCTCCATGCCCCACTCGGCGATGAAGCCGTGGCCGCCGTAGATCTGTACGCCGTGGTTGGCGGATTCGAAACCGACTTCGGTCATGAACGCTTTGGCGATCGGAGTCATGAAGGCCAGCAGTGCGTCGGCTTTCTTCTTCTCTTCTTCGTCCACGCCGTATTTGACGATGTCGACCTGTTTGGCGGTGAAGTACACCATCGCACGGTTGCCTTCGGCGAATGCCTTCATGGTCAACAGCATGCGGCGTACGTCCGGGTGAACGATGATCGGGTCAGCCGCTTTGTCCGGCGCTTTCGGGCCAGTCAGGGAACGCATTTGCAGACGATCGCGAGCGTATTTCAAGCCGCCCTGGAAGCCGATTTCGGCGTGGGCCAGACCTTGCAGCGCGGTACCCAGACGTGCGGTGTTCATGAAGGTGAACATGCAGTTCAGGCCTTTGTTCGCCGGGCCGATCAGGAAACCGGTCGCGCCGTCGAAGTTCATCACGCAGGTCGCATTGCCGTGGATGCCCATCTTGTGTTCGATCGAACCGCAGGTCACAGCATTGCGTGCACCGACGGTGCCGTCGGCGTTCGGCAGGAACTTGGGAACGATGAACAGCGAGATGCCTTTGGTGCCGGCCGGTGCGTCCGGCAGGCGGGCCAGCACGATGTGGACGATGTTGTCGGCCATGTCGTGTTCACCGGCCGAGATGAAGATCTTGGTACCGGAGACTTTGTAGGAACCGTCGGCCTGAGGTTCGGCCTTGGTGCGCAGCATGCCCAGGTCTGTGCCGCAGTGCGGTTCGGTCAGGCACATGGTGCCGGTCCATTCGCCGGAGACCAGTTTGGTCAGATAGGCTTCTTGCTGCTCTGGGGTGCCGTGTTCGGAGATGGTGTTCATCGCGCCATGCGACAGGCCAGGGTACATGCCCCACGACCAGTTGGCTTCGCCGACCATCTCGCTGACGGCCAGACCCAACGACTCAGGCAGGCCCTGACCGCCGTGCTCGACGTCATGGGCCAGGCTTGGCCAGCCACCTTCCACGAATTGCTTGTAGGCCTCTTTGAAGCCGGTCGGGGTTTTCACGCCAGACTCGCTCCAGGTGCAGCCTTCGGTGTCACCCACGCGGTTCAGCGGTGCCAGCACCTGCTCACAAAACTTGGCGCCCTCTTCGAGAATGGCGTCAACCATGTCCGGCGTTGCTTCTGCGCACGCTGGAAGGCTCTGATAGTGCGCTTCGTAGCCGAGCAGTTCGTCACGAACGAAGCGAATATCACGCAAGGGGGCCTTGTAGTCAGGCATAGCGATAAACCTCTGCTGATGTAACCGGGAATGAACGACCGCGTTGATTTGTTGTGACGGTCAAACAGTTGTTTGAAACATACGTTTACGCCGAAATCTTGTCAAGCGTCGTTCTTTTGCCATTCGTCATCACATTTTCCAAACGCCGGACAGAGCAATACGACATGCGCCCGACCGAGGCATGTGCACTGAAAAAAGATTAGTTGAGGGAGAAGGACTTACAACGAAAAACGCCGCGAACAGTCGCGGCGTCTGGCAAAGCGCAGGTCAGAAAATCAGGCGAAGGTATCGATGATCGTACCGAGCACTTCGTCGGAAGCCTTGGCGACTTTCACACCCAGTTCCGCTTGAAACTTGCCTTGGGCCATCTCGACCATGTTGCTGGCCAGGTCCGATTGCTGGGCGCGGTCCACAGAACGCAGACGATCGACCTGCACTTCCGAAGACTGACTGGTGACCGAACGCTCGATGGTGCTGCTGGCGATCTGGCTGGCGGCCTGGTCGACGCGGTTCTGTCCGGTCTGAATGGTGCTCAGACCTGCATAAAAAGCTGTATTTCCAGAGATTTCCATGGGAGCTCTCATCCTTGGGAAGGATCAATGGGTGCCATTGAACCAGAGGCGCCAGAAAAACACCCGTCAAAAACACTAATGGCACAGTGCCTTGCCATAGCCAAAATCAGTCGAGCAGATCCAGTTGCAAGTGATCGGCAACCGCTTCGGCGCTGACCGCCTTGAGTTTCGGCACTCGCCCCAGGCACGGCGCCGGAATTCGCTCGGCGAGTGTCGCGAGGTTTTCTTCAAGCCGCGACGTCTTCGGATCAATGATGTTCGCCACCCAACCGGCCAGTTGCAGGCCGTCCCGGGCAATCGCCTCGGCAGTCAGCAATGCATGGCTGATGCATCCCAGACGCACACCGACCACCAGAATCACCGGCAGCTTCAGCGCGATGGCCAGATCCGAGAGATTGTCCTGATCCGCTAACGGCACCCGCCAACCGCCCGCGCCTTCGATCAGCGTGAAGTCGGCGTTCATGGCCAGAATCTCGCGCATCGGCGCCAGCAACGATTGCACGGTCAGCGCCACACCGGCCTCACGCGCTGCCAGATGCGGCGCGATCGCCGGCTCGAACGCCACCGGGTTGACCTGTTGATACGTCAGCGGCAACGAGCATTCGGCCTGCAACGCCAGCGCATCGGAGTTGCGCAAACCTTTGGGCGTCACTACACAACCGGACGCCACCGGTTTGCCCGCCGCCGTACTCAGCCCCGCCGACCGCGCAGCGTGCAGCAACCCGGCGGCCACGGTGGTCTTGCCAACGTCGGTGTCGGTTCCGGTGATGAAATAGGCTGCGCTCATAAGGGTTTCTCCAACACGGCGTAGACTACCTGATAGGTCGCCGGCAGTCCCGCAGGCTGGCGGAACTGCTCGTAAGCCTCGACCAAGCCCAGAATCCGCGCCCGCCCGGTCAATCCACCCGGCCGACCGGGGTTCAGGTTATGCGCGCCCAAGGCCTTGAGTTCATGAGTCAGGCTGCGCACATCCGGGTAATGCAGCACATGCGGCCGGTTCTCCAGACAAACACTGCACAAGCCACTGGCCGCGCACAATTGCTCATAACGTGCGAACTCGCGGAAACGGTTGACGTGCACCAGGCCGTCTACCTGACGCCAACTGTCGCGCAGTTCGTACAGCGTCCCTGCACAAAGACTAGCAAACGCGAAAATCCCCCCAGGTTTCAGCACTCGAAACGCTTCGCCGAGCACCGCTCCAAAGTCCGCGCACCATTGCACGGCGAGGCTGGAGAAGATCAGATCACACGTTGAATCCTGCAACGGCAAACGCTCGGCATCGCCAGCGATGAAGTGCGTGGCGCCGCCCAACGGCCGGGCGTGATTGAGCATGCCCTCAGCGATATCCAGCGCCAGCCCCTCACCAAATCGCTCGGCCAGCGCCCGTGTGAAATACCCTGTGCCACAGCCGAGATCCAGCCAGCGTGACGACCGAAAACCCACCGGCAAGCGATTCATCAACTGTGTACCGACATCGCGCTGTAACTCGGCGACGCTGTCATAACTGGCTGCCGCGCGAGAAAAAGAAGCCGCGACCTGGCGCTTGTCAGGCAAGCCGCCGGGCAACGCAGCAACAGACAAATCAGTCATCACCACACTCACTTAAAAACGCCTGGATCGCACCCGCCACACCGTGGGGGTCTTCCAGAAGAAACGCATGGCTGGCCTGCTCGATCAGACCCACTTCGACATCCGCCAGCAACGCGAACAGCTCGCCCGCAGACTCCGCCGGCACCAACCCGTCCAGCCCACCAAACAAATGCAGTTGCAGGCCACGAAACGCCTGCAAGGCTTCCCGCGTATCGATCTGCGCCAACAATTCCAGACCCGCCATCAAAGCGGCCGGCGAAGTATTCGGCGCGCCGCCGAGCAACAACCGCGACAAGCCGCGCGCATCTTGCGCGCCTTGGGCGCAGAGCAAAGAGAATCGCTTCAGGGTCGCCCGCGGATCAGCGCTGCAACCGGCAAGAAACGCATCGAAGGTCTCGCCGGGCATCGCACAAGGCCACTGTTCATGAGCGACAAACGAAGGATTACTCGCCAGGGTCAGCAAGCCGCAGCAATGTTCGCCACGCCGTGCCGCCAGCTCGGAAGCGAGCATGCCGCCCAGCGACCAGCCGCCGAGCCAGGCATCTTCGGGGATGCGCTCATCGAGTTCGTCGAGCCAGTCTTGCAGATCGCTGGAATCCAGCTCCGGCAACGGTTCGACGTCGACCTGCAGGTGTTCATCGAGTCCACGCAACGCAGCGGCCAGCGGCTCCAGCGGCGAAACGCCGAGCCCCCAACCCGGTAGCAGAATCAGACGATCACGCATGGCTTGGCTCCGACTTGAGTTTGGCAAAGCAATCGGCCAGTCCTTCCAACAATAGCTGCACCTGCGCCTCGCTGTGGGCGGCGGTCAGCGTCACCCGCAACCGCGCACTGCCGGCGGGCACGGTCGGCGGGCGGATCGCAGTGACCATCAGCCCACGCTCGCGCAGCATCTGCGACAGACGCACGGCGCGACCGGCATCGCCGATCAGGATCGGCTGGATCGGCGTGAAGCTGTCCATCAGTTCCAGACCAATCTGCTCGGCGCCGTGGCGGAACTGGCGGATCAGCGTGCGCAGATGCTCGCGACGCCAGTGTTCGCTGCGCAGCAGTTCCAGACTTTTCAATGTTGCACAGGCCAGCGCCGGCGGCTGGCTGGTGGTGTAGATGTACGGACGGGCGAACTGGATCAGGCTTTCGATCAGCTCTTCACTGCCCGCGACGAACGCACCCGCCGTGCCGAACGCTTTGCCAAGAGTCCCGACCAATACCGGCACATCCTCCTGGCTCAAACCGAAATGCTCGACGATCCCGCCACCATTCGCGCCCAAAGGACCGAAGCCGTGGGCGTCATCGACCATCAACCACGCGCCTTTGGCCTTGGTTTCCCGGGCCAGGGCCGGCAGATCGGCAAGGTCGCCGTCCATGCTGAACACGCCGTCAGTGACCACCAGCGTATTGCCGGTGGCTTTCTCCAGACGCTTGGCCAGACTGTCGGCGTCGTTGTGCAGATAACGATTGAAGCGCGCGCCGGACAACAATCCGGCATCCAGCAACGAGGCATGATTGAGCCGGTCTTCCAGCACCGTATCGCCCTGCCCGACCAATGCGGTGACCGCGCCGAGGTTGGCCATGTAACCGGTGGTGAACAACAGCGCGCGAGGCCGTCCGGTGAGATCCGCCAAAGCCTCTTCCAGCGCGTGATGCGGGCCACTGTGGCCGATCACCAGATGCGAGGCTCCACCGCCGACGCCCCACTTCGAAGCACCGGCGCGCCAGGCTTCGATCACTTGCGGGTGATTGGCCAGCCCCAGGTAATCGTTGTTGCAGAACGCCAGCAATGGCTGGCCGTCGACCACCACTTGCGGCCCTTGTGGGCTTTCAAGCAATGGCCGCTGGCGATAAAGATTTTCGGCACGACGGGCAGCAAGGCGTGCGGCGAGATCGAAAGACATGCAAGCCTCGACATTCAAGTGACACAGATCCCCTTGTGGGAGCGGGCCTGCTCGCGAGGAGGCCTTCACATCCGACATCAATGTCGACTGAAGCACCGCTATCGCGAGCAAGCTCGCTCCCATAGGGGTTTGCATTCCTTCAGAGGAATCCGCGCAGGTTTTTACACCGCCGCGTTGTAGAACTGCTCGCTGCTCTTCTGCTCCACCAGCGCCTGCTCGATGGCGGCCTGATGCACTTCGTCGGCATGCTCTTCGCGGGCTTCCGGCTGAATGCCCAGACGCGCAAACAGCTGCATGTCCTTGTCGGCCTGCGGGTTGGCGGTGGTCAGCAGTTTGTCGCCGTAGAAGATCGAGTTGGCGCCGGCGAAAAACGCCAGGGCCTGCATCTGCTCGTTCATTGCTTCGCGGCCGGCGGACAGGCGCACGTGAGATTGCGGCATCAGGATGCGCGCCACGGCGAGCATGCGGATGAAATCGAACGGATCGACGTCGTCGGCGTTTTCCAGCGGCGTGCCGGCGACTTTCACCAGCATGTTGATCGGCACCGATTCCGGGTGCTCCGGCAGGTTGGCCAACTGGATCAGCAGGTTCGCGCGGTCATCGAGGGACTCGCCCATGCCGAGAATGCCGCCGGAGCAGATCTTCATCCCCGCATCGCGCACGTACGCCAGGGTTTGCAGGCGCTCGCTGTAAGTGCGGGTGGTGATGATGCTGCCGTAGAACTCCGGCGAGGTGTCGAGGTTGTGGTTGTAGTAGTCGAGCCCGGCCTTGGCCAGCGCTTCGGTCTGATCCTGATCGAGACGACCGAGGGTCATGCAGGTTTCCAGGCCCATGGCCTTCACGCCTTCGACCATCTTCAGTACGTAAGGCATGTCCTTGGCCGACGGGTGTTTCCACGCCGCGCCCATGCAGAAGCGGGTTGAGCCGATAGCTTTGGCGCGGGCAGCCTCTTCGAGGACTTTCTGCACTTCCATCAACTTTTCTTTTTCCAGCCCGGTGTTGTAGTGACCGGACTGCGGACAATATTTGCAATCTTCCGGACAGGCGCCGGTCTTGATCGACAACAGGGTGGAAACCTGGACGCGGTTGGCGTCGAAATGCGCGCGGTGCACCGTCTGCGCCTGGAACAGCAAATCGTTGAATGGCTGAACGAAAAGTGCTTTGACTTCGGCCAAAGTCCAGTCGTGACGCAGGGTGGCAGTGGTGCTGGCGCTCATGGGCGTTTCCTTGGTTATGCTTGGCTGGCGCCTGGGGAAACGGAATACCCACAGGCACGACACGGATGTTCGGCATATTTAAGGAAGAGTCATGCGCTGTCAACCACACTACAAAAGGCCGGTTTACATCTGGTTAAAAAACAAACAACACTGTTTATTGTGTGACGAACCGGCAGACGGGCAAATCCCGATCTGCACTGCCTGTGAAACCGATCTGCCGTGGCTGGGCGATCAATGCGTGACCTGCGCCCTGCCCCTCGCCGCCAGCCTGACCTGTGGTGCCTGCCTGCAGGATCCACCGGCCTTTGAACAAGTCGCCGTGCCATGGACTTACAGCTTTCCCATGGACACGCTGATCACCCGCTTCAAGCACAACGGCAAATGGCCGCTTGGCCACTTGCTCGCCGACGTTCTCGGCGAGTTCCTGCAACATCGCTTCGAAGAAGACCTGCCTCGCCCGGACGCCCTGCTGCCGGTGCCGCTTGCACCGAAACGCCTGCGCCAGCGCGGCTTCAATCAAGCGGCGATGCTGGCGCAGTGGCTGGGCAAGTCACTCGACCTGCCTTGCGAAGAGCACAACCTCTTGCGCGTGCAGGATACCGACGCCCAGCAAGCCCTCAATGCCAAGGCACGTAAAAGCAATCTGCGACACGCCTTCGCCCTCAGTCCCGATGCCCAGGTGAAAGGCCGGCACCTGGCCCTGGTCGACGACGTGCTGACCACCGGCGCCACCGCCCAGGCGCTGGCCCGTTTGCTGATGAACGCCGGCGCCGCACGGGTGGATGTGTACTGCCTGGCCCGCACGCCAAAACCCGGCGACCCGGCTTGACGGATACGCCTCGAGCCGCCAACGTCCTCCCTCAACCCTTCAGCAAAGCGTCCGCCATGTCCTTGCCCACCCTGTTGTCCCAGCACATCGTCCGCCGTCCGCAGCGCATCGCCTTGCTGCAACACATCGCCGAGCAGGGTTCGATCACCCGCGCCGCGAAAAGCGCCGGCCTGAGTTACAAGGCGGCGTGGGATGCCATCGATGAGCTGAACAACCTCGCGCAAAAGCCTCTGGTCGAGCGCGCGGTCGGCGGCAAGGGCGGAGGTGGCGCCAAACTGTCGAGCGAGGGCGAGCGAGTGCTGCGCCTCTATCAGAAGCTGCAAGCCTTGCAGGCCCAGGTACTTGAAGCCGCCGAGGATGCCAGCGATCTGGACCTGCTCGGTCGGCTGATGCTCAGGACCAGCGCGCGCAATCAACTGCACGGCAAAGTCGTGCAGATCGAAGGTCAGGGCCGCAACGATCTGATCCGCCTTGAGCTGGCCGAAGGTCTGTCGATCGACGCGCAGATCACCCACGACAGCACTGTGCACCTGGAGCTGCAACCGGGCACGGAAGTGGTGGCGCTGATCAAGGCCGGCTGGCTCGAACTGCTCGCGCCCGAGGCTACGCCTGCCGTCGGACACAACCTTTTGAACGGTCGGATCGAGGCGATTCTCGACGCCGAAGACGGCCCCAGCGAAGTACGCATCGCCCTGCCCAATGGCCAGACCCTTTGCGCGCTGGCCGAACCGCTGGACTTGCGCAGCCGTGGTCTGAAGGTCGAGCAACCGGTGCAGGTGCAGTTTTCCCCGTCGAATGTGCTGCTGGGCACACCGCTCTGACAGCGCTGCAACGAAAGCGTCATCGACCCGCATTAAGGTGGCTGCCAAAACCATGCAGGGAGCCTGATGTGAGCCTATTAGAAGAAAACCAATCCACAGACCTGGAAAAAATGGTCGGCCTGAGCCGTCGCGGTTTCATCAGTGCCGGCGCGCTGTGCGGCGCGGCGATGTTCCTCGGCGGCAACCTGCTGAGTCGCAGCGTACTGGCCGCCAGTGTCAGCGCCGGCAACAGCCGTTTGCTCGGCTTCGACAGCATTCCGGCGGCCACCACCGACACCATCAGCCTGCCCAAGGGCTACAAGTCGTCGGTGCTGATCAGCTGGGGTCAACCGCTGCACAAGAACGGCCCGGCCTTCGACCCGAGCGGCAATGGAACCGCGGCCGCACAGGAAGTGCAGTTCGGCGACAACAACGACGGCATGAGCCTGTTTGAATTCCCGGGCGAGAAAAACCGTGCGTTGATGGCGATCAACAACGAATACACAAACTACCGCTACCTCTATCCGCACGGCGGCCTGCCGCAATCGGCCGAAGACGTGCGCAAGGCCCTGGCCTGCGAAGGTGTGTCGGTAATCGAAGTCCAGCGCAAGAACGGCCAATGGCAGTTCGTTCAGGGCTCGCGCTACAACCGGCGGATTCACGGTAACTCGCCGCTGCGGATCAGCGGCCCGGCCGCCGGCCACGAGCTGATGAAAACCAGCGCCGACAAGCATGGCAAGAAAGTCCTCGGCACCTTCCAGAACTGCGCCAACGGCAAGACGCCGTGGGGCACTTACCTGACCTGCGAAGAGAACTTCACCGACTGCTTCGGCAGCAGCAACGCCCAGCAGCAGTTCGACCCGGCGCAGAAACGCTACGGTGTGACAGCCGCCAGCCGCGAGATCAACTGGCATCCGTTCGATCCGCGCTTCGACCTGGCGAAGAACCCGAACGAGCTGAACCGTCACGGCTGGGTCGTGGAAATCGACCCGTTCGACCCGCAATCGACCCCGGTCAAACGTACCGCCCTCGGTCGCTTCAAACATGAAAACGCCGCACTGGCCGAGACCGACGACGGTCGCGCCGTGGTCTACATGGGCGACGACGAACGCGGCGAGTTCATCTACAAATTCGTCAGCCGCGACAAGATCAATCATCGCAACGCCAAGGCCAACCGCGACATCCTCGATCACGGCACGCTGTATGTGGCCAGGTTCGATGCCGGTGACGGTAATCCGGATCACCCGAAAGGCCAGGGCCAGTGGATCGAGCTGACCCACGGCAAGAACGGCATCGACGCCAGCAGCGGTTTCGCCGATCAGGCCGAAGTGCTGATTCACGCGCGTCTCGCCGCCAGCGTGGTCGGCGCCACGCGCATGGACCGTCCGGAATGGATCGTGGTCAGCCCGAAAGACGGCCAGGTTTATTGCACCCTGACCAACAACGCCAAACGCGGCGAGGACGGGCAACCGGTGGGCGGGCCGAACCCGCGCGAGAAGAACGTCTACGGGCAGATCCTGCGCTGGCGCACCGACCGCGACGATCACGGTTCGAAGACCTTCGCCTGGGATCTGTTCGTGGTGGCCGGCAACCCGAGCGTGCACGCCGGTACACCGAAGGGCGGCTCATCGAATATCACCCCGCAAAACATGTTCAACAGCCCCGACGGCCTCGGCTTCGACAAGGCTGGCCGACTGTGGATTCTCACCGACGGCGACTCGAGCAACACCGGTGATTTCGCCGGGATGGGCAACAACCAGATGCTCTGCGCAGATCCTGCGACCGGTGAGATTCGCCGGTTCATGGTCGGACCGATCGGTTGCGAAGTCACCGGGATCAGCTTCTCGCCGGATCAGAAAACCCTGTTCGTCGGGATTCAGCACCCGGGCGAAAACGGCGGTTCGACCTTCCCCGAGCATTTGCCGAACGGCAAGCCGCGCTCGTCGGTGATGGCAATTACCCGTGAGGATGGCGGGATCGTCGGCGCCTGATCGGGCGACGTTCTGATCGTTCCTGTGCGCTGCACGGGAACGATCCCACTCAAGACAGCCCGTCTGCGCTACCATGCCGAGCCGGACGCAGCAGCCTGCTGCGCGCAGGAGTCAGCATGGCCCACCCGTTTGAAACCCTCACCCCAGACCTCGTGCTCGATGCCGTCGAAAGCATCGGTTTCCTGAGCGACGCGCGCATTCTGGCGCTCAACAGTTACGAAAACCGCGTCTATCAGGTCGGCATCGAAGACTCCGAACCGCTGATCGCCAAGTTCTATCGCCCGCAGCGCTGGACCAACGAAGCGATTCTGGAAGAGCACCAGTTCACCTTCGAACTGGCTGACGTCGAAATTCCGGTGGTGGCGCCATTGATCCATAACGGTAAAACCCTGCACGAACACGCCGGCTTTCGTTTTACCCTGTTTCCCCGTCGCGGCGGCCGGGCGCCGGAGCCGGGCAATCTCGATCAGCTGTATCGCCTCGGCCAGTTGCTCGGGCGCATGCACGCAGTCGGCGGGACCCAACCGTTCGAGCACCGCGAAGCGTTGGCCGTGCAGAACTTCGGCCATGACTCGCTGACCACGTTGCTGGAAGGCAACTTCATCCCCAGGAGTCTGCTGCCGGCCTACGAGTCCGTCGCCCGCGACCTGCTCAAGCGTGTGGAGGACGTCTACGCCAACACCCCGCACCGGAACATCCGCATGCATGGCGACTGCCACCCCGGCAACATGATGTGCCGCGACGAGATATTCCACATCGTCGACCTTGACGACTGCCGCATGGGCCCGGCGGTGCAGGACATCTGGATGATGCTCGCCGGCGATCGTCAGGATTGTCTGGGACAGTTGTCGGAATTGATGGACGGCTACAACGAATTTCATGACTTCGACCCGCGCGAACTGGCGCTGATCGAACCGCTGCGCGCCTTGCGCCTGATGCATTACAGCGCCTGGCTGGCCCGGCGCTGGGACGATCCGGCGTTCCCTCGCAGCTTTCCATGGTTCGGCAGCGAGCGGTATTGGGGCGATCAGGTATTGGCGTTGCGTGAGCAACTGTCGGCGCTGAACGAAGAGCCGTTGAAGCTTTTCTGACACGACACGTCTATACAACTGCCCGTACAATCGCTGCTTTGTTAGCTGCCTAAGCAAGGACTCTGCATGCAAGCCGCCAACCCGCGTCGCGGGTACATTCTGGGCCTCAGTGCCTACATCATCTGGGGATTGTTCCCGCTCTACTTCAAAGCCATCGCCGAAGTGCCGGCAGTGGAAATCATCATTCACCGGGTGCTGTGGTCGGCGCTGTTCGGCGCGCTGCTGTTGATGGTTTGGAAGCATCCCGGCTGGTGGCAGGAACTGCGCGACAACCCGAAACGCCTGGCGATTCTCGCGCTCAGCGGCACCTTGATCGCGGCCAACTGGCTGACCTACGTCTGGTCGGTGAACAACGGCCGGATGCTGGAAGCGAGCCTCGGTTACTACATCAACCCGCTGGTGAATGTGTTGCTGGGCATGCTGATTCTGGGCGAACGCCTGCGGCGCATGCAGTGGCTGGCGGTCGGTCTGGCAACGGTCGGCGTGGCTCAGCAGGTCTGGCAGGTGGGAAGTCTGCCGTGGGTGTCGCTGGTGCTGGCGCTGACTTTTGGTTTCTATGGGCTGATCCGCAAGCAGGCACCGGTCAAGGCGCTGCCGGGGCTGGTGGTGGAAACCTGGATGCTGGTGCCGATCGCCCTCGCGTGGCTGCTGTTCAATCCGACCGCGACCAGCGCCCAGGCCGAGTTCTGGACGACATCCGAAGCCTGGTGGCTGGTGGCGGCCGGCCCGGTGACACTGGTGCCGCTGGTGTGCTTCAACGCAGCGGCACGGCACCTGCCCTACACCACCCTCGGTTTCCTGCAATACCTGGCGCCGACGTTGGTACTGCTGCAAGCCGTATTGCTGTTCGGCGAACACCTGTCGTCCAGCACGCTGATCGCCTTCATGTTTATCTGGGCCGGCCTTGCGGTGTACAGCGTCGATGCGTGGATGAGCCTGCGCCGACGCAGCTGATCAAAAAACGTACAAACCTCCACAGGCCACGGTTCTCGTGGCCTGTATCGTTCCTTCCCAAGGTTATCCACAGCGTGATCCCCGCCGTTTGTGCGCAAGTCACTGAATGTTGGCGGTTTTTTGATCAGTCCTCGCCAAGCCACGGCTGACGTGGCCTGACGCGCGGTCTCTACAGGTTATCCACAGGCAGGTGCACGCTAAAACTGGATAACCCTTCCCGCGCTCACGGATCGGTGCGCAGCACCAGTTCCACCATCAAGTCATCGGCCAGGGTTTCCAGCCGCGATTGCAGAACATCCAGCGACAGGGTCAGCGGCACCGCGAGAATCGCCTCGGCGTGGAACAGCGGTTCGCTGCTCATCGGCGCCGGGCGCACTTCAGTCACCAGTCGTTCGAGGTTGACGCCCTGCTCGCTCAGCAACCGGGTAATGTCGCGCACGATGCCCGGACGATCATTGCCCACCAGTTCCATGGCGATCGGTTTCCAGGTGCAGGCCTGCTCGATACCGCTTTCGGCCACCAGCACGCGAATGCCCTGCGCCGACAAAGCTTGTAGGGCATCGACTAATTCGTCGTAAGCCTCTGCCGGCACTCCCACGCGCAGAATCCCGGCGAACTGCCCGGCCATCCGCGACATGCGGCTTTCCAGCCAGTTACCGCCGTGTTCGGCGATGCATTGGGCGATGCGCTCGACCTGCCCGGGCTTGTCCGGTGCGAAGACGGTGAGTACGAGGTGATCCATGGCGCAGCCCTCTGTCATGACTTTTGTTATAGAAAAGCAAGTATAGGCAAGCGTTCGACAGACGCCTCAGACGCTCGAAATCACAAATCGTGTACAACTTTTTATATTTAGCTGGAACAATCCATTGGTTTTTTGAGAACATCCCGTTCCGCGCCGTGACCGCAATGCGTCATGGGGTCGCAGAACGACGTAATTAGTCTGATTTTCACAACCGCAACTCATCATGTAGTATGCCGCAGCGCGCACTACATAACGCTGGATCGATGTCTGCCCAAGGCACGTTCGCAACCCTGAAAGCCCCGTCAGCAAGGCCCCCAAGCCGTTGATTGGTCCCAACCCAGCCGCCAGCGATGGCATGTACTGGTCGAGGGGTTTGTGGTTTAAATGGCCAGAGGCTTCATTGTTAAATTGAAGAGCTGAAAAGCGAAATAGCTGAGCAGAGTGAGGCAAGCAATGACTGAACACGTTCAAGTCGGTGGCCTGCAGGTCGCCAAAGTCCTGTTCGACTTCGTGAACAACGAAGCCATTCCCGGTACCGGCCTCACCGCCGAAAAATTCTGGGAAGGTGCCGACAAGGTCATTCACGACCTGGCGCCGAAGAACAAAGCCCTACTCGCCAAACGCGATGACTTCCAGGCTCGTATCGATGGCTGGCACCAGAGCCGTGCCGGTCAGCCGCACGACGCCGTGGCCTATAAAGCCTTCCTCCAAGAGATCGGTTATCTGCTGCCAGAAGCGGCTGATTTCCAGGCAACGACGCAAAACGTCGATGACGAAATCGCCCGTACCGCCGGCCCGCAACTCGTGGTTCCGGTGATGAACGCCCGCTTCGCCCTCAACGCCTCGAACGCCCGCTGGGGTTCGCTGTACGACGCCCTGTATGGCACCGACGCCATCAGCGAAGCCGGCGGCGCGGAAAAAGGCAAAGGCTACAACAAGGTGCGTGGCGACAAAGTCATCGCCTTCGCCCGTGCGTTCCTCGACGAAGCCGCGCCACTGGCGACCGGCTCCCACGTCGACTCCACCGGCTACAAGATCGCTGACGGCAAACTGGTCGTCACCCTCAAGGGCGGCAGCACCAGCGGCCTGCGCAACGACGCACAGCTGATCGGCTTCCAGGGCGACGCCAATGCGCCGATCGCGATCCTGCTGAAGAACAATGGCCTGCATTTCGAAATCCAGATCGATGCCAGCACCCCGGTCGGCCAGACCGATGCCGCCGGCGTCAAAGACATCCTGATGGAAGCGGCACTGACCACCATCATGGACTGCGAAGACTCCGTGGCTGCCGTCGATGCCGACGACAAGGTGGTGATCTACCGCAACTGGCTGGGCCTGATGAAGGGCGACCTGGCGGAATCCGTCACCAAGGGCGGCCAGACCTTCACCCGCACCATGAATCCGGATCGCACCTACACCAAGGTCGACGGCAGCGAACTGACCCTGCACGGCCGCTCGCTGTTGTTCGTGCGCAACGTCGGCCACCTGATGACCATCGACGCGATCCTCGACAAGCACGGCAACGAAGTACCGGAAGGCATCCTCGACGGTCTGGTGACTTGCCTGGCGGCGATGCACAACCTCAATGGCAACACTTCGCGCAAGAACACCCGCACCGGTTCCGTCTACATCGTTAAACCGAAGATGCACGGCCCGGAAGAAGCGGCGTTCACCAACGAGCTGTTCGGTCGCATCGAAGACGTGCTGGGCCTCAAGCGCAACACCCTGAAAGTCGGGATCATGGACGAGGAACGCCGTACCACGGTCAACCTCAAGGCCTGCATCCAGGCGGCCAGCGAGCGCGTGGTGTTCATCAACACCGGCTTCCTCGACCGCACCGGCGACGAAATCCACACCTCCATGGAAGCCGGCCCGATGGTGCGCAAGGCTGACATGAAGGCCGAGAAGTGGATTGGCGCCTACGAGAACTGGAACGTCGATATCGGTCTGAGCACCGGCCTGCAAGGTCGTGCACAAATCGGTAAAGGCATGTGGGCGATGCCCGATCTGATGGCAGCGATGCTGGAACAGAAAATCGCTCACCCGATGGCCGGCGCCAACACTGCCTGGGTTCCATCGCCGACCGCCGCTGCGCTGCACGCGCTGCACTACCACAAAGTCGACGTGTTCGCCCGTCAGGCCGAGCTGGCCAAACGTGCCCGCGCTTCGGTCGATGACATCCTGACCATTCCGCTGGCGGTCAACCCGAACTGGACTCCGGAGCAGATCAAGAACGAACTGGACAACAACGCCCAGGGCATTCTCGGTTACGTGGTGCGCTGGATCGACCAGGGCGTGGGTTGCTCGAAAGTGCCGGACATCAACGACGTCGGCCTGATGGAAGACCGTGCGACGCTGCGTATCTCCAGCCAGCACATCGCCAACTGGCTGCGCCACGGCATCGTGACCGAAGCGCATGTGATGGAAAGCCTCAAGCGCATGGCGCCGGTGGTGGACCGTCAGAACGCCAACGACCCGCTGTACCGTCCGCTGGCCCCGAACTTCGACAGCAACATCGCCTTCCAGGCGGCGGTCGAACTGGTGATCGAGGGCACCAAACAGCCGAACGGCTACACCGAGCCGGTCCTGCACCGTCGTCGTCGCGAGTTCAAGGCTGCCAACGGCCTGTAACCTGCGCTGATGCCGGACATGAAAAAGCCCTGATCTTTCGATCAGGGCTTTTTTGTTTGCGCCGCACTGGCTAAGGCTCGATGCCCAGCTCATGCCTGACCAGTCCAAGCAACTTGGCCGTATCGATCGGCTTGAGCAGAAAGTCCACCACGCTCAAATGCATCGCCGCAATCGCATCCTTCACGTCCGCATCGCCCGAGACGATGATGATCGGCATCGCTGCCCGTACCGATTCACGCACTTGCCGAATCAAGTCCAGCCCACCGACATTGCCCATCCGCAGATCAGTGATTACCAGGCCAATGGAAGGTTTTTCTTCAAGCATCTTCAGTGCGGACTCGCCGCTGGCCGCAGTCAGGCAGCGAATGCCATCCAGTGCCAGGATCTCCGACAACAACTCGCGGGCATCCTTGTCGTCGTCGACGATCAGTACCCGCTGCGGCGGCAGATCGGGTTCCAGCATGACGGCGCTGAGTGCTTCGCGCTCGGCGTCGCTCAAAATATCGTGGTCGGACATGGCGTTCTCTACGTTTTCAAAATCGATCCCCTGGCACAGTGGTCAGACATCGCTGGGCAGAGCTTAAATGTGCACTTCGTCGGATTTTTTTCCAAGGGGCGAACCGAAGAATTTCCGACTGATTTTGTAGGGCATATCCGAAAACTCCCCAATGGCATGCCAAACCTAGACTTACGTCCAATGGGCACCCCGCGCGATGGGGTCGACCATGGCTGCAACGATCCGACAACAACAATTCGAAAAAGACTGCGGTAATGGTTATGAGTAAAGCGGACGCCTTCACCCAGGCAGGGAAAACCGCGGTGTTGCAGAACATTCAGGGCACTTTGCAATTTCTCCAGCGCTTCCCCCCATTCAATCAAATGGAACATGCCCACCTGGCCTACCTGGTGGAGCAATGTCAGCTGCGCTTCTACGGTCAGGGCGAGAGCATCATCAAACCTGCCGACGGGCCGGTCGAACACTTCTACATCGTCAAGCAGGGCCGGGTGGTCGGCGAGCGTCCGCATACGGCCAAGGGCGGCACCGAAACCACGTTTGAAATCACTACCGGCGAGTGTTTTCCCCTCGCCGCGCTGCTCGGCGAACGGGCGACCCGCACCGAACACCTGGCCGGCGAAGACACCTTCTGCCTGCAACTGAACAAACTGGCATTCATCAAACTGTTCGCCCTCTCCGGCACCTTCCGTGATTTCGCCCTGCGCGGGGTCAGCAGCCTGCTCGATCAGGTCAATCAGCAAGTCCAGCAAAAAGCCGTGGAAACCCTCGGCACCCAATACTCGCTGAACACCCGTCTCGGCGAATTGGCCATGCGCCATCCGGTGATTTGCAGCCCTGCCACCCCACTGCGCGAAGCAGTGAAGCTGATGCACGAACAACAGGTCGGCAGCATCGTCGCGGTGGACGAACACAAGGCGCCGCTGGGGATTTTCACCCTGCGCGACCTGCGGCATGTCGTGGCTGAAGGGGTTGGCGATTTCAGCGAGCCGATCGAACGGCACATGACCCGCTCGCCGTTCTATCTGTCGCCGGATCACAGCGCCTTCGACGCGGCGATTGCCATGACCGAACGGCACATCGCTCACGTATGTCTGGTCAAGGATCGACGTCTGTGCGGCGTGGTTTCCGAGCGGGACCTGTTCTCGCTGCAACGGGTCGATCTGGTGCACCTGGCACGGACCATTCGCAGCGCCCAACGGGTTGAACAACTGGTGACCCTGCGCGGCGAGATCGGCCAACTGGTGGAGCGCATGCTCGCTCACGGCGCGTCTTCGACCCAGATCACCCACATCATCACCCTGCTCAACGATCACACCGTGAGCCGGGTTATCGAACTGACCCTTGCCGAAAAAGGCGATCCCGGCGTGCCATTCAGTTGGCTGTGCTTTGGCAGCGAAGGCCGGCGCGAGCAGACCCTGCACACCGATCAGGACAACGGCATTCTGTTCGACGCGCGGGATGCAGCCCATGCGGCGGAGATTCGCGGCAAGTTGCTGCCGATCGCCCAGCAGATCAATAACAGCCTGGCGCAATGCGGCTTCACCCTGTGCAAAGGCAATGTCATGGCCGGCAATCCGCAGCTGTGCCTGTCCCGCGCCGAATGGGCCCGACGCTTTGCCGCGTTCATTCGCGAGGCGACGCCGGAGAACCTGCTGGGCTCCAGCATTTATTTCGACCTGCGGGTGGTCTGGGGTGACGAACAGGGCTGCGAGCAATTGCGCCGGGGAATTCTCGATCAGGTTGGCGACAACCGGCTGTTCCAGCGGATGATGGCCGAGAACGCCTTGCGCAACCGTCCGCCGGTCGGCCGCTTCCGTGAGTTCGTGCTGACGAAAAAGAACGGCGAGAAAGCCACGCTGGACCTGAAAATCCAGGGCCTGACCCCCTTTGTCGACGGTGCCCGTCTGCTGGCGCTGGCCCATGGCATCGACGCCAACAACACCCTCGAACGCTTCCGCCAGCTGGTGGATAAACAAGTCATCGACCGGCTGGATGGCGCCGCGTACGAAGAGGCCTACCATTTCATCCAGCAAACGCGCATGCAGCAGCATCAACTGCAGAGCCGGGAAAACCTGCCGTACTCGAACCGGGTCGATCCCGACAGCCTCAATCATCTGGACCGGCGCATCCTGCGTGAATCCCTGCGCCAGGCCCAGCGCCTGCAAAGCAGCCTGACCTTGCGGTATCAGCTATGAGCCTGTTTTCGTGGATGCGCCCGGCCAGCCCCGTTGTGCCGGTCGACTTGCAACAACGCCTGACGAAACTCCCGGCCATCGGCGAACTGCGCGAATGCAGCCTGCGCGAACAGCGCTGGGTGGTGCTGGATCTGGAAACCACCGGGCTGAACCTGAACAAGGATCGGGTGCTGTCGATCGGCGCGGTGGTGATCGAGGACGGTGCGATCGACTTCAGCCAGCAGTTCGAACGCACCCTGCAATGTCGCGAGCTGAAACTCGGCCCGAGCGTGTTGATTCACGGCCTGGCCCCGAGCGCGATTGCCGCCGGCAGCGAGCCCTCCGAAGCTCTGGTCGAGTTGCTGGAGTTTATCGGCGACAGTCCGGTGCTGGCGTTTCACGCCTCGTTTGACCAGCACATGCTCGGCCGCGCATTGAAGGAACATCTGGGGCACAAGTTGCAGACGGTGTTCCTCGATGTGGCGCAGATCGCTCCGCTGCTATGCCCGCAGGCACACATTCGCGAGGCGGGGCTGGACGAGTGGATCGACTGGTTCAAGCTCGAAGTGTTCGAGCGTCACCATGCAAGTGCCGATGCGCTGGCCACGGCGGAACTGGCGCTGATCCTGTTCAGCCGGGCACGCCAGCAGCAGATCCACAGCCCGCTGAATCTGCAGCAACGCCTGAGTCAGTGGAAACGCCGCCAACAGACGCATTCGTTCTGAATCCGGGTTGTCGCCCGACAACCCGACCGGTGGCCAATTGCTAACCATTCCCACCTCTGCCACAATCGCGAACAATTCTCGTTAGTTAACACTTCCCAGTCGGTGTCGTCGTGTCTTCAGCCCAAAGCCCTCACAGTGAGCTCGTCGGTGCGTTGTATCGCGACCACCGCGGCTGGCTGCTGGCCTGGCTGCGCCGCAACGTGGCTTGCCCGCAACGCGCCGAAGACCTGAGCCAGGACACCTTCGTGCGCCTGCTCGGCCGCGACGAGTTGCTGACGCCCCGCGAGCCCCGGGCGTTTCTGGTGGCAATCGCCAAAGGCCTGCTGTTCGACTACTTCCGCCGTGCAGCGTTGGAACAGGCGTATCTGGCCGAACTGATGCTGATCCCCGAGGGCGAACAGCCCTCTGTCGAAGAACAGCAACTGATCCTCGAAGACCTCAAGGCCATCGACCGCATGCTGGGCAAGCTGTCGACCAAGGCCCGCGCCGCTTTCCTCTATAACCGTATCGATGGCCTGACTCATGCCGAGATCGCCGACAAACTCGGCGTGTCGGTCCCGCGCGTGCGCCAATACCTGGCCCAGGGCATCCGCCAGTGCTACATCGCGCTGTACGGTGAGCCGACATGAGCCCGGCCAGTTCCCGACCGGTTCCGGCCCATGTGCTGGACGCGGCGATTGCCTGGCAATTGACCCTCGATTCCAGCACGCCACTGGAGCGCGAAGAGTTCGCCAAATGGCACGCGGCCAACGAAGAACACGCACGCGCCTGGCGCCAGCTGGGCATGCTCGACCAGCGTTTGAGCGTGGCCAATGGCCCGGCGCGCAGCGCATTGCTGCAATCGCGCGAAGGCATTCGCCGTCGGGTGCGCAAGCTGGGCAGCGGGCTGGCCAGTGTTGTCGCGGTGATCGGTCTGGCGTTGTTTGCCGGCGAACGTTATCTGCCGCTGGATTACTGGCTCGCCGACCAACGCACCGCCACCGGCGAACAGCGCACCGTGCGCCTGGCCGACGGCACCGTGCTCAACCTGAATACCCACAGCGCGGTGGATGTCCGCTTCAATGAAAAGCAGCGGCTGATCGTGTTGCAGGAAGGCGAAATCCTCGTCGAAACCGGGCACGGCGATGCGCGGCCGTTCATCGTTGAAACCGCCGAGGGCAGCATGCGCGCCCTGGGCACGCGGTTCCTGGTCAAGCGCGAAGACGCCGGCACCCGTCTGAGCGTGCTGCAATCAGCGGTCGCGGCGCATCCGCAATCCGATCCGAAGGAACAGATCCTGCGCGAAGGCCAGCAAGTGCTGATCCGCCACAACGGTCTGGATTCGGTGCTGGCGCTCAACCCCGGCGCCGATGCCTGGACCCGCGGCATGTTGGTGGTGGACAACGCGCGCCTGGAAGACCTGGTGCATGAACTCGGTCGTTATCGTCGCGGCCATCTGGGTATTGCGCCGGACGTTGCCGACCTGCGCATCACCGGCAGCTTCCCCCTGCACGACACCGACAAGGCGCTGAACGCCTTGCTGCCGAGCCTGCCGGTGCAGATCGAGCAGCACACACCGTGGTGGGTGACCGTGGCCAAGGCTGATCCGAAGCCCTGACACACCGCGTTGCCTGCTCGCCCCCATGAAAACGGACTTTCTGCTGACTCGCGCAGCGATGTCGTTCGTTAATCGAAATTATTTTCATCCAGCCCTATCACTTTTCGAATCTCGTCCGGCACACAGGCAATTGAGAAATATTTCCATTCAGGAGCCGCCGTATGTCCCGTTCGCTAGACACCTTGTTGCGCCCCAGTTTGCTGGCGGTCGCCATCGCCCTTTGCACCCCGCTGGCCAGCAGCCAACTGATCGCCGCTGAACAGGCGTCGAGCGTGCGCGCCTACAACCTGCCGGCGGCACCGCTGTCGACCACCCTGAACCAGATCGCCAGCCAGGGCGGCCTCACACTGTCGCTGAACCCCTCGCTGGCGGCGGGCAAGACCTCGGCGCCAGTCAATGGCCAATATGACGCGGCCGGCGCCCTGCGCGCGGCCCTGCGTGGCACCGGTCTGCAACTGGAACAGAGCAGCGCCGGTACTTACACCCTGGTCGCCGTGCCGGAAGGCGTGATGGCTCTGCCGGAAACCTCGGTGATCGGCGTGGAAAACTATGAAAGCGCCTGGGGCCCGGTCGAAGGCTACACCGCCACTCGCACCGCCGCCGGCACCAAGACCGACACCGCGCTGGTCGAGGCGCCGCGTTCGATTTCGGTCGCCACTCGCCAGCAAATGGAAGACCGTGGCGTGCACAGCCTCGATGACGCCGTGCGCTACATGCCGGGCATCACCGCCAGCAGCTACGGCAGCGACACCCGGATCGACTGGCTGCGCGTGCGCGGTTTCGAACCGACCCAATTCCTCGACGGCCTGCCGCTGCCTCGCGGCATTTATGCCAACCCGAAACCGGAAACCTGGAACCTCGACCGCCTCGCCCTGCTGCGCGGCCCGGCTTCTTCGGTATACGGCCAGACTCCGCCGGGCGGACTGCTGGACATGGTCAGCCGTCGTCCAAGCGATGTGCAAAGCAGCGAAATCCAGTTGCAGTACGGCAGCGACAACCACCGTCAGATCAACTTCGCCAGCACCGGCAAGATCGACGACGCCGGTCAGTTCCTGTATGGCATCAGCGGCGTGGTGCGTGACAGCGACACACAGATCGACCACATCGAAAACAAGCGCTACAACATCGCCCCGAGCCTGACCTGGAACATCGACGAAGACACCAGGCTGACCTTGCTCTCGCAGTTCACCCGCGACGATACCGGCGTCACCAGCCAGTTCTACCCGATCCAGGGCACCAAGATCGACATGCCGTTCGGCAAGATCTCCCATCACAAGAACCTGGGCGATCCTGACTACGACTTCTACGACCGCACTTACTACGCGCTCGGCTATGCCTTTGAACACCGCATCAACGACGTTTGGCAGTTCAAACAGAATCTGCGTTACACCAAGTCCGACCTGTCGTTCCAGACGGTGACCGTCAACAGCTACAACCCATCCTTCGCCGGCTTCACCGTCGACGATCAGGGCAATGTCGGTCGCGGTACCACCAACGTCGATGAGGACATCAGCCAGTTCGCCGTGGACAACAACTTCCAGGCGGACTTCGCCACCGGCGATATCCGTCACACCTTGCTGCTCGGTCTCGACCATCAGCGCAGCAACGACAACTACACCTCGATCTTCGGCTCCGCACCGGACATCAACGTCAACAACCCGGTCTACGGCCAGACGATCATTCGTCCACCGCGCTCCTCGGCGTTCTATGACTACAACCAGAAAACCTACCAGAGCGGCCTCTACGTGCAGGACCAGATGGCCCTGGACCAGTGGCGCCTGACCCTGGGCGGCCGCGAAGACTGGGTGCACACCAGCACCAGGTTCTTCAACAAGGGCGACGCCACCAACACCCAGCGTGACAAGGCGTTCAGCGGTAACGCGGCGATCAGCTATGTGTTCGACTCGGGTTTCGTGCCGTACCTGTCGTACGCCGAATCCTTCCAGCCAACCAGCGGCGCCGATGCCACTGCCACCGACTCGTTCAAGCCCACCGAGGGCAAGCAGTGGGAACTGGGCATCAAGTACCAGCCACCGGGCAGCAAGACTCTGCTCAGCGCAGCGGTGTATGACCTGACCCAGAAGAACGTCTCGGTCAACTCAATCGTCAACAACGTGACCATCACCAGCCAGACCGGTGAAGTGAAAGTCAAAGGCCTGGAGCTGGAAGCCGTCTCCGACGTTACCGATAACCTGAAAGTCATCGCCGCCTACACCCTGGCCAAATCCGAAGTGCAGAAAGGTGTCGACAAGGGCAACCGTCTGCAACTGATGCCGAACCAGCAAGCCTCGCTGTGGACCGACTACACCTGGCACAGCGGCGTACTCGACGGCTTCGGCATCGGCGGCGGTGTGCGCTACACCGGCAACACCTACGGCGACAAGGCCAACACCTGGCTGGGCAAGGCGGACGCCTACACCGTGTTCGACGCCGCTGTGCATTACGACCTCGGCCGTCTGGACAACAGCCTCAAAGGCGCGTCGCTGGCACTCAACGCGACCAACCTGTTCGACAAGGACTACATCTCCACCTGCGACGGCTTCTATTGCTACTACGGTGACCAGCGCAGCGTCATCGCCAGCGCCACCTACAAGTGGTAAGCGCCTGAACTGAAACAGGCCCTGCAACCAGGCCGTTCCTCGTGGACGGCCTGGGTGTTTTTGAAGGTCATGAAATGAAAAGTAAAACAATTCGTCGCTGGTCCTTCGTCCACACCTGGACCAGCCTCATTTGCACCGTGTTTTTGCTGCTGTTGGCCCTGACCGGCCTGCCGCTGATTTTCCATCACGAAATCGACCACCTGTTGGGCGATGCGCCCGAGTTGCGGTTGATGCCGGCGGACACGCCGCATCTGAACCTGGCGCAACTGGTCGAAGCGGCGGAGAAGCATCGGCCCGGTGAAGTCGTACAGTATTTCGGCTTCGAAGACGACGAGCCGAATGCAGTGCTGACCATCATGGCCAAGACCGCCGGCACCGAGCCCAACTCCTCGCACACCTTCATGCTCGATGCGCGTACCGGCGAAGCGCTGGAGATGCCATCGGCCAACGGGGGGCTGATGCTGTTCATCCTGCGTCTGCACGTCGACATGTTCGCCGGGCTGCCGGGCAAGCTGCTGCTGGCGTTCATGGGTTTGCTGTTCGTAGTCGCGATCGTGTCCGGCACGGTGTTGTACCTGCCGTTCATGCGCCGTTTGAAGTTCGGCACGGTGCGCCAGGACAAATCCACCCGCCTGCGCTGGCTCGACCTGCACAACCTGATCGGCGTGGTGACCCTGACCTGGGCGCTGGTGGTGGGTGTGACCGGCGTGATCAGCGCCTGCGCCGATCTGCTGATCGCCGCATGGCGCGCCGATGCGCTGACCACCCTGATCGCGCCCTACCGCGATGCCCCGCCGCTGACGCAACTGGCCCCGGCCACCCGGGTGCTGGACATCGCCGCAAGCGTCACACCGGAGATGAAGCCGGACTTCATCGCATTCCCCGGCACCCGCTTCTCCAGCGAGCACCATTACTCGGTGTTCATGAAAGGCGGCACTCACCTGACCTCGCACCTGCTGACCCCGGTACTGATCGACGCCAGCACCCTGCAAGTCACGGCGGTGGCAGAACGACCGTGGTACATGGACGCCATGGGCATGTCGCAGCCGCTGCACTTCGGTGACTACGGTGGCATGCCGATGAAAATCCTCTGGGCCACGCTGGACGTGCTGACCATCATCGTCCTCGCCAGTGGCGTGTATTTGTGGGTGGTACGGCGCAAGGCTGCGAAACCGGTACTGGAAGCGGCGGAGGCCTCTGCATGAAGCCGCGTCAGTCGAATTTCTGGAAGGTCTTCAGCACGCCGCTGGTGATCGCGCTGCTGAGTGCGGCGGGCCTGTTCGCGGCGCTGCTGGGCGACGGGATCTGGGATGGCTTGAGCTGGATTGGCCTGGGCGTTCCGGCCGCCATTGCCCTGCGCGGATTGCTGCAACGTCGCTGAACGGCTTGAGCCTGACGGGCAACGCGCTATGCTGCCCGTCATTGCCCCTGACCGAGACCCTGCCGATGTCCGCTCCCAGCATGACCCTGTTCCACAACACCCTGTCCCCGTTCGTGCGCAAAGTCATGGTGCTGCTGCACGAGACCGGCCAGCAGGATCGCGTCGCGCTGCAGGACTGCGTGCTCAGCCCTGTCAGCCCGGACGCCGCCCTCAACGAAGACAACCCGCTGGGCAAGATCCCGGCCCTGCGCCTGGCCGACGGCAACGTCATCCATGACAGCCGGGTGATCCTCGATTACCTCGACCACCAGCACGTCGGCAACCCGTTGATCCCCCGCGACGGCTCGGCCCGCTGGCGGCGCCTGACCCTGGCCTCGATGGCCGACGGAATCATGGACGCCTCGGTCATGGTGCGTTACGAGCAAGCGCTGCGTGCTCCGGAAAAACACTGGGACGAATGGCTCGAGGCCCAGCGCGAGAAAATCCGCCGCGCCCTCGCCCTGCTGGAGCGCGACGCGATTGCCGAGCTGACCTGCCACTTCGACGTCGCCTCGATCAGCGTGGCCTGTGCGCTGGATTATCTGGATCTGCGCTTCCCGGATCTGGGCTGGCGTGACGCCAACCCGCAACTGGCCAACTGGTTCTTTGAAGTGAGCCAGCGGCCGTCGATGATTGCGACCATGCCGAAGGTCTAGGCCGACTGTTCCGGCCCCTTCGCGAGCAAGCTCGCTCCCACACTGGTCCTGGATGCGACGGAGCAATCTGAAGCAACACCCTTCCTGTGGGAGCGAGCTTGCTCGCGAATGCAACAGCGCGGTCCAACTGGCAGAAACCCGATAATCAGCGTCATTAACACCTCGGCCTCCCGCTGCTCCTCACGCAACCCCACGAACCGGCTCATTGCACCGCTCCGATATCGAATTCCAGCGGTTTGGCCGGTTTCTGCCCGATCCCGTACCAGTCCAGATTGCGGGTCAGCACCATGAACACACCGAGCAGACCGAACAGCAGCAACGAGCCCATCAGCAGCGCGTAATCCTCGGCACTCAGCAGGCCATAGAGCAAGCCGTACAACGCCGCCAACCCCGCCGAAAAACTCAAGCCATGCCGCACGCTGCGCAGTACGTGGCAGACATAGAAGCCGATCAACAACACACAACCGCTGGCCGACAACAGATACGCCAGGGCAAATCCGATGTGCTCGGACAACGACAGCAACAACAGATAAAAGAACGCCAGCGCCACCCCCACCAGCGCGTATTGCACCGGGTGCACCGCCAGGCTTTTCAGCACTTCGAACAGGAAGAAACCGGCGAACGTCAGGACGATGAACAACAGCGCATATTTGATCGCCCGGTCACTCTTCAGATATTGATCCACCGGATCGATGAAGCTCACGCCGAAACTGCGCCCGTTGAACGCCTCGCAATCATTGCCCGACACGCAACGGCTCATCGCTTCTTGCAAATTGGTGGAGAAAAACGAGGTCTGCCAGTCAGCGGTAAAACCCTGATCGTTGATCTCGCGCTTGGCCGGCAGGAAGTTACCGATGAAGCTTGGGTGCGGCCAGTTGGCAGCGAGGTTAACCCGGCTGGTCTTGCCCACCGGCAGCACCTGCAACGAGCCGGTGCCTTGCAGGCGCAGGTCGAAGCCGAAGGCCAGTTCCGTGGTCTTGCCGGTGTCCAGCGCCGGCAGCGTCACTCGCACCCCCTCGCCCAGCCAGCCGACCTGAGTGCCGGGCACGAAGTCCAGGCGTTGCGCACCCAGTTCCAGCTTCAGCGCGTTTTCGATCCCGCGAATGTCGCTGATGCCGACCGCCAGGAATGGCGCATCGAAGGTGTAATCGACGAAGTCTTCCTTGATCCCCAACTGTGCCGGCAGCGAGAAATGCCCGCTGATGCGGTTGTCGGCATGGAACAGCCGCGCCTCATAAATGCCCCGGGCGCGCAGCTCGGTCTGCACCTGGCCGTCGAGCTCAAAACGCTCCGGCAGGAAATACAGGCGCCCACGTTCTTCGCCGATTTCCTGGTATCGCTCGTCGCTCTTCTCTTTGGTCTTCCAGGTGCGCACCACTTTGCGATACGGCACAACCATCACCGGCCCGCTGAGTTGCTGGCTGTAGCTCGAGCTTCTGGCGATGTCTTCCAGCACACCGTCACGCAGTTGCTGGCGATCATCGATGATGCCGTCGATCATCAGCAGCGGCACCAGCAACACCAGGATCAGCAGGGCAATGGCCCCGAGTTTTATCGTCAGACTTTTGTTCATGGGACTCTCCCTGTTTCGATGGGCAGAGTCTGCAAAGGGGATGTGGGGGTTTTGTGGGAGGAATGTGGAGTTTGTGTGGAGACTACAACTGCAGAACGACTTCCACCCCGCCTTCAACGTTGCCGATGCGCAGCGAACCACCGTGCAACTTGACCACCTCTTCGACGAAGTTGAGCCCGAGACCGGTGCTTTTACGTCCGCTGTCCGGACGGGGCAAAGAGTAGAAGCGCTCGCTCAAGCGGGGTAAGGCATAGTCGGGAATCGGCGTGGTTTCGTTGAACAGTCGAAGCACGACCTGCTCGCCAACCCGCTCGGCACTGAAGCGCAGCGAACCGTTTTGCGGCGTGAAATCCAGCGCGTTTTCCAGCAGATTGGCCAGCGCCTGACGCAGCAGAAACGGCTCGCCGATCAACGCCAGATCCGGCGCGATGGTTTGCTCGATCCGCAGTTGCCGGCCTTCGATACGCGCCATTTGTGCCTGTAGCAACTCATTCACCAGCGCCGCCAACGGCACGGCGACGCGCTCCTCAAGGCCCTGCCGCTGCTCGACCTGGGCAAGGTTCAGCAGGCGTTCGATCAACTGCTGCATGCGGGCACTTTCATTGTCGATATTGCCGACGAAACGCAGGCGCTGATCCGTCGGCATCTCGCCCTGCAACAACTCGGCGGCACCGCGAATCGCCGCCAGCGGGCTCTTCAATTCATGGGTCAGGGTGTGCACATAGCGTTCGACGTAGGCCTTGCCTTCGAGCTGGATGCGCATCTGTTCCACGGCGGTCGCCAACTGCTCCAGCTCGCCACCGCGATAGTGCGGCACCGCCACCCGACGGCCCTCGCTCACCGCCTGGGCGTACACGGTCAAGCGGTGCAGCGCGCGGCTCAGCCACCACGACAGCCCGGCGCCCAACAGCAGGCCGAGGCCGATCAACCCAGCGCCGTAACCGAGCAAACGCCGTTCCGTGCGATCGACATAGGGTTGCAGTGAACTGTTGGGTTTGGCCACGGTGACCACGCCGATGATCGCGCCGTTGTCGCGGATCGGTGCGCCGACGTGCATCACTGAAGAGTTCGGGTCATTCGGGTCGCTGCGGCTGGAGCGTGCGCCGTACTCGCCGCGCAGGGTCAGGTAGACGTCGTTCCAGCGCGAGTAGTCCTGACCGACGGCCAGACCACTGGAGTCCAGCACCACAATGCCCTTGGCGTCGGTGACGTAGATGCGGTGGTTGACCTGGTTCTTCGCCAGGCCCCAGATTGTCGCCTTCGGCTGGCGCTCACCATAGGCGCGGAGCAATTCGGGCCAGCGGTTCTGATTGAGCGTGCCGGCCTTGAAATCGTCCCGCAGGATTTCCGCCATCAGGTTGGCGGTATCGACCAGGGTTTCTTCGGTGGACTGGCGCACGCCGGGGCGGATTTCTTCCATCACGGTGTTGAGCACGAAATACCCGGTCAGGCCGATGAACAGCACGTACACCAGGAAAATCCGCAGCCCCAGCGACATCAGCTGTGCCCCGGGCTGTAGCTGTAACCGAGGCCGCGATGGGTCTGGATCGGCTCGGCCTCGGCGCGCACCAGACGCAATTTGGCGCGCACGCTTTTGATATGGCTGTCGATGCTGCGCTCGTAACCGGCATCCGCCGCCACGCCCAGCGCATCAAGCAGTTGCTCGCGGCTGAACACCCGCTCGGGCTGTTCGAGCAGGCATTGCAGCAGGCGGAATTCGTGGCGGGTCAGGCTCAGGGGTTGGCCGCGATAGCTGATCTGTACGCGCTCGGGATCGATGCGAAACACTCCCGACCAGGCATCAGCTGGCGGACGTGGCGCCATGCGTTTGAGAATCGCCCGGACCCGGGCCGCCACTTCACGTGGGCTGAACGGCTTGACCACGTAATCGTCGGCGCCGATCTCCAGCCCCACCACGCGATCGATTTCGGCGTTGCGCGCGCTGAGAAACAGCACCGGCACTTCACTGAAACGACGCAACTGCTTGCAGGTTTCAAAGCCGCTGATGTCCGGCAGACCGATGTCGAGGATGATCAGATCCGCCGGGGTCTGGCGCTGATGCTCCAGCGCCGCCGCACCCAGATTCAGCCAGGTCGTGGTGAAGCCCTCGCCCTGCAAGGCAAAAATCAGCGTGTCGGCAATCGCCGCTTCGTCTTCGACAATCAGGATATGAGGCATGGCGTCCGAGCCTGTGGGTTAAGTGCGCGAACGGTGCCCCAAGCCCGGCGTTACGTCAATGAGACCACCAGCGTCGCGTCTCACAAATGCGTTCCTTTTTTGACGAGTGGCTGTTGTCGTCAGGCAAGGCGCCGCGACGAGTCATAGCCCGCTATGGCGAGGAGCGGCAACGCAGCATGACGGCAACAGACACCGTCAAAAAGGAACAGCATTTGCGAGACACGACGCTCGATCAGCAATCAGGTTTGTCCGCCGTGAAGCGCCGCGCCGGGTTCACCGCCGCGCCAAACTCACGCAGAGCCTTGGCGCCGATCAGCAACGGGTAGTTGAAGTTGCTGCGGTCGGTCAGGTTGACCTCCACGGTACGCTTGATGTCGCCCAGGCACAGCTCCAGATCGACCACCGGGCGCTTGGCCACTTCGGTGCTTTCGCCCTCGTCTTCTTCATCCGAGCGGCTCTTGATCTTGCTGATCCGCGCGACCTTGTGTTCGTACACCTTGTTGCTCGCGTCCTTGGTGGCCAGGCGGAAACGCACCCAGTCTTCGCCGTCGCGTTTGAACGTCTCGATGTCCTTGGCCGACAGCGAGGCGGTCAGCGCGCCGGTGTCCATCTTGGCCTTGAGCACTTCACCGCCGATTTCCGGCAGCGCGATGTATTCGTAACGACCGTACAGGGTCGGCTCGGCGGCGAGAACCGGCAGGGCTACGAGGGAAAGCAATGCAAGGAGGGATTTCACGTAAGGGGCTTCCTTGGGAAATGGGGGCGTCAGACGCGAGATTTTAGACCGTTGTTTACTTGATCGTTCCCACGCTCCGCGTGGGAATGCATCAGGTGACGCTCCGCGTCACAGGGACGCAGAGCGTGGGGACGATCAGGCTAACGCGCCAAAGGTGAAACATTCGTCACCGGACGATTTGGCCTGCTGGCCGAAGCCACTTATCATGGCGCGCCCATCCGTTTTCCAAGAGTTGCTTATGCGCCGCTTGCTCACCGGCTGTCTCGTCACCCTGCTGCTGTTGTCCAACACCCTCGTGCTCTTCGGCCCGCTGATGGTGTTCGCCCTGCTCAAGCTGGTCCTGCCGGGGCGCTTTCGCGACTACGCCTCGTGGGCGGTGATGTGGATCGCCGAAACCTGGGCAGAAATCGACAAGCTGATCTTTCGCCTGTGCATCCCCACCCAATGGGACATTCGCGGCGGCGAAGACCTGCGCAGCGACACTTCCTACCTGGTGATCAGCAACCATCAGTCCTGGGTCGATATTCCGGCGCTGATCCAGACCCTCAACCGGCGCACGCCGTTCTTCAAGTTCTTCCTCAAGAAAGAACTGATCTGGGTACCGTTCCTGGGCCTGGCCTGGTGGGCGCTGGATTACCCGTTCATGAAGCGCTACACCAAGGCGTTCCTGGCGAAGAACCCGGAGCTGGCCGGCAAGGATCTGGAAATCACCAAGGCTGCGTGCGAGCTGTTCAAGCGCCAGCCGGTGACGGTGGTGAATTATCTGGAAGGCACGCGTTACACGGCTGCCAAAAGCACTCAGCAGCAGTCACCGTTCAGCCACCTGCTCAAGCCCAAGGCGGGCGGCGTGGCGTTCGTACTGGCGGCGATGGGCGAACAGCTGGACGCGATTCTCGATGTGACCGTGGTTTATCCACAGCAGAAGATTCCGGGGTTCTGGGACCTGATCAGCGGCAACGTGCCGCGCGTGATCATCGACATCCAGACCCGCGAGCTGGATCCGGCCTTGTGGCAGGGCGATTACGAAAACGATCCGGTGTTTCGCGAGAAGGTCCAGAACTGGGTCAATCAGCTCTGGACCCTCAAGGATCAGCGCATCAACGAACTCAAGGACGAGCGCCGCTGAGTCAACCGTTGGTGCCGGTGCCCCAGATGCTGCCCAGGCTTTGCAGCAACGAACCACCGACACCCTGCTGACCAAGGTATTGCAGGAGGATCGGGGCAAACTGGCCGACCATCCCGCTGTCCATGCCCAACGCACCGAAGGCGTTGTTCAGGTCATTGGTGTCTTTGACGTTGCCCAGCGCATTTTCCAGCCCGGCTGACTTGCCGGACGAGCCGAGCAAGCCGCTCAACGCCGCCAGACTGCCAGCGCCGCCCGACAATTGGTCGATACCGGGCACTTCCTTGGCCAGTTCGGAATAATCAGTGCTGCTCAATTGGTTCTTCGCCAGGCCCAACATGGCACTGGTGCCACCCACGGCTTGTTGGGGCGTCAGGTCCAGCGCGCTCAGCGCACTCAACAAGCCAGCGGTTTCCGAGGTCGGCGCTGCGGTTGCAGCCTTGTCCCCGCCCTGCATGCCCGATACCACGCCGGCCACGTCGTTCAAACTGAAACCGGCAAACACCGGTCCTGCCGCCAGGGTCAGGAGCGATGCCAGGGCAAAACCGCGTGAAATCTTCATTCAGACATCCTCTTGTGGCGTGAAGATCGCCCGGATACTGGCGATCAAACTGCCGGTTTGACCGGGTAGGCGGCAGCATGTTCCGGCGTGCAACTGGATATTCACATCCTGTTTGTGAAGGAAGCGTGACGCGCTTTCAGCCGAAGGACCGACCCTTTATTTCTCACCTTCATAAAAAGGCGGGCGTTGATGCCGAAAGGATTTCTTTACCTGTCAGATATGACAGTTACCGAGTCATCGGAACTGGAATACGGTGAAGTGGCATCAATGATTCGGAAACAGCGAGGGTCAGGCGCCAGCCATTTGAATGGGAGATACGGCGATGGAAAAGCAATGCGTAGAGCGCAATGAAATACCAGACTCAAAAGTCTCGCCGATCATCTTCTGCATCGACCGGGGCCATCCGGACTTCAAACATATCAAAGCGGGGCGAAAGGTCACTTATGACCTTGTGCAAAGTGATAAAGGCCAGTTTTATGCAATCAACATCCGACTGGCTCAAGACGAGGACGTAGCCAGACCGGCTCGGTTCTCTAAGCTTTTGTAACGCGTCAATCAATCAAACGAAGCGGGAAGCACGAACATGTCAGATGAAAGAGTGAAAGGAACCGTCAAATGGTTCAATGATGAAAAAGGGTTCGGATTCATTACCCCACAAGGTGGAGGCGATGACCTTTTTGTCCATTTCAAAGCGATCCAGAGTGACGGCTTCAAAAGCCTTAAAGAAGGGCAGTCCGTGAGTTTCGTTGCAAGAAAAGGACAGAAGGGAATGCAGGCAGAAGAGGTTCGGCCGGAATAAAACACCCGAAGCTTTTCGTCTTCCAATAAAAAACGGCGACCCGAGGTCGCCGTTTTTTTATTGCCTCATCGCTTACGCCGCACTGAACAACTTGTGCGGATCAATCACAAACTTCTTAGGTACACCCGCATCGAATTCGCCGTAGCCTTCCGGCGCCTGGTCGAGGCTGATGACCTGCACGCCCACCACTTCGGCGATGTTGATGCGGTCCCACATGATCGCCTGCATCAGCTGGCGGTTGTACTTCATCACCGGGGTCTGGCCAGTGTGGAAGCTGTGGGATTTCGCCCAGCCTAGGCCGAAGCGGATGCTCAGGCTGCCCATTTTCGCGGCGGCATCGACAGCGCCCGGATCTTCGGTCACGTACAGGCCCGGAATACCGATCTTGCCGGCGACACGCACCACGCCCATCAGCGAGTTGAGCACCGTGGCCGGGGCTTCGGATTTGACGCCGTCGTGACCATGGCCGCGAGCTTCGAAGCCGACGCAGTCCACCGCGCAATCCACTTCAGGCTCGCCCAGCAATGCAGCGATCTGTTCGTGCAACGGGGTGTCTTTCGACAGGTCAACAATCTCGAAACCCTGAGCCTTGGCGTGGGCCAGGCGGATGGTATTGACGTCTCCGACGATCACCACCGCCGCGCCGAGCAAACGGGCGGAGGCGGCTGCGGCCAGACCGACCGGACCTGCACCCGCGATGTAAACGGTGCTGCCCGGACCAACGCCGGCGGTAACGGCGCCGTGGTAACCGGTCGGCAGAATGTCGGAGAGGCAGGTCAGGTCACGGATTTTCTCCATGGCCTTGTCGCGGTCCGGCAGTTTCAGCAGGTTGAAGTCGGCGTACGGCACCAGCACGTATTCGGCCTGGCCGCCGGTCCAGTCGCCCATGTCGACGTAACCGTAGGCACCGCCGGCGCGGGCCGGGTTGACGGTCAGGCAGACGCCGGTGTGTTGCTCCTTGCAGGAACGGCAGCGCCCGCAAGCCACGTTGAACGGAACGGACACCAGGTCGCCGATTTTCAGGTTTTCGACGTCGCTGCCCTTCTCGATCACTTCACCGGTGATCTCGTGCCCCAGCACCAGACCGACCTGGGCGGTAGTACGGCCGCGCACCATGTGCTGGTCGGATCCGCAAATATTGGTTGAAACCACACGCAGGATGACGCCGTGCTCGATCTTCCTGCCGCGCGGGTCCTGCATTTTCGGATAGTCGATTTTCTGTACTTCGACCTTGCCAGCGCCGAGATACACCACACCACGATTGCCAGACATGCTTTCACCTCGCTGTTGTTTTTATGGAACCGCGCCGCCCAGGCAGGCAGCGCGTTAAGTGCTCGGGTACAGATGCTGATTCTTGTGTTGCCTGTTATGGCCTCATCGCCAGCAAGCTCGCTCCCACAGGGGTACGCATTCCAATGTGGGAGCGAGCTTGCTCGCGAAAGCGATCTAGAGAACGACCGTGCGATTGGCGTTCAAAAACACCCTCCGCTCAATGTGATACCCCACCGCCCGGGCCAAGGTCAGGCCTTCGATATCACGCCCCTTGGCGATCAGGTCTTCGGGGTAATGACTGTGATCCACCGCCTCGACGCCCTGGGCGATGATCGGCCCCTCGTCGAGGTCGTTGTTAATGTAATGCGCCGTGGCGCCCACCAGTTTCACGCCCTTGTTGTAGGCCTGGTGATACGGCTTGGCGCCCTTGAAGCCCGGCAGCAGCGAGTGGTGAATGTTGATCGCCTTGCCATCGAGCTTGCGGCACAGCTCCGGTGACAGCACCTGCATGTAGCGGGCGAGAATCACCAGTTCAGCGCCGGCCTCCTCGATCACCTGCCACACCTGCCGTTCCTGGGCGGGTTTGTCGTTGGGGTCGAGGGGGAAATGGTAGTAGGGAATCTGGTGCCAGTCGGCCAGCGGCTTGAGGTCCGGGTGGTTGGAGACCACCGCCGCCACATCCATCGACAACTGGCCGATGCGCTGGCGGTAGAGCAAGTCGTTGAGGCAGTGATCGGCCTTGGAAACCATGATCACCACTTTTGGCCGGTAGTTCGGCGCGGTCAGCTCGAAGATCATGCCGAACGCCTGACCGCGTTCGGCGAGGCCGGCGCGGAAGGATTGCTCGTCGAAGCCTTCGGGCTGACGGAATTCCACCCGAATGAAGAACCGGCCCGAAAGCCGGTCATCGAACGAGTGGTGCTCGGTGACGTAACAGCCCTGCTCGAACAGAAAACGCGTCACCGCGTCCACGGTGCCGAGAACGCTGGGGCAGTCGGCGGTCAGAATCCATGTATCCGGGGCGCGGCTCATCGTTTTCTCCTGGGTCTGGCCTCTGATCGTTCCCATTGCTCTGCGTGGGAATGCCGCAATGGACGCTCTGCGTCCGTTCTTGGGACGCGGAGCGTCCCGGGATGCATTCCCACGCAAAGCGTGGGAACGATCATTACGCCTGAACGCTTAGGCCGTATTCGGCAGACGCATCCTGCAACCACAACCACCAGTAATCCGAGAAGCTGCGACGGATCAGCAGTTCCCAGGTGTCTTCGGCGGTGTGGCGAATCATCAGCTGCGACTTGGCGAACACCGTGCCAACGGCCTTGCCGACCGGGAAGTTGTTCGGGTGCACGTCGTAGCTGGTGGATTTCATCAGCACCTGACGCACGTTCGGGCCGCTCAGTTCGAGTATTTGCTGCCCGCCGCTGACGTTGACGATTGCGATGTGCAGATCGCCCAGCGCTTCGCGCAGTTTCTGCTCGGCGGCGAATTCTTCACCGCTCGGCACGATCAGCAGCCACTCATCCGGCCCCATCCATTGCAGGCTGGTTTCGCCTTTGACGATCACGCTCAGGGCGCCCGGCAATTCGATGCCCAGCGCTTTGTGCACGCCGGCAGCGAACGCGACATCGTGACCGTCGCCACGGATGGTCAGATGGCCGAGGAGTTTCTTCTCGCGCACGGTCACGCCGGCGGTCTTGCGGCCCTTGCCGACCAGGCTGGCGAGGTCGGCGTGATGCAGCGACGACTCGGCCTTGGCCCCGTTGGTCGGGCGTTGTTGGTAAACGTTGGCTGCGGTCATAAAGCACCTATTCTTTTGTTTGATCGTTCCCACGCTCTGCGTGGGAATGCCGCCATGGACGCTCTGCGTCCGCTCTTGGGACGCGGAGCGTCCCGGGATGCATTCCCACGCAGACGGTTCGACGCCTCGACGTGGGAACGATCAGTGTCAAATGTTCTGGCGATCGCCTTTCGGATCGAAGAACACCGAAGAAACGATTTCCGCCTCGATCACGCTGCCGTCCGCCAGCGGTGCGAACACCCGCTCGCCCATGCGCTTCAGACCGCCCTTCACCACGCCCATGGCAAACGAATAGCCGAGGGAGTTGTGCGCGTAGCTGGAGGTCACGTGGCCGACCATGGTCATCGGGATCGACTGCTTGGTGTTGAACACCAGCTGTGCACCTTCCGGCAGCCACACGTTCGGATCGATCGGCTTCAGGCCCACCAGTTGTTTACGCTGGTCACGCACGCAGTCTTCACGGTTCATGCCGCGCTGGCCGATCCACGAGAACGGCTTGGTGCGACCGACACACCAACCCATGTTCAGGTCGTCCGGGGTCATCGAGCCGTCGGTGTCCTGGCCGACGATGATGAAGCCCTTCTCGGCCCGCAGCACGTGCATGGTCTCGGTGCCATACGGGGTCAGGTTGTACTGCTTGCCCGCCTCGACGATTTTTTCCAGCACGCCCATCGCGTAGTCGGCCTGGACGTTGACTTCGTACGACAGCTCACCGGTGAACGAGATGCGGAACACCCGTGCCGGCACACCGCCGACCAGACCTTCTTTCCAGGTCATGAACGGGAACGCTTCGTTGGCCAGATCGATGTCGGTCACGGCGCTGAGCAGCTTGCGGCTGTTCGGGCCGGACAGGGTCATGGTCGCCCAGTGGTCGGTGACGGAGGTGAAATAAACCTTCAGGTCCGGCCATTCGGTCTGGTGGTACAGCTCCAGCCACTGCAGGACGCGAGCCGCGCCGCCGGTGGTGGTGGTCATGACGAAATGGTTGTCGGCCAGACACGCCGTCACACCGTCGTCGAAGACCATGCCGTCTTCCTTGCACATCAGGCCGTAACGGGCCTTGCCCACGTCGAGCTTGGTCCAGGCGTTGGTGTACACGCGGTTGAGGAACTCGCGGGCGTCCGGGCCCTGGATGTCGATCTTGCCCAGGGTCGAGGCGTCCAGCAGGCCAACGCTGTCGCGCACAGCCTTGCATTCGCGTTTGACCGCGGCATGCATGTCTTCGCCGTTTTTCGGGAAGTACCACGGACGTTTCCACTGACCGACGTCTTCGAACTCGGCGCCGTTTTTCAGGTGCCATTGATGCAGCGCGGTGTAGCGCACCGGTTCGAAGATGTGCCCGCAGTGACGGCCGGCTACCGCGCCGAATGTCACCGGCGTGTAGTTCGGACGGAACATCGTGGTGCCCATCTGCGGGATGGTCACGTTCAGCGAACGGGCGGCAATCGCCAGGCCGTTGACGTTGCCGAGCTTGCCCTGATCGGTGCCGAAGCCCAGCGCGGTGTAGCGTTTGACGTGCTCGACCGATTCGAAACCTTCGCGGGTCGCCAGTTCGATGGCGGCGGCGGTCACGTCGTTCTGCAGGTCGACGAATTGCTTCGGCGCCCGGGAAGTACCTTTCTCGTGCGGCACCTGGAACAGCGCCAGGGTGGGTTCTTCGAGACGGCTCAGGGCTTTCGGCAACACGGCTTCAACGGTCTGGAAACCGGCTTCGGACGCAGCGCGCACGCCGCCTTCAAAACCGTCAGCCAGCGAATCGCCAAGACCGTAGACGCCGTTGATGCCACCGACGCACACGCGTTTTTGCGGTGCTTCGCCCGGTACGAAACCGAGGATGTCTTCGCGCCAGATCGGCTTGCCGCCAAGGTGCGACGCCAGGTGAACCACCGGGCTGTAACCGCCGGAGCTGGCGATCAGGTCGCAGTCGAGCCATTCGCCCGGGCTGGTGACCTTGTGGCCTTTGACATCGATCGCCGCCACGCGGGCAGCGGTGACGTGCTTGCTGCCACGGGCCTCGATCACGGCGCTGCCGGTGAGGATGCGAATGCCTTTGGCGCGCGCTTCTTCCACCAGTGCACCACGCGGATTGCTGCGCGCGTCGGCGATGGCGACCACTTGCAGGCTGGCGTCGAGCCAGTCCAGCGCCACCCGATAGGCGTGATCGTTGTTGGTCGACAGCACCAGCTTTTTGCCCGGTGCCACGCCGTAACGGCGCACGTAGGTCGACACTGCGCCGGCGAGCATGTTGCCCGGCACGTCGTTGTTGCCGTAGACCAGCGGACGCTCGTGAGCGCCGGTCGCCAGCACCACACGCTTGGCGCGGACGCGGTGAATGCGCTGACGCACCTGGCCGATCGGAGCACGGTCACCGAGGTGATCGGTGAGGCGTTCGTGAATGGTCAGGAAGTTGTGGTCGTGGTAACCGTTGACCGTGGCGCGCGGCAACAGCAGCACGTCCGGAGTGTTCTTCAATTCAGCGATGACACTGGCCACCCACTCCATCGCAGGCTTGCCGTCGAGGCTTTCGCGGGAGTCGAGCAGGCTGCCGCCGAACTCTTCCTGTTCATCGGCGATGATCACCCGCGCACCGCTGCGCGCAGCCGCCAGCGCAGCGGCCAGACCGGCCGGGCCGGCGCCGACGATCAGCACGTCGCAGTGCTGGTTCATGTAGTCGTAGGTGTCCGGATCGACCTCGGTCGGCGAGCGACCTAAACCTGCAGCCTTGCGGATGTACTTCTCGTAAGTCATCCAGAACGATTGCGGATACATGAAGGTTTTGTAGTAGAAACCCGGTGGCATCAGCTTGCCGCCGACCTTGCCGAGAATCCCCATCATGTCGTTGTTGACGCTCGGCCAGCCGTTGGTGCTGGTGGCGACCAGGCCCTGGTACAACGCCTGTTGCGTGGCGCGCACATTGGGAATCTGGGTGGCTTCGGTTGCGCCGATCTGCAGCACCGCGTTCGGCTCTTCGGCACCGGCGGCGAAGATGCCGCGTGGACGCGAATACTTGAAGCTGCGGCCAATGATGTCGACGCCGTTGGCCAGCAGGGCTGCGGCCAGCGAGTCGCCTTCGAAACCTTTGTAGGTCTGGCCGTTGAAGGTGAAGCTCAGCACTTTGTTGCGGTCGATCCGTCCACCGTTGGACAGGCGATTGGTCTGGCTCATACCTTCTCTCCCAGCGCCGTCGTGGCTGTTTTCGCAGTGTCAGCCTTGTCGGTGAATTGCGGCTTGGTGCCGATCTTGTAGGTTTCGAGAATCTCGTAGGTCACGGTGTCGCGGGTGACGTTGAAGTACTGGCGGCAACCGGCGACGTGATCCCACAACTCGTGGTGCAGACCGCGAGGGTTGTCACGGAAGAACATGTAGTCGCCCCACTCCTCGTCGGTGCAGCTGTTCGGATCCAGCGGACGCGGAATGTGCGCCTGGCCGGATGCATGGAATTCCTCTTCGGAGCGCAGTTCGCCGCAGTGAGGACAGAAGATATGCAACATGGGGATTTCTCCTGTTAGTGGGCGACAGCCGCAGCGCCGTGTTCATCGATCAACGCACCGCTGTGGAAACGGTCGATGGAGAAAGGTGCGGCCAGCGGGTGCATTTCACCCTTGGCCAGACTCGCGGCAAACACGTTGCCCGAACCCGGTGTGGCCTTGAAGCCGCCGGTGCCCCAACCGCAGTTGAAGAACATGTTCGGCACCGGGGTTTTCGAAATGATCGGGCAGGCGTCCGGCGTGGTGTCGACGATGCCGCCCCATTGACGGTTCATGCGCACCCGCGACAGCACCGGGAACATCTCGACGATGGCCTGGATGGTGTGCTCGATCACCGGGTACGAACCGCGCTGGCCGTAGCCGTTGTAGCCGTCGATACCGGCGCCGATCACCAGGTCGCCCTTGTCGGACTGGCTGATGTAACCGTGCACGGCGTTGGACATGATCACGCTGTCGATGATCGGTTTGATCGGCTCGGACACCAGCGCCTGCAACGGGTGGGATTCGATCGGCAGACGGAAACCGGCGAGTTTGGCCATGTGCCCGGAGTTACCGGCGGTCACCACGCCGACGCGCTTGGCGCCGATGAAACCCTTGTTGGTTTCAACGCCGATGCACACGCCGTTTTCCTTGCGGAAACCGATCACTTCGGTCTGCTGGATCAGGTCCACGCCCAAGGCGTCGGCGGCACGGGCAAAGCCCCACGCCACGGCATCGTGACGGGCCACGCCGCCGCGACGCTGAACGGTTGCGCCCATCACCGGGTAGCGGGTGTTTTTCGAGCAGTCGAGGTACGGAATTTCGTCCGCGACTTGCTTGGCGTTGAGCAGTTCGCCGTCCACGCCGTTGAGGCGGTTGGCGCTGACCCGACGCTCGGAATCACGGATGTCCTGCAGGGTGTGGCACAGGTTGTAGACGCCGCGCTGGGAGAACATCACGTTGTAGTTCAGGTCTTGCGAAAGGCCTTCCCACAGTTTCATCGCGTGTTCGTACAGGTGCGCCGATTCGTCCCACAGGTAGTTGGAGCGGACGATGGTGGTGTTGCGCGCGGTGTTACCGCCGCCCAGCCAACCCTTCTCGACCACGGCCACGTTGGTGATGCCGTGTTCTTTGGCCAGATAGTAGGCCGTCGCCAGACCGTGCCCGCCGCCGCCGACAATGACCACGTCGTAGACCTTTTTCGGGGTCGGCGTGCGCCACATACGCTGCCAGTTTTCGTGGTGGCTGAGGGAGTGTTTGAAGAGGCCGAAGCCCGAATAGCGTTGCATAGTCATGTACTCCAGAACGCTCAGCGATAAACCGGGAAGTCAGCGCACAGGGCCGAAACCTGCTGGGCGACGTTGGCCTCGACATCGGCATCGCCGAGGTTGTCGAGGATGTCGCAGATCCAGCCGGCCAGCGTCACGCACTGGGTCACCTTGAAGCCGCGGGTGGTCACCGCCGGGGTGCCGATGCGCAGGCCGGAGGTGACGAACGGCGACTGCGGGTCGTTCGGTACGGCGTTCTTGTTGACGGTGATGTGCGCGCGACCGAGGGCGGCGTCTGCGTCTTTACCGGTGAGGCCCTGACGGATCAGGCTGACCAGGAACAGGTGGTTGTCGGTGCCGCCGGACACTACATCGTAGCCACGTTTGATAAAGACGCTCGCCATCGCCTGAGCGTTGTCGATCACTTGTTGCTGATAGGCCTTGAAGCCAGGCTCCAGCGCTTCCTTGAAGCACACGGCCTTGCCGGCGATGACGTGCATCAGCGGGCCGCCCTGGGCGCCGGGGAATACCGCCGCGTTGAGCTTTTTCTCGATCTCTTCGTTCGCCTTGGCCAGGATCAGGCCGCCACGCGGACCGCGCAGGGTCTTGTGGGTGGTGGTGGTGACCACATCGGCGTACGGCAGCGGGTTCGGGTACAGACCGGCGGCCACCAGACCGGCAACGTGGGCCATGTCGACGAACAGCAGCGCGCCAACCTTGTCGGCGATCTGACGGAAGCGCGGGAAATCGAGGGTTTTCGAGTAGGCCGAGAAACCGGCGACGATCATTTTCGGTTTGTGCTCGACGGCCAGACGCTCGACTTCGTCGTAATCGATCAGGCCGGTGTTGGTGTCGATGCCGTACTGCACGGCGTTGTACAACTTGCCCGAGGACGAAACCTTGGCGCCGTGGGTCAGGTGACCGCCGTGGGCCAGGCTCATGCCGAGAATGGTGTCGCCTGCTTGCAGCAGGGCCAGGTACACGGCGCTGTTGGCCGAGGAACCGGAGTGCGGCTGGACGTTGGCGTAATCGGCGCCGAACAGTTGCTTGGCGCGTTCGATGGCCAGCGCTTCGACCTTGTCGACGTGCTCGCAGCCACCGTAGTAGCGCTTGCCCGGATAGCCTTCGGCGTATTTGTTGGTCAGGCCGCTGCCTTGCGCTTCCATCACGCGTTTGCTGGTGTAGTTCTCCGACGCGATCAGCTCGATGTGATCTTCCTGACGTTGCTCCTCGGCATTCATCGCCGCCAGCAGTGCATCGTCGTAACCCTGGATCCGGTCTTGCTTGCTGAACATCGCGTCTCTCCCAGCGGCATCTGTGCGCCATTCGTCTCGGTAAGGCACGGCGTTCAGCCAGTGCCCTTTGATGCGATGGTATGGCCGGCGCAGGGAGGTCAAATGCCTACGGACGCCACGCAAAGGTGCGTTTACGACATGGCGGGGACGACGGACTCAAACAAGCAGCTGGCGCAAGGCCAGAAGGACCATGAAATGCGCGGGATAGAGCGCATACGCCCAGCGCCGCATGGGTGGCGCGTGGAGGTAAGTGGCGTGTCGCAACAGGAACATTCCGAGCAGTGGCGCCATCAGGCAGGTCGCAAGCCCGAAGATGGCGACGATGTTGCCGAACTGCGCGGCTTCGTACAGCACCCGCCATTGATTCGCGGCCACACACACCAGCCCTGGTAGCAGGCTGAAATACCAGGGCCGATGAAATACCAACAACATCGCCAGCGGCAGCAGGACGCCGAACAGACCGAACATCAGCCGCTCCGGGAACATCGCCGCCGCCAGTAAGGCTCCGACTCCCAGCAGGCGTGAAATCAGCACTCGATCCTGCCAGCCTCGCACCACCAGCAAACCCAGCGCCAGCGTGGGCATCACGTTCAAGGTGTCGGGCGCGGGAATGTACAGACGGTAGGGAATTTCACTGATAGCGCTGAACAGCAGCAACCAGCCCAGATAGCGCCATTCGGTCTTGCGTGCGCCGTCCCGCGTCAGATTCGCCGCCATCGCCAGGCAGAACCACGGGAACGCCAGCCGTCCCGGCACATACAGCCAATCGGCGCTGATCCCGACATATCGCAGGTGATCGAGCAGCATGCTCAGCAGCGCCAGCCACTTGAGCAGATCGAGTGCGCCGTCGCGCCGGCTCAGGTGCATAATCGGCTCGCATCCTTGTAAAGTTTTGACAGCGACATCCCGTGTGCTCCCCGGATGATCTTCGGTACAGTGCGCACCATCATTGACCCCACGAAGCGCCACAAGCGCCTCGATTACGGAAGCCGGCCATGACCGACAAGAGCCAACAATTCGCCAGCGACAACTATTCCGGTATCTGCCCTGAAGCCTGGGCTGCCATGGAACAGGCCAACCACGGCCACCAGCGCGCCTATGGCGACGATGAGTGGACAGCACGCGCCTCCGATTATTTCCGCAAGCTGTTCGAGACCGACTGCGAAGTGTTCTTCGCCTTCAACGGCACCGCCGCCAACTCCCTCGCGCTGTCGTCGCTGTGCCAGAGTTACCACAGCGTCATCTGCTCGGAAACCGCCCACGTCGAAACCGACGAATGCGGCGCACCGGAATTTTTCTCCAACGGTTCGAAACTGCTGATCGCCGGCACTGAAAACGGCAAGATCACCCCGGCCTCGATCCGCGAAGTCGCGCTCAAGCGCCAGGACATCCACTACCCGAAACCGCGCGTGGTGACCCTGACCCAGGCCACCGAAGTCGGCAGCGTCTACACCCCGGAAGAAGTCCGCGCCATCAGCGACACCTGCAAGGAACTGGGCTTGAACCTGCACATGGACGGCGCGCGCTTTTCCAACGCCTGCGCCTTCCTCGGCTGCTCGCCGGCGGACCTGACCTGGAAGGCCGGCGTCGACGTACTGTGCTTCGGCGGCACGAAAAACGGCATGGCGGTGGGTGAAGCGATCCTGTTCTTCAACCACAAACTGGCCGAAGACTTCGACTACCGCTGCAAACAGGCCGGGCAACTGGCTTCGAAGATGCGCTTCCTGTCGGCGCCGTGGGTCGGCATCCTGGAAAACGACGCCTGGCTCAAATACGCCCGCCACGCCAACCACTGCGCGCAACTGCTGGCTGAACTGGTCAGCGACATCCCGGGCGTGGAACTGATGTTTCCGGTCCAGGCCAACGGCGTGTTCCTGCAACTCTCGGAACCGGCCATTGCCGCCCTGACCGCTCGCGGCTGGCGCTTCTACACCTTCATCGGCAAGGGCGGCGCCCGCTTCATGTGCTCGTGGGACACCGAAGAAGAACGCGTACGCGAACTGGCGCGCGACATCCGCGAAGTCATGTCGGCCTGATCGCCTCCCCGTGGCGTTGATCGTTCCCACGTCGAGGCGTCGAACCGTCTGCGTGGGAATGCATCCGGGGACGCTCCGCGTTCCTCTCAGCAGCACCGCAAGATTCAAGGATGAATCCCATGGGCCGAAGCCGCTACACCATCACCGAATCCGACAAACCTCACTTCCTGACCTGCACGCTGGTGGAGTGGCTGCCACTGTTCGTTCGTCCCTACCTCGTCGACCACCTGCTCAACTGTTGGCGTTATCAACAAACCCATCAGGAGCTGAAGCTCTACGGCTACGTGATCCTGGAAAACCACCTGCACTTCGTCGCCCAGGCGCCTGACCTGAGTAAATGCCTGAGCCAGTTCAAATCCTTCACCGCTCGACAGATCATTGATGATCTGCAAAGTAAGGGTGCAGAAAGAGCATTGAATCGGCTTCGCTTCAGCAAACGGGCACACAAGGAAGATCGGGTGTATCAGATGTGGCAGGAAGGTGCTCACGCAGAGATGGTCTACAGCGAAGAAGTCATGCGCCAGAAACTCGATTACATCCACAACAACCCGGTAAAGCGCGGTTATGTCGAGTTGCCTGAGCACTGGCGGTATTCGAGTGCCCGAAATTATGCAGGGCTGGAGGGGTTGATCGAGGTTCAGCGCTGGTACTGAAGCCCCCGATATCCCACCCGCAGATCGTTCCCATGCTCCGCGTGGGAATACCTCCCGGGACGCTCCGCGTTCCTGCCGCACCACCGACGCAACGCCTGCCACCGTCATGACGCGGAGCGTCAAAGGCTGCATTCCCACGCGGAGCGTGGGAACGATCACTACTCATAGCGACAACTGAATTTCCTACCGCCGCCACAGACATCGGCCTCCCTACTCCGATCGTTCCCATGCTCCGCGTGGGAATGCATACCGGGACGCTCCGCGTTCCTGCTGCACCGCCGATGCAACGCTTGCCACCGTCATGACGCGGAGCGTCGAAGGCTGCATTCCCGCGCGGAGCGTGGGAACGATCACTACTCAAAGCGACAACTGCATTCCTACCGCCGCCACAGACGCCTATTCACGCACGGTCACATCGGCCTCCCTACTCCGATCGTTCCCATGCTCCGCGTGGGAATGCCTCCCGGGACGCTCCGCGTTCCTGCCACACCACCGACGCAACGCCTGCCACCGTCATGACGCGGAGCGTCGAAGGCTGTATTCCCGCGCGGAGCGTGGGAACGATCAGGCTCCCCCCTTCCATTTCAGCTCCATCGTCTACATTGTTTGTCGAGCCTTCGCTCGCATAACAATAAGCAGGAGCTTGCGCATGTCGCTAAAAGGCAAAACCTTGTTCATCACTGGCGCCAGCCGTGGCATCGGGCGCGAGATTGCGCTGCGGGCTGCGCGGGACGGGGCCAATATCGTGATCGCGGCCAAGAGCGCCGAACCGCATGCCAAATTGCCCGGCACCATTCACAGTGTCGCGGCGGAAGTCGAAGCGGCCGGTGGCAAGGCCCTGGCGCTGCAACTGGATGTGCGGGAGGAAGAGGCGGTATGTCAGGCACTGGCCCAGGCCAACGAACATTTCGGCGGGATCGATGCACTGGTGAACAATGCCGGGGCGATCAAGTTGACCGGTGTGCAACACATCGAACTCAAGCGCTTCGACCTGATGCACCAGATCAACACCCGCGCGGTGCTGCTGTGCAGCCAGGCGGCCCTGCCCTATCTGAAAAAATCCTCCGGGCACATTCTCAACCTGTCGCCGCCACTGAACATGGCCAGTAAATGGTTCGCCCAGTACAGCCCGTACACGGTGACCAAATACGGCATGAGCATGCTGACGGTGGGCATGAGCGAGGAATTCGCCAGCTACGGGATCAGTGTCAATTCGCTGTGGCCGCAAACCATGATTGCCACGGCGGCGATCGAGTTTCAGTTGGGCAATCGGGAGTCGTTCAAGCATGCGAGGACGCCGGCGATCATGGCGGATGCGGCGCATGTGATTTTGAGCAGCAGTGGGCGGCAGATTACCGGACGGTTGTTGATTGATGAGGAGATTTTGCGGGAGAGCGGTGTGACCGGGTTCGATCATTACCGTTTTGAACGAGAAAGCGACGTGGCACTAATGCCAGATTTGTTTATCGACTGAGAAAAGCCCCTCACCCTAACCCTCTCCCAAAGGGAGAGGGAACTGATTGGGGGATGCTCAAGAAATACACTGACCTGAATCTGCTTTGCCGAATCCATAATCGCCACGCTTAATCAGGTCGATGTATAGCGCAAGACACCGCGGTCAGCTCCCTCTCCCTGGGGAGAGGGCTGGGGTGAGGGGTAGGCCTGGCGCAGGAGACCGCCCCACCGCCGATCAGTATTCGATCCGCACATCCCCCTTCGGCACACTGCAGCAAGAAAGAATGTACCCCTCCGCCTCGTCGTCCTCGGTAATCCCGCCGTTGTGATCCATCTCCACTTCGCCACCCAGCTTGAGCACCTTGCACGTCCCGCAGATCCCCATGCCGCAGGCTTTCGGGATCATCAGGCCGACCTTGGCCGCCGCCGCATGCACGGTCTCGCCGGGAGCCACGCGGATGCTCTTGTCCGATGAGGTGAATTCCACCAGGTGCAGATCCGCCGCCGGGATTTCCGGTGCTTCGGCGGCCTGCTCGGCCTGTTCCACCGCATCGGCGCGGGCTTCCGGCGGCGTGGCGCCGAAGGACTCCTCGTGATAGCGCTTCATGTCGTAGCCGGCGTTTTCCAGCAGGCGCTTGACCGCTGTCATGTACGGCGTCGGGCCGCAGCAGAAGACTTCACGCTCAAGGAAGTCCGGCACCATCAGTTCCAGCATCTTGTGGTTGAGATAGCCGCGATAGCCGGCCCAAGGCTCGCCCAGCCCGTGCTTCTCGCAGATCAGGTGCAGGCTGAAGTTGTCGATCCGCGACGCCATGTGTTCCAGCTCGCGGTGGTAAATGATGTCCTTCGGTGAGCGGGCGCTGTGGATGAACGTCATGTCGACGTTGCCGTTGGTGTCGTAGAACCAGCGCGCCATGGACATCACCGGGGTGATACCGACGCCACCGCTGAGGTACAGCACTTTCGGGCTCGGGAAGTCGATCGCGTTGAACAGCCCGACCGGTCCGTGCACCGCCAGCTCCTGACCTTCATGCAGGGTGTCGTGCAGCCAGTTGGACACCTTGCCCCCCGGCACGCGCTTGATGGTCACCGAAAAGCTGTACGGCACCGACGGCGAGCTGGAGATGGTGTACGAACGCATGATCGGCTGGCCTTCGATTTCCAGCTCCAGGGTCACGAACTGCCCGGGCTTGAAGAAGAACAGGATCGGCTGGTCGGCCATGAAACAGAAGGTGCGCACATCCCAGGTTTCCTGGATGACTTTGACGCAACGGACGATGTGTCGGCCATTGGCCCAGGTCTGGGTGGTGACCGGATTCAGGAAGCTGTTCGACATGCTGTTCTCCACGGCCGACTGTCGGCCTTCATGTGGCGATTCTGCGTATAGCGTGAACGCCCCGTTTACCTATCCGCGACATTCACATACTTATCGCGACCAGCCCCCAACCACCGGGGGTTGCGCGTCGGGAACAGATTGCACCATGTCGCCCATGGATAAGGTTCCCGCCTGCGCCGGCCCCACACTCGCCCCAACACAAACGGTTTCTTTACACCTTGCGCTGCAACCCTGATCAGCCACTTTCGCGGCCACGCAGATGGCCTTGAGGAATTCATCGATGGACACCGCAAAAATCAGCCTGGGCGACCTGCTGGAACCCGCACGCAAGGCCACCGCACAAATGCTGCAGGAGCGCGAGCGCACCTTTTCCCTGCCGCAACCGTTCTACAGTGACGAGCGCCTGTTCGATATCGACATGCAGGAGATCTTCCAGAAAGAGTGGTTGATCGCCGGCATGACCTGCGAGATCCCGGCCAAGGGCAACTACCTGACCCTGCAGATCGGCAAGAACCCGATCATCGTCATTCGCGGTGCCGAAGGCGTGGTGCATGCGTTCCACAACGTCTGCCGCCACCGTGGCTCGCGCCTGTGCACCAGCGACAAGGGCAAGGTCGCCAAACTGGTCTGCCACTACCACCAGTGGACCTACGAACTGGACGGCCGCCTGCTGTTCGCCGGTACCGAGATGGGCGCCGATTTCGACATGAATCAGTACGGCCTCAAACCGGTGAACGTGAAGACCGCCGGCGGCTATATCTTCATCAGCCTGGCGGAAAACCCGCCGGCCATCGATGACTTCCTGTCGACCCTGAACCACTACATGGAACCCTACGACATGGAGAACACCAAGGTGGCGGTGCAAACCACCTTGATGGAAAAGGCCAACTGGAAACTGGTGCTGGAAAACAACCGCGAGTGCTACCACTGCAACGGTTCGCACCCGGAGTTGCTGAAAACCCTGCTGGAGTGGGACGACGTCACCGACCCGCGCGCCGACCAGGCGTTCAAGGATCACGTCGCCGCCTCTGCCGCTGCCTGGGAAGCCGAGAAGATCCCTTACGCTCACGCCAGTTTCGGCCTGCGCAACCGCATCGTGCGCATGCCGCTGCTCAAGGGCACCGTGTCGATGACCATGGACGGCAAACAGGGCTGCGCCAAGCTGATGGGCCGGATCAAGAACCCGGACCTGGGCTCGATGCGCATCCTGCACCTGCCGCACTCGTGGAACCACTGCATGGGTGACCACATCATCGTCTTCACCGTGTGGCCGATCAGCGCCCAGGAAACCATGGTCACCACCAAATGGCTGGTGCACAAGGATGCGGTCGAAGGCGTGGATTACGACGTCGAACGCATGCGCAAAGTGTGGGACGCGACCAACGATCAGGACCGTCGTCTGGCCGAAGAGAACCAGCGCGGGATCAACTCCACCGCGTACCAGCCGGGGCCGTACTCCAAGACTTATGAGTTCGGCGTGGTCAACTTCGTGGACTGGTACAGCGAGCGGATGCTGAGCAACCTCGGCGCCGAGCCTGCACCCTACCTCAAAGGCGTCCCGGTTCAGGGTTAAACCCGCGCCGTACAACAAAACCCGCAGACGTCGTCCGACGCTGCGGGTTTGTTTTTTCGTGCCTTACTTCGCCATGATTCTCATGCTCGAAACCTTGCCATCCAGCGTGTTGCTCGGACCGCCTCGAATGACGCGGTAGGCACCCGCGTCATAACTCCTCTCGAAGCTGCCAATGATCACCGGCGTAGTAATGTCGCTTATAAAATCCACCCGTGCGTAGCCCTGGTTTTCATTCACGTTCTTATTTCCATAGACCATGAAACTGGAGCCGCCCTTGGCTTTCACAACCTTCGCGGACCGCGCTTCATCGTTATCACAGTCACCGCTGAAGTTGAATGTCCGGGTGGTCGCGAGGTTCACCGTACAAACAACATTTTCAGTGGCGGAATTGCCCTCGTAGAACACCACACTTGCGTCACGAAAGTCGCCTGGCGCCGGTGATTTTCCTATCGAAATACGCGAGATCTTTCCATCCAGACCGTTATTACGAACATGGGTTACTTTGATATCGGCGCTTTCAAAGTTGGCCTCGAAACTGCCAAGTTTTACTGATTCATTGATCCCGATATCACGTTTAACATCAACAAAGGTGTAATCGTCACTGGTATTGCCACCGGACGAGTCATAAACACTCAGACGTGTACCTTTGGCGATACCACGCAACTCAAGCGAGCGCGCTTCATCATTCTCACAACCCCGTGCAGGCAAACTGAAATCGAGATCCTGCCCCGCCGGAACGACACAGACACTGTCACCGGTCTTGTCCACATTGTTTTTCGAGTAGAAGTAGAAACCACCCTGAGTCAATGCGGCTGCGTAGGGGAAGGCATCCCCCGTCTGATTGAAATCAATCGTCAGGAAGCTGGGGGCGGTGCGCTTGCCCAGTGCGCTTGCACAATGGTTATCAACACGGCGCTCAAGCCAGGTCAGGTTGTTATCGGTACTGCCCGCATGCAGTGATGTCGCGCCCCAGCCGTGGAACTGGTTCATCACGAACAGCCTTGGCCATTGAGTGAATCCAGTGACTGACACGGTCGGATGGTAATTCGTCCAGCGCGAAGGGCAACTCCATTCATGCTTGAGCGAAGTAATGCCCAGATCCCAGTAGTTCTGGCTTTCCCATTGACTGTCCTGCAGGACATTGATGGTCTTGCCATTGACGTTGTACTCCCCGGCATTGCGGTCGGTGACAATAACCAGTCGCTTGCCGCTGCCGATCATCTGCTCAAGCGTCGGCCATGTACGGGTGTTCGGATAGGCCTTGGGATCGAATACCCAATCAGCCAGACCTGGCACCCGATTCATCGCATTGTTGAATGCGGCCCTTTCCACAAGGTTTTCCAGCAACAACGTCACGACAGCGTTGGGATTACTGCGCAGATAAGGCAGAAATACGTTGTTCAATGCATCGGCAAATTTCATGTCCGAACGTATGTCGCAAGTGCCTTTTTCTCCGGTGTGACACAGATAGGCATCGGCCCCACCCGTCAGGTTCCCGGGGTGCAAGTCCAGCATGAAACCACGAACGCCCCGGTTGAGCTGAGTGCGCATGTCATCCAGATATCCATTGTGAGCAGTGACCCACGAATATTCGTTGAACGGCTTCTTGAAGTCAGTGATACCCGGCGCTGTTTCAGCGGCGGACACTAATGACAAAGAACCAAGCTGGGCACACAAGAGCCCCAGCGAAAGTGCTGTTTTCTTGATAGTAAACATTGTTCAATCTTCCATGATAAAAGTTCCGACAATCGAATGACTGCCGGCAACTTATTTACCGAAAAATTAAACAAGTCGCATATCGAATATATAGTTCCGAATGTTTTTATAAGTTTGAAAAACAAAAATGCGCCCAACCGGGCGCACTTGAGTTAAATACACTAGATTGATCGCCAGCGAACTTCCCCATTCTCGGCGATAAACTCTTCAACGATATTTTCGCCATCCAGCCGAACTTTCGCATATCCGTTCAACACCCGCAGCGGGTAGTCCGGATCGTTCGCATCCTGCGTCTCCGAAAACAGCACCCGCGAATGTCCGTTCAGCTCGCTGGTGGTGCCGTAAGGAATCGCGCCGTGCCCGGCACAGCGCGCATGCAGCCCACCTTGTGGTGCGTAGACGATGCCGTTGTGCAGATGCCCCCAGTACCAGTAATCCGGCTCGCGCCCCAGTGCATCGCACACCGGCTGATACAGCGCGGTCTTGTTGTGCCCGGTGATGTCAAAGCCCTGATGGTGGCTGAGCACCATGAGTTTCTTGCGTTTCGGCAGGCCCTTCATCCACTCGATCTGCGGCTTGTTCAGAGTGCCGTCCATGTACAGGTTCATGACGTCCGAGGCATACGCCGTGTCCAGACCGACAATCAGCCAGTCGTCGTTGATCAGGGCAAAGTAGCTGGTGCCCTGCTGCCCCGGAAAACGCGCGGCCAGTTCCTTGAAATAGCCGTGGGCGCCGCTGTACATCTCGTGGTTCGAATTAAGGGTGAACGAGCCGCGGGTACCCATCGGCCAGCCCGCCATGTCGGTGTCTTCCTGAGAATGGGTGCCGGCGTAATAAACGTCCCCCAGGTGAATGGTGAAATCGGCATTGGCCAGTTGCATCTGGTTGGCCACCGACACCGCCGGCGCATGGCTGTTGAACGGACCAGTGCCCCAATCGCCGGCAATCGCCAGCGTTACCTGGCGATCCATTTTCACCAGTGCCGGATCGGTGCCGAAGGTCGCGTGATGGCGCAGGTTTTCAATCCACTTGAGCAGCGCCTCGCTCCACAGCAGATCCAGCAGTTCCCACTTGCGACAGCCCAGCAGCGTGCCGTCCTTGAGCACTTTGGTCTGCAGTTGATCGGGCGATTGCGGCAGCGGCGTCGCGTTGCCGATGCGCAGGATCGACAAGCCGTGGGACAGCTCCCACGGCACCGCCGGTTCGTCGTCCGGCAGCTCGCCGTGCTTGAGCACGTATTGCGCCTGATCGTGACCGCGCTGGAGCAATTTGATGATGGCTTGAAACTCCTGCGGCTCGAGTTCGCTGATGAGCTTCATCCAGGCCATTTCGATGCGCGTGAACAGGCCATGCAGGCGCACCTTGACCTTGTCGTATTCGTGTTTCAGATGACCGACCGCTGACATGACGTAATCCTCTATCCGTAAGGGTTCACAGGGTTTTCATGAATTCGATCAGCGCACGCTTGTCGTCGTCCGACAGCGTCGTGCCGTACAGGTGACCGCTGTTGTGGTTGCCTTCCAGGCGCGTGTCGTAGGTGAAGTCCGCCGAGGCCTTGGCCTGGGCGCCGCTGGTCACGAAACCGACGTTGACCGGGTCGTAGACATCGGAGCCGGTGATGAACACCTGCGGACGTTTTTCCGGCGGTTGCAGCAAGTCCCACAGGGTCGGCACCGAACCGTTGTGCAGGTACGGCGCGCGCAGCCAGATGCCGTCGGTGGGCGTGTTGCTGTAGCTCTGGGTCTTGCGGTAGGCGCCGAAATCGAACGGCGGTTTCTTGAAGGTATGGAACGCCGCCACCAGCCCGGTGGTGAACGAGTTCAGCCGGTGCGGATCGGTGCCGAGCTGGTCGATGTTGGTGGTGACCTGCCCGGTGTCGACGCGACCGAAATCGTGACAACCCGCGCAGTTGGCCTCCCACACCGGTTTGCCCTGAGCGACCCTGGCCTGATCCAGTGCCCACGGCCACGCCGGCGCCTTGTGCCCGAGCAGCCAGTTGGTCACCCGGTTGAAACTCGGCGGCAGCACCGATTCCGGCGTCGCGCCCACGGCCATCGCGGCGGCGTAGTTGCGTTCGTGGATCTTGTTGTTATTGCCGTCCCAGTGCAGGTACATCGATTCCCGGGGTTTCTGGTTCCACACTTGCGGCAGGTCGACGGTGCCGATGGTCGAGTCATCCGGGAAGCCGAACACCACCATTTTCGTCGGGTTGAAGGTGTCGGTGCGTCCCGGCCCCTGTTGCGGGCGCAGCTTCTGCCAGGCGTAGGCCTGCTTCTGTTTGAGCAGCGCGGTCTTGGCCATCGGGATGATCAGGTAACGGTTGTAGAGCTTCTCGAAAAAGCCCAGCTGGAACTTGCTGTTGATCGCCGCCATCACCGCGTCGGTGGTGAATTTCGGATCGCTGGCGCAATCGTAGGCGAACCACTGGAAGGCTTGCAGTTGCAGGGTATTGGCCGGCGCGCTCGGCACATTGACCGCGACGTCGCTGGCATTCGCCCGGTAGGAGCCGGTGTGGCACAACGCGCAGTTCGGCTCGACGGTCGGGTAGCCGATCTGCCGCTTGGCCATCCCGATCGGCAGGTCCTTGCCGTTCTCGAACAGGAAACCGAAGACTTCCCAGCCGCCGGGTTTCGGCAGTTTTTCCGGGCACATCTGCGGCAATACCGAGAACAGGTAATAGGGAATACGCGCTTCGATGCCCAAACCAATCGCGGCGTATTTGTAGTGATCCTCGTCGGAGGCGTACTCCTGCTCCGGCACCACGCGCAGCATCTGATACCAGGTCTGGTAACCGATGAACGCCAGCAGCGCGACCACTACCAGCGTACCGACCTTGAACGCGTGGTTCTGCCAATGCCGCGCCCACGCCGCGCGCCATTCGCGCCAGCCGTCACAGAGCAGCGCCAGTGGCCGGTTTTCAGGCGTGGTGCCGAGGTAAAGCAGAATGCCGAGGATCAGGAAAAAGCTCAGGTCGCCCATCAGCATCGGCACGAACACCGAACCCTGACTGCTGGTGTTGATCAGGTAGATCCAGAACGCCACGGCGATCAGCCGCGTCAGCACGCACAGCCAGGAATGCACCACGTAGCGCGGCGCGTTGAAGCCCGAGGGCATGTAGAACACGCTGATACCCACCAGCAGCATCCCGGCGTTTTCCAGCCACGGGTCGGAGAGTTGCGGCGGCAGGCCGACCACCGATGTCAGCAACCCCGGCGCAAACAGCGCCGGGATCGCGAACACCATGTTCATCGCAATGCCTAGCCAGATGAAGCGTTGAAACCAGCGGATGTAGCTGTCCATATCAGTTCCCCAGATCCTACCCACGTCGACGCGTCGAACCGTCCGCGTGGGAATGCATCTCGTGACGCTGCGCGTCACAAAAGCGGACGCAGAGCGTCCATGGCGGCTTTCCCACGCAGAGCGTGGGAACGATCGACGGCTATCCGAGGGCGGTTTTCTCCAGGTGTTCAAGGATGATCGGATACACATCGACCACCGCGTTCTTGCCGAACATGCAATCGATGTGACCGTAACCCGGCACCACATGCCGGCTGTAGCGCTCCGGCCCGTGCTTCTCGCAAACCCGCTGAAAGGTCTTGAGCGTACTTTCCGGCAGATAACACTGGTTGTCGGCGCCGCTGATGAAGCAGATCGGCATGGTCAGCCGATCGAAGTGCGGCATGTACACATCGTGCCCTTTGAAATCCACCAGATGCCCTTTGCGCACGATCAGCGCCAGGTGTTCGAAGGTCTCGATATTGGACTCGCCGAACAGCTCGTGCAGGTTGTCGTGCAGTGTCTCGTTGAGGGTGTCGTGGCGATACAGCGAGGCGTACATGAAGGTGATGCGGTGGCACACCGGGTTGGTGCAATAGCCCTGGGCTTCGATCCGCGCGTAGCCGTTGAGCGCCTTGTCGTAGAGCCGGTTGAACCAGTTCTCCTTGCTGTCGGCGTAGGCGGTCATCGATTTGATACCGATCGCGTCGAGCATCCCCGGCAAGTGCAGACCGGCCTTGAGCCCCGTCGCCGTCGCGACCACCGTGTCGGCGGCGATCTGCGAGCAGACCACCGAACGCACGCCTTGCAGCCCGGCGAGCAGCGACATGAAGAACGTGGTCGCGCCGTAGCAATGCACCACGCATTGCACGTCCTTCGCGCCGGTCTTCTGCTGGATCTGCGCAATGGCGGCCTTGAAGTCGTACTGGGCGATCTGGTCGCCGTTCCATTCCTTCTTGCTCGCCGGCAGCAGGATGCTCACCCGGAAATCCAGCAGCCACACGTCGTAGTCGTGCTTGCAGAGAAACTCCAGCAGGTTGGTCTGGATGGTATCGGTGGAAAAAATATTCGAGCCCACGCCCAGACCATGCACCAGCATCACCGGGCCTTTGCTGCCAGCCTGATAGCGGGTCAGACGCAACTGCACGGCATCTTCGGTGGAGAAGAAATGCACGGCCGGCGTCGGCGCATCCAGCGGCCGTTTCAACCGTGGCGGCGCGTCGGGGTTGAAGTATTTGTCACCGGCGAACACCCCGCCGTAACTCTCCCAGAGAATCCCGGCAAAGAACTTGCCGAACCGCGCCAGCCCTTCGATGCGCTCGCGCTCGTTGCGCGCATTGAGGACCTTCATGGTGGTCATCTGTTTGGCGAAGTCGGTCGGCTTGATGTGCATCACGCCAGAGCCGATCACTTCGCCGGTCTTGTCCGGCCCGCGATACAGCGTGACGTAGAGGGTGCTGGTGTCGTGCCAGATATTCAGCACGCCGTTGTCTTCCGGCACGGTCTTGAAGGCGCTGAAGAAGTAGTCGTTGCCGTCCTCGGCGGTCAGTTTCATGTCGTACTTCATGTGGCGCGTGTCGACCTGCTGCTCGAACTGCTCGAACAGGTTGAACACGCCGTTGCTGGCGGTCAGCGGCTGCGGCGACAGCGCCGGGGCGATCACCGTGCCGACGATGGTCGCGGCGTGCTCCGGCTCCTTGATCATCCGGTTGAGGTCGTTGGCGGTGATGGTCAGGGTGAAGTCGATCGGCGAGTTGTCCGCCTCGCCGCGCTTGGCTGCCGCCTCATAAACCTTCAGGTCGGTGCTTTGTGCGGCGGTGAACGCGCGGGAGAAGTAGCCCTTCATGGTCTCGGTGAATTGCACACCAAGGGTCGGTGGCACCGGTTGTTTGCGCGGTGCCGAGGGCAATGTGTAATCGATCCTCCAGCCCCGGTCGGCGGCCAGCAGGCCCATGTTGCGCTCGCTCACGGCGGAGATGGTCAGCAGCGGGTTGACCGCCAGTGACGTCGGGATCACCGCGCCGTCGGTCACGTACAGATTGGCGTAGACGTCGGTGCCGGTCGCACCACTGAACACCTGGCCCTTGTGGTTGACCACGCCTTGCGCGGCGTCATCGCCCATCACGCAACCGCCCAGCGGATGCACCGAGACGATGCTGTGCTTGAGCAGCTTGGTCCAGATCGGGTTCTCGACCCAGATCCCGCCCAGGGCCTTGGTGCTCTGGTACAGGCGTTCGTTGCCGATCTTGAAGTTTTCCTGCTCGCCGACGCCCGGCCAGTCGATGCGCAGTTGATCCTTGCTGTCGAGGACCATGCGTCCCTGACCGCTGTCGTGGCTCATGATCAGGTAGGTCTGCATGTTGTGCAGCGCGCCGTGATACGGGCCGCGCAGAAAGCTTTCCGCTTCGCGCTCCTTGTACTTCACTTTGCCGCTGAAGCTGTCGTCGGTGGGTTTGCCGATCATCTCGGCGAATCCGGCCATCGCCGGCACCATCGGCCGGCCGAGCGCTCCAGGGATCGAACCTTCCTCGATGACCATGCGACTGCTGCGGTCACCCTCGGTGCGCATGTCGATGATCGAGGTGATGCACGGGCCGACCGGTTGCAGTTCCTTGGCCGAATGCGCGCCGAAACCGATGCCGTTGATGGTCTGCTCGCAGTTGTGGCCGAAGCCGAGGATGTCGCCGTTGCCGCTCATGTTCTCGCCGAGCTGGCCGGACATCACCAGGCCCTTGTCCCGCGAGCGCAGCAGAATTTCGGTGGAGCCGAGGGTGCCGGCGGACACCACCACGATGTCGGCTTTCACGAACAGCGTCGGCGCGTCGAACTTCTCGCGGCCGCTGTCGAGGTATTGGAAGTGCACGATCCAGCCGTTGCCGTCGCGCTCCAGATGCCGCACCTGGGCCTGGCAGAAAATCTCCGCGCCGTGATTGGTGGCGTCCGGCAGGTAGTTCATCAGCGTGGTGTTCTTGGCCTTGTTATTACAGCCCGAAACGCAGTCGCCGCAGTGGTTGCACGGCAGTTGCTCGACGCCGACGTGGTTGAGGTTGTTGGGCAGTTTGTCGAAGGTCACGTTGATGGGCGGCTTGTAGAAGTGCGCGCCTTGCTTGAGGAAGTCTGCGGATTTTTTGTTGGCGTCGAGTTTCGGCAGGTTTGGCGCGGTGCTCGGGTAGGGGTTGGGTTTGAGCATCTCCCGGGCCCTTTCGTAACCCGCCTTGAGCAGGCCGTCGTGGTCCTCGCGCACCGCCAACGGCCAGCGTGGATCCTTGAACACATCGGCTGTCGGTTCCAGCGAGACGTTGGCATTGATCAGCGACGTACCGCCGAGGCCGCAACCGACCACCACGTTCTGCTGCGCGTTGACGTGCAGATCGAACAACCCGGTGCGCGAGCCGATATGGCCGTCCGGGTCGTGCACCTGCAACTCCTCGGTCGCGGCGATCATGGTATTGGGATATTCGCCGGGCTGAATCTCCCGACCGCGTTCCAGCAGACAGACCCGTTTACCGGCCCGGGACAGGCGCGACGCGGCAATGCCGCCGCCATACCCGGAGCCGATGACGATCACGTCGTAATGTTCCTTGATTTCGCTGATGGGCGTTGCGATCCGTGTCATGAGGGGGTTCCTCTCTCAGGCAGATGGGGCAACTCTGCGGTTGCCTGCAATCAATGGGCGAACGGGCACCTGGCCTCCGGGAAATCCCGACGGCAGTACAGCGGTTTGGGCAGGAATCAGGCGCTACAGACGGGCGTGCTGATTGGCGGCACGACGCAACGTGCGCTTGCGCGGCGAAGGTGCCGGCAGAGCGCGGAGCGTGCAGGGACTGAGGGGTAAGCGGTGGGGCCGGGTATCCATCACGCGTTCTCCCTGAACCAGATGTGGATAAGTGACAGCTGTCCTTGTGCCATTGCAGTGAAGACAGGCACCGGATCGAAGTCAAGGCGGGCTCTTAGAACTGTATGAAATGTGATCAATTGCCGTTTGGACTAAGCGCGCCGGGGGTTGCAGAGTTCGGCGAACAAGTTATCCACATAGCCACCCACAGCTAATGGGGACAACTGTGGATGACATGCAAAAATGATCGGGGTTTTGTGAAGAAAAACCGTGACTTATTCAGAAACAGGGTTTCCACTTGCGATTGATTGTTTTTTGATCAAGTCTCTGCACATCCCGGATTACGTGCCTTTCAAGGGATGGCAAACACCTTATCCACAGAAGCGCCAACAGAGTTCGGGGGTAACTTGGTGTGCGCTGTGGAAAAACGCTGGAGGCGTTGATAAATCGGGGTTTGCGAGGGAATTGACGGGTTGAAAGGCTGAATTGAACGTTTTTTGATCAAGCCTCTGCAAGCCACGTTTTATATGGCCCCTGGCGGATAGCGAACATCTTATCCACAGAAGCGCCAACAGAGATTGGGGGCAAGTCTGCAAGTTGCCCAGGGGAAAAAGCTCGTAAAAACCGCGAGTCAGGCTGGTTGTTTTTTGAACTGCTGGCTGGAGCGCTTGATTGGCGTGGGGGGCAGGGAGGGGCGAACACGTTATCCACAGATCCGCCAACAGGGATTGTGGGTAAACCGCCCTCTCCCGTGGGAGAGTGTCAGCAAAGTTTGTTTAGCGGACCACACCTTCTTCGATCAGCAGCTTCAGAATGGCTTGCGCACCGGCCTGCGCGGTAACGCCTTTGAGCACCTGCCCACCGCCACCGCTGGCCTTGGCCGTCGCTGCCTTCATCCGGTCCGCCCCGCTCTTGGCCTTGATCACCTTCAACCGTTTCGGCCGGGGCTTGGCCGGTTGCAGGGTCGCCACCGCAAGCAATTCGTCCTCCACCACTTCCACGTCTTGAGCCTGGAGAACACCGCGCCGCGCCGGGCCGTAAGCACTCTGCCGAGGTTTGGGTGCGGCGTTATCCACAGTCGCCAGAAACGGCAGGCGCACCTTCAACCGGCGCCGCTGCCCACGGGGCAACGCTTGCAGCACCAGTGCCGAACCGTCGTTGATCGACTCGACCTGCGCCAACCCAACCACCAGCGGCCAGCCCAGTCCTTCGGCCAGCAGAAACGGCAGCATCCCCGAGCCTTCGCCGGTTTCTGCCTGGCTGCCAGTCAGTACAACCTGTGCACCGGCATCACGCAGATACTCGGTCAATGCCGGCAGCGCATCGGCGCCAGCCGGTTGTTCCAGCACGTGCAACTGTTCCAGTCCCATGCCCAGGTAGGCGCGCAGCGCCGGTTCCGCGATGTCGCCGGCGTGCAGCACTTGCAGATTGTCGCCCGCCAGTTGCAGGCCGAGTTCCACCGCGCGGGCGTCCTGATCGGCACGGCGCGGGCGGCCGGAGGTCGGGTGGGCGCCGATTGAAACCAGACTGATGATCTTTGTGCTCATAACCGTTCCTTAAGCCGCATCGCGCTTGGCTTCGTTGCGGTAAGCCTCAACCGCCGCGATCAAGGCCTGAAGAATTTCCGCGCTTTCGCCGATCACCGACAGGTCGGCACGCTTGATCATGTCGCAACCCGGATCGAGGTTGATCGCCACCACCTTGTCGCAGGCACCGATGCCTTGCAGGTGCTGGATCGCCCCGGAAATCCCCACGGCCACGTAAACCCGCGCGGTGACCCAGGTGCCGGAAGCGCCGACCTGACGGTCGCGGGCCATGAAGCCATCGTCCACCGCCACCCGCGAAGCGCCTTCGGTGGCACCGAGGGCGGCAGCGGTCTTGTGGAAAAGCTCCCAGTCCTTGACCCCGTTGCCGCCGGAGAAGATGAACTCGGCTTCGGCCATTGGAATCGCTGCCGGGTCCACCGCCACCGCGCCCAGATCCTCGATCCGCGACAGGCTGCGCGCGACGGGTGTGGATAACTCCACCGGCAGCGCTTCGTGACGGGTTTCGCTGACCGGTTCGGCGCACTCGGCGGACGCCAGAATCAGCCGCGCGACCGGGCGGGCCAGATCCTGCAACCCGGCACCGGCGCGCCCCATACACTCCTGATCCTTGACCTGCCACACCCGCGTGGCCGGGCGCTCGCCCAGCGCCGCCGCGAAGCGCCGACCCAATTCGCCACCACCGCTGCGGCTGTCCGGCAGCAACCAGTGACGCGGGTTGAACTGGTTATCCACAGCCCGCAGACCCTGGATCCGTTGTTCCGGTGCATAACCGCTGAATTCTTCACCTTCCAGCACCAGCAAGCGGTCAACGCCTGCGGTGGCGAAAGCGTTTTCCTTGTGCTCGCCGAACACCACGGCCAGCACCGCACCATCGCTGCCGGCCAGTTGACGGGCCAGGCCGAGTAGGTCGCGGTCGTGGCTGCTCAAACGGCCACCGACCATGTCCGGCACCACGCTGATATAGAACGCCGGAGCCGGCACCTGATGCAGCGGCAATTGCACTTCGACCGCTGCCGAGCGTTTGACCGCCCCGCCCTGCTGGGCGCCGCTGCGGTCGATGCGCTTGATGCCGTTCGGCCCGATAAAGCCGATGCCGTGCAGGTTCTTGCGGATGATCCCGTTGGGCCCCATCCAGCTGTGTTGCGCCGGTTGCATGGCCGCGTGCAGCGGGTGCAGGCGGTTGCGTGCGATCCACTCGGCGCGGGGGTCGCGGCGGATAATGTCGCTCATCAGTGGGCCTCCGCAGGTTCACGTTTGGCCGGGGTGGCAGGCTTGTTCGGCGCGGCGTCTTCGAGCAGCGCGTCGGCCACCAGTTCGGCGATGTCCTTGATCAGCGGACGCGGTTCGACCACGCCTTCGAGCATCGCCGTGCACTGTGGACAACCCACGGCCACCAGCTCGGCGCCGGTCTCGCGGATGTCTTCCATGCGCATGTCGGGGATCCGCTGCTTGCCCGGAATGTCGGTGATCGGCGCCCCGCCACCGCCGCCGCAGCAGCGCGAACGGAAGCCGGAACGTTGCATTTCCTTGATCTCGATGCCGAGGGCGCGCAGCACTTCGCGCGGCGCCTCGTACTCGCCGTTGTAACGGCCGAGGTAGCACGGGTCGTGATAGGTCACGCTGTTGCCTTTGTGCTGACCGAGGTTCAGCGCGCCGGCCTGGATGATTTCCGCCAGATAAGTGCTGTGATGCTGCACGAGATAATTGCCGTCGAACGCGCCGTACTCGTTTTTCAGCACATGGAAGCTGTGCGGATCGCAGGTGACGATGCGGTTGAAGCTGTATTTGGCCAGGGTCTGGATATTGCGTTTGGCGAGCAGTTGGAAGGTGGCTTCATCGCCAAGACGCCGGGCCACGTCGCCGCTGTCGCGCTCTTCGAGCCCCAGCACCGCGAAGTCGACCTTGGCCGCTTTCAGCACTTTGACGAAGGCGCGCAGGGTGCGCTGGTTGCGCATGTCGAAGGCACCGTCGCCGACCCAGAACAGCACGTCGGTGGACTTCTTCTCGCTGAGCAGGTTGAGGTTCAGGTCCGCCGCCCAGTTCATCCTCCCGCCCGGGGCAAAACCGCCAGGGTTGTCGGTAGCAATCAGGTTTTCCAGGACTTCGGCGCCCTTGTTCGGGGTCGCGCCTTTTTCCAAGGTCAGGTGACGACGCATGTCGACGATGGCATCGACGTGCTCGATCATCATCGGGCATTCCTCGACGCAGGCGCGGCAGGTAGTGCACGACCACAGGGTTTCGGCATCGACCAGACCGTTGACGATCGGTTGATGCGGATTGCCGCTGTGTTCGCCCACCGGTTTGCCCGGATACGGGCTGCCGGCGAACTGGGCATCGGTGCCGCCGGCGAGGCCGACGACCATGTCCTGAATCAGTTTTTTCGGGTTCAGCGGCTGGCCGGCGGCGAATGCCGGGCACGCGGCTTCGCACTTGCCGCACTGCACGCAGGCGTCGAAACCGAGCAACTGGTTCCAGGTGAAATCCTTGGGCTTTTCCACACCCAGCGGCGCGGTCGGATCATTCAGATCCAGCGGTTTCAAACCGGTGGAACGGCCGCCGCCGAAGCGTTCGGCGCGGCGGTGCCAGGCCAGGTGCAAGGCACCGGCGAAGGCGTGTTTCATCGGGCCGCCCCAGGTCATGCCGAAGAACAGTTCCGACACGCCCCACAGCACACCGACCCCGAGAATCGCCGCCAGCACCCAGCCACCGAAGTTCTCCGGCAGGATCCCGGCCACCGGCAAGGTCACCAGGAAGAACGAGGCCGAGAACGCCAGCAGGCTTTTCGGCAGGCGCATCCACGGGCCTTTCGACAGCCGCGACGGCGGGTTGAGCCGACGCCGATAGACGAAGATCGCGCCGACGAACATCACCGCCGTCATCAGCAGCAACGCGTAGCCAAGAATGCGGTTATGCAGGCCGAAACCGTGCACCAGAATCGCCAGCACGATCGACGCCACCGCACCGCCCGCCGTGGCGACGTGGGTGTTGGCAATGTATTTGTCCCGCGCCACCACGTGGTGCAGATCGACCATGTAACGCTTGGGCATGGCGAACAGGCCGCCGATCAGATCGACCTTCGAGGCCCGGCCCCGGCGCCACATGGCCACCCGCCGCAACGCACCCAGCACCGCAAGGGCCAGGGCTGCGAACAACAGGATTGGAAGAAGGGTGTTCAACATGGTGAAGCTCCCACCAGTACAGCCTGGAGAAACACGTTCGGCGTGTTCCTGTGGGAGCGAGCTTGCTCGCGAAAGCGCCGGGTCAGTCGATGCAGCGGTGACTGACAGAATGCATTCGCGGGCAAGCCCGCTCCCACAGGGTCATGTGCAAACCTTTAGAAGTCTTTGCACAACCGCAGGGCGTCATAGATCGCAGCGTGAGTATTACGCTGCGCCACGCAGTCACCGATGCGGAACAGCAAGTAACCGTCGCCGGTGCTGCTCAACGAAGGTTGTGGCTGGATCGCAAACAATGCCTCGACATCGATCTGGCCCTTGTTGCGCGAGCCGTCCTTGAGGGCGTAGTAGATTTCTTCGTCCGGGCGCACGCCGTTCTCGACGACCACCTGATCCACCACCCGCTCCTCTTTGGCGCCGGTGTATTCGTTCTCCAGCACCGCGACGAGTTTGTCGCCTTCGCGGTAGACCTTCTCCAGCATCATGTCGCCGGTCATGATCACTTCTTTCGGGTACATGCTGCGGTAGTAGGTCGGGAACGACGTACCGCCGATGGCCACGCCCGGCTTGATGTCGTCGGTGACAATCTCGACCTGGCTGCCCTTGTCCGCGAGGAAGTCGGCCACCGACATCCCGGTGAACTCGCAGATGGTGTCGTAGACCAGCACGTTCTTGCCCGGCGCAACCTTGCCGTCGAGCACGTCCCAGCTGCTGACCACCAGCCCTTCGGCAGCGCCCCAGTGTTCGTTCTGCTCCAGGTAAGGGTGACCGCCAACAGCCAGCACGACGATGTCCGGACGCAGGTCCATGATGGTGTCGGCATCGGCGGCAGTGCCCAGACGCAGGTCGACTTTCAGCCGCGCCAGCTCCAGCTGGAACCAGCGGGTGATGCCGGCGATCTGGTCACGCTGCGGCGCTTTCGAAGCCGTGGTGATCTGCCCGCCGATGAATTCCTTCTTCTCGAACAGGGTCACGTCGTGGCCACGTTCGGCCGCCACGCGGGCAGCTTCCATCCCCGCCGGGCCGGCACCGACGATCACCACCTTGCGTTTCGGCCCGGTGGATTTCTCGATGATGTGCGGCACGCCCATGTATTCACGGGAGGTCGCGGCGTTCTGGATGCACAGCACGTCCAGGCCCTGGTACTGACGGTCGATGCAATAGTTGGCGCCGACGCACTGCTTGATCTGGTCGACCTGGCCCATCTTGATCTTGGCGATCAGGTGCGGGTCGGCGATGTGGGCGCGGGTCATGCCGACCATGTCGACGTAACCGCCCTCCAGAATGCGCGTGGCCTGGTTCGGGTCCTTGATGTTCTGCGCGTGCAGCACCGGAACCTTGACCACTTCCTTGATCCCGGCCGCCAGGTGCAGGAACGGCTCCGGCGGGTAACTCATGTTCGGAATCACGTTGGCCAGGGTGTTGTGGGTGTCGCAACCCGAGCCGACGACACCGATGAAATCGAGCATGCCGGTGTCGTCGTAATACTTGGCGATCTGTTTCATGTCTTCGTGGGACAGACCGTCCGGGTGGAACTCGTCACCGCAGATACGCATGCCGACGCAGAAGTCGTCACCGACCTCGGCGCGCACGGCTTTCAGGACTTCCAGACCGAACTTCATTCGGCCTTCAAAGGTGCCGCCCCATTCGTCGGTACGCTTGTTGACGCGCGGGCTCCAGAACTGGTCGATCATGTGCTGGTGCACGGCCGACAGTTCGACGCCGTCCAGGCCGCCGGCCTTGGCGCGACGCGCGGCTTGCGCGTAGTTGCCGATCACCCGCCAGATTTCTTCCGGCTCGATGGTCTTGCAGGTGGCGCGGTGCACCGGTTCGCGGATGCCCGACGGCGACATCAGGGTCGGCCAGTGAAAACCGTCCCAACGCGAGCGACGGCCCATGTGGGTAATCTGGATCATGATCTTGGCGCCATGCTTGTGCATGGCGTCGGCGAGATTCTGGAAGTGCGGAATGATCCGGTCGGTGGACAGGTTCACCGAACTCCACCATTGCTGCGGGCTGTCGATCGCCACCACGGACGAACCGCCACAGATCGCCAGGCCGATGCCGCCCTTGGCTTTCTCTTCGTAATACTTGACGTACCGTTCGGTGGTCATGCCGCCGTCGGTCGCGTAGACCTCGGCGTGCGCGGTGCTGAGCACGCGGTTGCGGATGGTCAGTTTGCCAATTTGAATTGGCTGAAACATTGCTTCGAAAGCCATGGCGGGTTCCTCGACTTACAACGGCTTGACGGTGAACAGGCCGTCGTCGTGGCCTTCTTCGGAGCCACCGTAGACCTGCTCGGCCACGGTGCGGATCTTGCTGCCGCGAGCGGCGAGGATCTGATCCATCGCTCCGGCAAACCAGCCGGTGAACATGTAGTCGACCTTGCGCCCGACCTTGCCGTAGACGTAGACGAACGCCGAGTGTTCGAGCTTGACGCTGGCGGTGCCTTTGTCGAGGTCGATGTCCTGGATCTTGAACAGGCCCCAGCCGCGCTGCGACAGGCGCTTCATGTAGTGCTCGAACACCGCGACGCCTTCCAGACCGTGGCACTCGGCTTCTTTTTCACACCAGTGCCAGGCGGATTTGTAGCCGGCCTTGTAGAGGATTTCGGCATAGGCCTCGGCGCCCAGCACTTCCTCGATGCCCATGTGGTTGTTGACGAAGAAATGCCGTGGCACGTACAGCATCGGCAGGGCGTCGGAGGTCCAGACACCGGTCTCGCTGTCGACTTCGATTGGCAATTGCGGGGCGATCTTGGCCATGGAAACTTAACTCCAGAAAAATTTTGGTGTTGCCCCCGGCGCGGACGGCCGGGGGAAAGTATTCGGGAAGCGGCGGCTTATTCGCCCCAGACGTCTTTCAGGACGTTCACCCAGTTTTCACCCATGATCTTGCGTACCACGCGCTCGGAGTGGCCGCGCTTGAGCAGGGTTTCGGTCAGGTTCGGGAACTCGCCGACGGTGCGGATGCCCAGCGGGTTGATGATCTTGCCGAAGTTGGTCAGACGGCGGGCGTAGCCCTTGTCGTGGGTCAGATATTCGAAGAAGTCCTGACCGTGACCCTGGGTGAAGTCGGTGCCGATGCCGATGGCGTCTTCGCCGACGATGTTCATGGTGTACTCGATGGCTTCAGCGTAGTCGTCGATGGTCGAATCGATGCCTTTGGCCAGGAACGGCGCGAACATGGTCACGCCGACGAAACCGCCGTGGTCAGCAATAAACTTAAGCTCTTCATCGGACTTGTTGCGCGGGTGCTCTTTCAGCCCCGACGGCAGGCAGTGGGAATAGCAGACCGGTTTTTTCGATTCGAGGATGACTTCTTCGGAAGTCTTGGAACCGACGTGGGACAGGTCGCACATGACGCCGACACGGTTCATTTCGGCGACGATTTCGCGACCGAAGCCCGACAGGCCGCCGTCACGTTCGTAGCAACCGGTGCCCACCAGGTTCTGGGTGTTGTAGCACATCTGCACGATGCCGACGCCGAGCTGCTTGAACACCTCGACATAGCCAATCTGGTCTTCGAACGCGTGGGCGTTCTGGAAGCCGAAGAGGATGCCGGTCTTGCCCTGCTCTTTGGCCTTGCGGATATCGGCGGTGGTGCGGACGGGGATCACCAGGTCGCTGTTTTCACGAATCAGTTTCTGGCTGGCGGCGATGTTGTTGACCGTGGCCTGAAAACCCTCCCACACCGACACGGTGCAGTTGGCCGCCGTCAGACCGCCCTTGCGCATGTCTTCGAACAGCTCGCGGTTCCATTTGGCAATGATCAGACCGTCGATAACGATGCTGTCGGCGTGTAATTCGGCTGGGCTCATCAGGCGTCCCCTTATTGGCGATTCATGCGCCGAATCGTCTGCCGGCGCTTTGGGGCCAGCATATGCCTCGGTGCGCGACCAGCCGGGTGCAAAAACGACAGGGGAATTGCCGAAAGCGTCAATCCGCGACAAAGGGTCGCCAACCGGTCCGACCGGCCACCTGTTCAAGCCCGCGAGCTTGAGCCAGAATCTGCCGCATCCCGGAAACACCACTGGATTAGAGCGGCGACATCAATGAAATCGATCTTCCTGGCCCTGGCCCTGATTGCGACCGGCGTACACGCTGCCGAAGAGTCCGACAACAACCCGTGCGATGCGGTGGAAAACGACGTTCAGACCCTGGAATGCTCGACCTACAGCCGCACCACCGCCGAAGACCTGCTCAAGGACAACTACGCCAGCCTGAACGAGCGTATGCAGGCCACCTACGGCAAGAACCCGGCGCAACTGGCCGACATCACCGCCAAACTCAAGGCCGCCCAGCAACAATGGCTGAAAACCCGCGACGCCGACTGCGCCGTCGAAGCCTTCCCGGCGACGGACGGCAGCAAGGCGTTCAAGATTGCGCAGAATGACTGCGTGGCGCGGATGAGTGACGAGCGGTCGGAGTTTTTGGAGTCGATTGGGCAGGAGTAATCGCTTATTCACCGGAGAAAGCTGGAAGTATTTTCAGCTTTCTGATGCAAAAGAATCTTTTCCCACAAAGCGTTCAGATCTGCCCCACAGATTCTGTCTGAAGCCTCTGTTCTCGGGGCTTTCCATGAAACATAGCGTCAAGTTTTGTTTATTGGCCACCTGAAAAATATAAGCAAAGATTCGCAAATCTTATAAAAGACTTATATTCTGCCATGAACAGCATCCACTGGAACCGAAAGGCCGTTAAGCAACTCCTGAAATTGCACTCCGCTCATCAGTGTCAGGTCAGAGATGCCATCACGGTGCTTGCTGACATGCCTGATGTGGGTAATGTGAAAGCACTGGTTGGTCATGACTACGCCTATCGGCTGCGCGTCGGTAATTACCGAGTCATGTTCGACTGGGATGGCGCGATCAAAGTGGTCAGTATTCAAGAGGTAAAAAAACGCGATGAACGCACTTACTGACATCCAAATCATCAATGATTCCGAGGGCAAACCCGCTTTCGTAGTCATTCCTTACGCGCAATATGTGGCGCAGAAAATGGAGCCTGACCTGATTCCCCATGAGGTGGTCAGTCGTATTGTCGACGGGGCAACTCCGATCAGGGCCTGGCGCGAACATCTCAACCTGACCCAGGAAGAAGTAGCTCGGCGCATGGGCATTTCACAGCCTGCCTTTGCCCAGCAGGAAACCGTTGCAAAGCCGCGCAAGGTCACTCGCGAAAAGATTGCAGCGGCGTTTGGTATCACCGCCAACCAGCTTGAGCTGTAAGCTGCACCTCTTCCGCCAATCAAGGGATTCACATGAACATCTGCGGTATCGAAATCAAAGGCAGTGAAGCGATCATCGCCGTGGCGTCCCTCGACGGTTCGGTGTTGAGCCATGTCGCTTTGAACACCAAGAAAATCGCGCTGGACGATGACGACGAGGCGGCCAACGTCAAACTGTTCGCCGCGCAGGTCGCATCGTTTGTGCGCGAGAACTCCATCGATCGCATCGCGATCAAGAAGCGCAGCAAAAAAGGCGAGTTTGCCGGTGGTCCGACCACGTTCAAGATCGAGGGTGTGTTTCAGTTGCTGGACGGTTGCGAAGTGATGTTGCTGTCGCCGCAGACGATCAATGCCCAGGCCAAGAAGCACCATTTCGAACTGCCGGGGACGCTGAACAAGTATCAGCATGAGGCTTACAAAACCGCCTGCGCGGCGCTATTGAAGAAGTAGGAATTTATCCAGCCAACACAAACCACTGTGGGAGCGAGCTTGCTCGCGAAGAGGGAGTATCAGTCGACATATTTGTTGTATGACCCGCCGCATTCGCGAGCAAGCTCGCTCCCACAGGTTCTTTTTCTGGCCTCAAAGTCAAGCCTGAGCGGTACGCCGGTCCTCCCGCGGACACCGGGCAAACTTCGCCCGGTAGCTGCGGGTGAAGTACGACGGTGATTCAAACCCGCAGGCGATGCTGACTTCCAGCACGCTCATGTCGGTCTGGCGCAACAGCTGCCGGGCCTTTTCCAGCCGCAAGCGAAGGTAGAATTTGCTTGGCGTGTCGTTCAGGTGCAGGCGGAACAACCGCTCCAGTTGCCGCCGCGTCACCTTGATCGATTCCGCCAGCTCGAGGGTGGTCAGCGGCGGTTCGCTGTGCTGCTCCATCTCGCCAATCACATGCACCAGCTTCTTGTTGCTGATGCCGTAGCGCGTGGCGACTTCCATGCGCTGGTGGTCCTTGCGCGGACGAATCCTTCCCAATACAAACTGCTCGCTGACCTGGATCGCCAGTTGCGGGCCGTGGGCCTGGGCGATCAGGTCGAGCATCAGGTCGATGGACGCGGTGCCGCCGGCCGACGTGATGCGCCGACGGTCGATCTCGAACAGCTCCTGGGTGACGCTGAGCTGTGGATAAGATTCCTTGAAGGCGTCGATGGCTTCCCAGTGCAGGGTCAGGCGATGACCATCGAGCAGGCCGGCTTCAGCGAGGACGAAGCTGCCGGTGTCGATCGCGCCGAGGGTTACGCCTTCGTTGTCCAGCCGTCGCAGCCAGTGTTCCAGCGCCGGAGTGGCAAATTTCAACGGCTCGAACCCGGCGACCACCAGCAGCGTCGCCCCTTTCTTCAGCGGCTCCAGCGCCGCATCGGCGTTGACCGACATCCCGTTGCTCGCCAGCACCGCTCCGCCATCGGCGCTCAGGACGTGCCAGCGGTACAGCTCACCGCGAAAGCGGTTGGCCACCCGCAGCGGTTCGATCGCAGAGATGAAACCGATGGCCGAAAAACCCGGCATCAACAAAAAGTAGAAATCCTGGGACATGGTGCGCACTCGGTCAGCGGGTAGCGTGCAACGTTGATACGCCAGTTGTCGGCGGCATTCAAGAGCACAGGTCGCTACAGTGCAAGAGCCAGTCGCCGCAGTGCGTTTTCACAGGGGCATTGCTGCGTAACTTGGCATCACCGGCGCGACAGACGCCGGGACCCACAATAACGACCTGCCGAGGAACCCGACATGAAACGACTGATCAGCAGCTGTGTTCTCGCACTCAGCGGTACCGCGTTATTAAGCGCCAGTGTCATGGCGGCCGATTCCGCATCGTGTCAGAACGTGCGCATGGGCGTGGTGAACTGGACCGACGTGATCGCCACCAGCGCCATGGCTCAGGTGCTGCTCGACGGACTCGGCTACAGCACCAAACAGACCAGCGCCTCTCAGCAAATCGTTTTCGCCGGCATCCGCGACCAGCGTCTGGATCTGTTCCTCGGCTACTGGAACCCGCTGATGACCCAGACCATCACCCCGTTCGTCGACGCCAACCAGGTCAAGGTGCTTGAAGCACCGAGCCTCAAGGACGCCCGCGCCACTCTCGCCGTGCCGACCTATCTGGCGGACAAGGGTCTGAAAACCTTCGCCGATATCGCCAAGTTCGAGAAAGAACTGGGCGGCAAGATCTACGGCATCGAGCCCGGCTCGGGCGCCAACACCCAGATCAAGGCGATGATCGCCAAGAACCAGTTCGGCCTCGGCAAGTTCCAGCTCGTGGAATCCAGCGAGGCCGGCATGCTCGCCGCCGTCGATCGCGCGGTGCGCCGCAAGGAGGCCGTGGTGTTCTTCGGCTGGGCGCCGCACCCGATGAACGTCAACGTGCAGATGACTTATCTGACCGGCAGCGAAGACGCCCTCGGCCCGAACGAAGGCATGGCCACCGTGTGGACCGTCACCGCGCCGAAATACGCCGAACAATGCCCGAACGTCAGTCGCCTGCTTAGCAACCTGACGTTCACCGCCGAAGACGAGAGCCGGATGATGCAGCCGTTGCTCGATCACAAGGACGCTTTCGAATCGGCCAGGCAATGGCTCAAGGATCACCCGCAGGACAAACAGCGCTGGCTCGAAGGCGTCACCACTTTCGATGGCAAACCGGCGGCTGAAAACCTCCAGCTCACCAGCAAATAAACCGCAACGAAAGAACCACTTCGCAGCCCGCCACGGGCTGCGAACAGACCCATCACGCCTGAAGGAAAACGCACCATGAACCACGACGTCATCATCACCTGCGCACTCACCGGTGCTGGCGACACGACCGCCAAAAGCCCTCACGTGCCGGTCACTCCAAAGCAAATCGCCGCCGCCGCAGTAGAAGCGGCCAAGGCCGGCGCCACCGTCGTGCACTGCCACGTCCGCGACCCGCAGACCGGCAAGTTCAGCCGTGACGTGGCGCTGTACCGCGAAGTCATGGAGCGCATCCGCGAAGCCGACGTCGACATCATCGTCAACCTCACCGCCGGCATGGGTGGCGACCTGGAAATCGGCCCGGGCGAGCGCCCGATGGAGTTCGGTCCGAACACCGATCTGGTCGGCCCGCTGACCCGCCTGGCCCACGTCGAAGAACTGCTGCCGGAAATCTGCACCCTGGATTGCGGCACCCTGAACTTTGGCGACGGCGACACCATTTACGTCTCCACCCCGGCCCAACTGCGCGCCGGTGCCAAACGCATCACCGAGCTGGGCGTGAAGGCCGAGCTTGAGATTTTCGACACCGGTCACCTGTGGTTCGCCAAACAGATGATCAAGGAAGGCCTGCTCGACAACCCGTTGTTCCAGCTGTGCCTGGGCATCCCGTGGGGCGCGCCGGCCGACACCACCACCATGAAAGCCATGGTCGACAACCTGCCGGCCGACGCTGTGTGGGCCGGGTTCGGCATCGGTCGGATGCAGATGCCGATGGCCGCGCAAGCGGTGCTGCTCGGCGGCAACGTGCGGGTCGGTCTGGAAGACAACCTATGGCTGGACAAGGGCGTGCTGGCGACCAACGGCCAACTGGTCGAACGCGCCACCGAGATCCTCAGCCGCCTCGGCGCCCGTGTGCTGACCCCGGCAGAAGGTCGCAAGAAAATGGGCCTGACCCAGCGCGGCTGACGGCCACACATCAAACCCTGTGGGAGCGAGCCTGCTCGCGAAGAGGCCGGTACATCCGAAGCATCTTCATCAGCAGTGCCGCCGCATTCGGGAGCAAGCTCGCTCCCACAGGGAATCACCGAATTGTCCTAGGAAATCACCATGAGCTTTATCACCGAAATCAAAACCTTCGCAGCACTGGGCAGCGGCGTCATCGGCAGCGGCTGGGTCGCCCGCGCCCTCGCCCACGGCCTCGACGTGGTGGCCTGGGACCCGGCGCCGGGTGCCGAAGCGGCGCTGCGCAAACGCGTAGCCAACGCCTGGGGCGCGCTGGAGAAAAACGGCTTGGCGCCGGGCGCTTCGCAGGATCGCCTGCGCTTTGTGGCAACCATCGAAGAGTGCGTGCGCGATGCGGACTTCATCCAGGAAAGCGCCCCGGAACGCCTCGAACTGAAACTGGATTTGCACAGCAAAATCAGTGCGGCGGCCAAGCCGAACGCCCTGATCGGCTCCAGCACTTCGGGCCTGTTGCCGAGCGAGTTCTACGAGAGCTCGACCCACCCGGAACGCTGCGTGGTCGGTCACCCGTTCAACCCGGTTTACCTGCTGCCACTGGTGGAAGTGGTCGGCGGCAAGAACACTGCGCCGCAAGCCGTTCAAGCGGCGATGAAAGTCTACGAATCCCTCGGCATGCGCCCATTGCATGTGCGCAAGGAAGTGCCAGGCTTCATCGCCGACCGCCTGCTCGAAGCGCTGTGGCGCGAAGCACTGCATCTGGTCAACGACGGTGTGGCGACCACCGGTGAAATCGACGACGCGATCCGCTTTGGCGCCGGTCTGCGCTGGTCGTTCATGGGCACGTTCCTGACTTACACCCTGGCCGGTGGCGATGCCGGCATGCGCCATTTCATGTCGCAGTTCGGCCCGGCGTTGCAGCTGCCGTGGACGTACCTGCCGGCACCGGAATTGACCGACAAGTTGATTGACGATGTGGTGGATGGCACCAGCGATCAGCTGGGCCGGCACAGTATTTCGGCGCTGGAGCGCTATCGTGATGATTGCTTGCTGGCGGTGCTTGAGGCGGTGAAGACCACCAAAGAAAAGCACGGGATGAGTTTCAGCGAGTAATCCTTGCGCCAGCAATTCCGGCCTCTTCGCGAGCAAGCTCGCTCCCACAGGGGACTGCATTCAACTGTGGGAGCGAGCTTGCTCGCGAAGACGGCAACCCAGACAACATCAATGTCGGAACAGATGCCATGCCAACCCTCACCACCTACCAAACCAGAATCATCCCCGACTGGGTCGACTACAACGGTCACCTGCGCGACGCCTTCTATCTGCTGATCTTCAGCTACGCCACCGACGCCCTGATGGATCGCCTCGGCATGGACAGCAACAACCGTGAGGCCAGCGGTCATTCGCTGTTCACCCTCGAACTGCACCTCAACTATCTGCACGAAGTGAAGCTCGACGCCAAAGTCGAAGTGCGCACGCAGATCATCGGCCACGACCAGAAACGCCTGCACCTCTATCACAGCCTGCACCTGGCCGGCGGTGACCAGGAACTGGCCGGCAACGAACAGATGCTGCTGCACGTCGACCTCGCCGGCCCGCGTTCCGCACCGTTTACCCCGGACACCCTGGGCCGTCTGCAAGCCATCGTCGCCGAGCAGGCCGACCTGCCCGCCCCTGCTTACATCGGCCGGGTCATCGCCCTGCCCCCAGCCCGGTAAATCCATCCATCGCAAGGAGCCGCCATGCAATCCGCCGTCGCAGTTGCCGATTTCCGTACTTATCCGTTGATCAGCGCGCTGAACGGCGTGCAGACCCTGGCGGATCGCGTCCTTATTGAATGGGCCGACGGGCGTGTCAGCCCGTTCCACCATGTGTGGCTGCGGGACAACTGTCCGTGTCCGCACTGCGTCTACAGCGTCACCCGCGAGCAGGTGTTCGAGATTGTCGACGCAGCGCCGGATCTGTCGCCCTCCGCTGCGCATATCGACACCGATGGCTGCCTGCGCATCGACTGGCAGGACGGCCACCTCAGCCGCTTCGATGCGGGTTGGCTGCGGGCCCACGCCTACGACGACGAATCCCGCTCCGAACGCCTCGCCGCCAAGCCGAAACCCTTCCTCTGGCGCAGCGATTTGCAGCTGCCGGTGTTCGACTATCCAGCCCTGATGCACGACAACGCCGCACTGCTGCAATGGTTGCTGGCGGTACGCGAAATCGGTCTGACCCAGGTGCGCGGCGTACCCACCGAGCCCGGTTCGCTGAAGCTGATCGCCCAGCGCATTTCATTCATCCGCGAGAGCAACTTCGGCGTGCTGTTCAACGTTCAATCCAAGGCCGATGCCGACAGCAATGCCTACACCGCTTTCAACCTGCCATTGCACACGGATCTGCCGACTCGCGAGCTGCAACCGGGGCTGCAATTTCTGCATTGTCTGGTGAACGGTGCCGAGGGTGGCGAGAGTATTTTTGTCGACGGTTTTGCGATTGCCGAAGCGCTGCGTCAGGAAGATCCCACGTCGTTTCAGGCGCTGTGCGAAATCCCGGTAGAGTTTCGCAACAAGGACCGCCACAGTGACTATCGCTGCCTCGCCCCGATCATCGCTCTGGATGCCTTGGGCCGGGTCGCAGAAATCCGCATGGCCAACTTTCTGCGCGGCGCGTTCGACACGTCCGTGGAACAGATGCCGCTGCTGTATCGCGCTTACCGACGCTTCATCGCCATGACCCGCGAGCCGCGCTTCCGGGTGATGCAGCGACTCAACCCGGGCGAGCTGTGGTGCTTCGACAACCGCCGCACCTTGCATGCACGCAATGCCTTCGACCCGTCCACCGGGGCCCGGCATTTTCAGGGCTGCTACATCGACCGGGACGAATTGCTGTCGCGGATTCTGGTGTTGCAGCGCTAGACCGCGTCAGCCTTATTCGCAGACAAAAAAAGCCCCGATGCAAGCCGTGACAGGATCGGGGCGAGGGTACTGTTGAGGAGCTGCCATACCGAGGGTGACCAAACCTTCGTGAAGCGAGCTGAGGCCAGTGTGCCCACTCCCCTGGCCGGCAAGTTAGCCGAAAACGACCTGTTCATAGCCGTCGCGGCCACTGCGACAAATCGCCCTTGCCGTGCCTGGGCATGCCTACCAGAATCGAGCCACGACCTCCGTTGCCAAAGAAGGATTCGCGTCATGATGTATGCCGATTTGATCGATCAGGAAGACCTGTTGGGCCAGCTCAAGTCGTTGGGATTCGAAGTACCGTCGGGCTCCACTGCCCAGCAGGCCTGTGAATGCGCGGTGCGGGGGCTGGACGATGTGCGGGCCAACACGCTGCGCACCATGGTCAAGCAGATGTACACCAGCAGCGCAAGCATTCAGCCGATCGTGCGCGAAGCCATCGACAAGCAGTTGCTGCCGGCACTGGCGCAGTACCAGCAAACCCGCGCCTGACAACCCCTCATCGCTGGCAAGCCAGCTACCACAGGATTTGTGCCGGACACAGTTAAAGTGTTCAGCACAAATCAGTGTGGGAGCTGGCTTGCCAGCGATTGAACGATGACTCGATTCAGAGCCTTACGCTGGCAAAAGTGGACTCGTTGCGTGCCTGACTGAGCGCCGACATAGGCCCGGACAGCGGCGACATCACGATGGCCTGCGGCAGCGGCATCATCGCCACCTGCTGGGTGGTGTTGGAGCCGACGCGCTCGTCGCGCGGCGGAATGCCGAAGTACTCGCGGTAGCACTTGGAGAAGTGCGGCGTCGACACAAAGCCGCAGACCGACGCCACTTCGATGATCGACATCGGCGTCTGCTTGAGCAGTTGCCGCGCGCGGATCAGCCGCAGCTTGAGGTAGTAGCGCGACGGCGAGCAGTGCAGGTATTTCTGGAACAGGCGCTCAAGCTGACGGCGGGACACGGCGACGTACACCGCCAGTTCGTCGAGGTCGATCGGCTCTTCCAGGTTGGCTTCCATCAGCGCGACGATTTCCTGCAGTTTCGGCTGGTTGGTACCGAGCATGTGCTTGAGCGGCACGCGCTGGTGATCCTGCTCGTTGCGGATGCGCTCGTAGACGAACATTTCCGAGATCGCGGCGGACAGTTCACGGCCGTGATCGCGGCTGATCAGGTGCAGCATCATATCCAGCGGCGCGGTGCCGCCGGAGCTGGTGAAACGGTTGCGGTCGAGGGTGAACAGGCGGGTGCTCATCGCAACGCGCGGGAAAGCTTCCTGCATCGCCGCCAGACATTCCCAGTGCACGCTGCAATCGAAACCGTCGAGCAGACCGGCGCAGGCCAGGGCCCAGCTGCCGGTGCACACGGCGCCGAGACGGCGCGACTGACGCGCCTGGCTTTGCAGCCACGACACGTGTTCACGGGTAACGGTGCGCTGAATGCCGATCCCGCCGCACACGATGATGGTGTCGAGGGCCGGAGCTTTGTGCATGGAGGCGTCGGGGGTGATCTGCAGACCGTCACTGGCCCAGACCTGGCCACCGTCGACGGTGAGGGTGGTCCAGCGATACAGCTCGCGACCGGACAACTGGTTGGCCATGCGCAGCGGTTCGACTGCGGAAGCCAGGGAAATCAGCGTGAAATTGTCCAGCAGCAGAAAGCCGATGGATTGAGGCGCACGGTTCTGGGGTTGAGCCCCGGAGTTGAACGACGTCATCGCGGTATCTCCTCACACAAAGCGGGTGATGGCCTCAGGCGGAGGCTCTTGTTATTGCCATCGTTCTCTTGCGTGAGACGGGCTTTGTTATGACAGAGCAATTGCCATGCCTAAATTTGAATGGCTGTTCAATAACTCCTGAAAACGACGTCGCGACGCGTCTATACAAGCGCTCCAACGAAGGGTAATTCGAAGTGCCATCAGCGGCCGCGAATGCCCTGCTCCGAAGCGTGTGAGCAAATCGGTAGCACTTGTGGGAACTGGCCTGCGCACGATTGTCCTACAGTGTCACCGCAGGCACAGGTGACGGACGGTAGCGCCTTCGAATCAGGCGCTGGAGGCGGGAAAGACGCTTATCTGATAACGACGCGCCAAAAGGTGGCGCGTTTTGATTCCGGTGTGCACTTAACGCGCAGTTTTGACTGGTCCGGCCTCATCGCTGGCAAGCCAGCGATTGGGGCGACCAGGTATCAGCATTCCACCGCGCTGACCGCCAACCCGCCCCGCGAAGTCTCTTTATATTTGTCATGCATGTCGGCGCCGGTATCGCGCATGGTGCGGATCACCCGGTCCAGAGAAATGAAGTGCTGACCATCGCCACGCAAAGCCATCTGCGCCGCATTGATCGCCTTCACCGCCGCAATCGCATTGCGCTCGATGCACGGCACTTGCACCAGACCACCCACCGGATCGCAGGTCAGGCCGAGGTTATGTTCGAGGCCGATTTCCGCCGCGTTGCACAACTGCTCCGGCGAAGCACCGAGCACTTCGGCCAAACCGGCCGCCGCCATCGCACAGGCCGAACCGACCTCCCCCTGACAGCCGACTTCAGCGCCGGAGATCGAAGCATTCTTCTTGCACAGAATCCCCACCGCCGCCGCCCCGAGGAAGTAATCGACCACGTTGGCGTCGGTCACCGCCTCGCTGAATTTCATGAAGTAGTGCAACACCGCCGGAATGATCCCCGCCGCGCCGTTGGTGGGTGCCGTGACCATGCGGCCGCCGGCGGCGTTTTCCTCGTTCACCGCCAGGGCGAACAGGTTGACCCACTCCATCGCGCTGAGGGTCGAGCCGATCACGTTGGGCTTGTTCAATTCCTGAAGACTGCGGTGCAACTTCGCCGCACGGCGGCGCACGTTGAGGCCGCCGGGCAGGATGCCTTCGTGCTTGAGGCCCTGCTCGACGCAATCCTGCATCGCCCGCCAGAGTTTCATCAGGCCGGCGCGGATTTCCTCTTCGCTGCGCCAGACCTTCTCGTTGGCCATCATCAATTCGGCCACGCGCAGGTTGTGGGTCTTGCACAGTTCCAGCAGCTCCACCGCGCTGGAGAAGTCGTAGGGCAATTCAGTGCGATCCAGATCCACCACGCCGCTGGAGGCCTGCGCCTCATCCACCACAAAACCGCCGCCGACCGAATAGTAGGTGTCGCGATGCAGCTCGCCGTGATCGCCTTCGGCAACCAGGGTCATGGCGTTGGGGTGGAACGGCAGGTTCTCGTCGATCAGGCGCATGTCGCGGCCCCATATAAAGGGCACCGACAAACGACTGTCGAGCAACAGCGTGTGGGTTTCGCGCAGGGCCTGGATGCGCGGGCCGATCTGCGACGGGTCGATCGCGTCCGGCCACTCGCCCATCAGGCCCATGATCACCGCGTTGTCGCTGCCATGACCGACACCGGTGGCCGACAACGAACCGAACAGCTGCACCTCGATGCGGCGCACCTGCTCCAGCAGGTGTTTGTCGCGCAATGACTCGACAAACAGGGCGGCGGCGCGCATGGGCCCGACGGTGTGGGAACTGGAAGGGCCGATGCCGATTTTGAACAGGTCGAAAACGCTGATAGCCATTGCTGCAGAGCTCCTGAGAGTGCCGGTCCGGGGCATGAAACGCCCGCTGGCGGAGCTGCTACGCTCAAGCTGCGATCCGCCGGAATGCCCGCATCATCGGGCTTTTCCCGGGTCGCTCGGCGTCTGACACCGACGTACTCATGCCCACTAACGCCGTGCCGGTTTCAGCCCGTGTTTTCGCCGTTTTTATGCGGTTCAGATGGCCAGACAGGGCAGAAAAAAGCTGTAAACGACGTCACTGACACTGGATGCGACCATCCCTGTACTGGATACGACGCACCCTGTAGGCGTCAGATTTTCACTGGTACATGATCGTATCGACTCGATTGCAAGGCGCTGCGGTAGAGCTGTCTCCAGAACGCCATCCAACCGCAACCCATAAGTGCGGTGGTCCAATCGGAACACTGCCAAAAAAAACACCAAGGAGTCCCCATTCATGAAAGGTTCCCCGTCGTTGTTGTTGGCCGCCATGCTGAGTCTGCCATTGCTGGCTCAAGCCGCAGAACCGGCGCAGTGCAGTACCGTGAACTTCTCCGATGTCGGCTGGACCGACATCACCGCAACCACCGCCACCACCTCCGTCGTGCTCAACGCGCTCGGCTACAAGACCAAGACCACCATGATTTCCGTACCCGTGACCTACAAGTCGCTGGCCGACGGCAAGAACATGGACGTGTTCCTCGGCAACTGGATGCCGACCATGGAAAACGACATCAAGGCCTACCGCGACGCCGGCACCGTGGAAACCGTGCGCACCAACCTCAAGGGCGCCAAATACACCCTCGCCGTTCCGCAAGCCTTGTATGACAAGGGTCTGCACGACTTCGCCGACATCGCCAAATTCAAGAAAGAACTCGACGGCAAGATCTACGGGATCGAGCCGGGCAACGACGGCAACCGCCTGATCCAGAGCATGATCGACAAGGACGCCTTCGGCCTGAAGACCGCCGGTTTCAAGGTCGTCGAATCCAGCGAAGCGGGCATGCTGTCGCAGGTCGACCGCGCACAGAAACGCGACACCGCCGTGGTGTTCCTCGGCTGGGCGCCGCACCCGATGAACAAGCGCTTCAAGATTCAATACCTGACTGGCGGCGATGATTTCTTCGGCCCGGACTTCGGTGCGGCGACCGTCGCGACCAACACCCGCAAGGGCTACGTCGAGGAATGCAGCAACGTTGGCCAACTGCTGAAAAACCTGGAGTTCACCGTCGACATGGAAAGCGAACTGATGGGCAACATCCTGGACGACAAGATGAAGCCTGACGCGGCCGCCAAGGCCTGGCTGAAAAAGAATCCACAGGTGCTCGATACCTGGCTCGCTGGCGTGACCACCATTGACGGCAAACCAGGCCTGGAGGCCGTGAAAGCCAAGATTGCCCAGCCTTGAATTAAGGAGCATCGCTTATGCCGGGCGGCGTACGCCGTCCGGGCTGTTTATTTCCTTGCATGCGGACGTTCACTACCATGCTGATTGATCAGAAAATCCCTTTAGGCCAGTACATCGCGGGCTTCGTTGAATGGTTGACGCAACACGGCGCCAACACCTTCGACGCAATCGCCGTGACCCTGGAAACGATGATCCACGGCGTGACGTTTGCGCTGACCTGGTTCAACCCGCTGGTGCTGATTGGCCTCATCGCCCTGCTGGCCCACTTCATTCAACGCAAATGGGGCCTGACCGCGTTCGTGGTCGCCTCCTTCCTGCTGATCCTCAACCTGGGGTACTGGCAGGAAACCATGGAAACCCTCGCCCAGGTCATGTTCGCGACCCTGGTCTGCGTGGTCATCGGCGTGCCGCTGGGCATCGTCGCCGCGCACAAACCGATGTTCTACACTTTGATGAGGCCGGTACTCGATCTGATGCAGACCGTACCGACCTTCGTTTACCTCATTCCTACCCTGACCCTGTTCGGGCTGGGTGTGGTGCCAGGCCTGATCTCGACGGTGGTGTTCGCCATCGCCGCGCCGATCCGCCTGACCTATCTGGGCATCCGCGATGTCCCGCAAGAACTGATGGACGCCGGCAAGGCCTTCGGCTGCTCGCGTCGCCAACTGCTATCACGGATCGAACTGCCTCACGCCATGCCGAGCATCGCGGCCGGCATCACCCAGTGCATCATGCTGTCGCTGTCGATGGTGGTGATCGCGGCACTGGTGGGCGCCGACGGACTCGGCAAACCGGTGGTCAACGCACTGAACACTGCTGATATCGCCCTGGGCTTCGAAGCGGGCCTGGCGATCGTACTGCTGGCGATCATGCTCGACCGTATCTGCAAACAACCCGACGCCAAAGTAGGGGGTGACGCATGAGCATAATTCGCTTCGATAACGTTGACGTGATCTTCACCAGAGATCCGCGCGAAGCACTGAAACTTCTCGATCAAGGATTGACCCGTAGCGAAATCCTTAAAAAGACCGGGCAGATCGTCGGTGTCGAAAAGGCCAGCCTGGACATCAACAAAGGCGAGATCTGCGTACTGATGGGCCTGTCCGGCTCCGGCAAGTCGAGCCTGCTGCGCTGCATCAACGGCCTCAACACCGTAAGCCGCGGCAAGCTGTTCGTCGAACACGAAGGCAAGCAGATCGATATCGCCTCCTGCTCCGCGGCCGAGCTGAAAATGATGCGCACCAAACGCATCGCGATGGTGTTCCAGAAGTTCGCCCTGATGCCCTGGCTGACGGTGCGCGAGAACATCAGTTTCGGTCTGGAAATGCAGGGCCGTCCGGAGAAGGAACGGCGCAAACTGGTCGATGAAAAACTCGAACTGGTGGGCCTGACCCAATGGCGCAACAAGAAACCCGACGAGCTGTCCGGCGGCATGCAGCAGCGTGTCGGCCTGGCCCGTGCGCTGGCGATGGACGCCGACATTCTGCTGATGGACGAACCGTTCTCCGCCCTCGACCCGCTGATCCGTCAGGGTTTGCAGGATGAGCTGCTGGAGCTGCAACGCAAGCTGAGCAAGACCATCGTATTCGTGAGCCACGACCTCGACGAGGCGCTGAAACTCGGCAGCCGAATCGCGATCATGAAAGACGGCCGGATCATCCAGTACAGCGTGCCGGAAGAGATCGTGCTCAATCCTGCGGACGATTACGTGCGGACCTTCGTCGCCCACACCAACCCGCTGAACGTGCTGTGTGGTCGCAGCCTGATGCGCACCCTGGACAACTGCAAACGCATCAACGGTTCGGTGTGTCTGGATCCGGGTGGCGACTCGTGGCTGGACCTGGCCGAAGGCAACACCATCAAGGGTGCGCGGCAGAACGGTTCAGTGCTGAACCTGCAGAACTGGGCACCGGGGCAAGCCGTGGAAGGACTGGAACGCAAACCGACACTGGTGGACTCGAACATCGGCATGCGCGACGCGTTGCAGATCCGTTACCAGACCGGCAACAAACTGGTGCTGCACGATAACAATCATGTGGTGGGAATTCTGGGCGACAGCGAGCTGTATCACGCGCTGCTCGGCAAGAACCTGGGGTAAAGAGAACAGACACAAAAACGCCGCGAGAGGATCGCGGCGTTTTTGTTTGCGTGATGATCGTTCCCACGCTCCGCGTGGGAATGCCTCAAGGGACGCTCCGCGTTCCAGCCGCGCTGCCGATTTCAAGCTTGGCATCGATAGGACGCAAAGCGTCCTGGGCTGCATTCCCACGCGGAGCGTGGGAACGATCCTGGATCACAACTCAGCTATAGACCCGGCCAAGGAGTTGCCGATGGCTTTCAAACTGATCGAGCACATCGCGCGTGATCTGATCCTGTGTGAAGCCCATCAGGTCGTAGTCCTGGCTGCCGTTGTGCAGGTACACCTCGGCGCGGTAGAAACGCTGGCGCGCTTCATCGGACTGAGCCGACTCGCTCGGGGTGGCCAGATAGCCGTCCAGGCTCACTTCGTAGACAAAAGGGTTGCCCTCTTCCATCTCGACCCGTACGCCCATGCAACGCTTGGACTTGCCCAGCAGCGTCTGCACTTCCAGGCCCTGGGCACGCATTTGCGCAGCGGCATCTTCCAGTGCCGGGCTGACGTGTTTGTCCATGAAGCGCTGCACCACCGACTGACTCGGTTGCAGATCCAGTTGAGTCAGACGCTCGCTGAAACCACGACGACCGCGTTCAGCCAGTTGCGCCTGCTCCTGTTCGATCTGCATGTCCTGACGCATCGCCTTGTGCAGGCCGAACATGAAGCACACCAGCACCACCGAGAACGGCAGACCGGCCAGCACCACCATGGTCTGCATGGCTTCGAAGTTACCGGCGAACAGCAGGCCGATGGTCACCAGGGTGATCACGACCGACCAGAAGATCCGCAGCCAGTGCGGGGCGTCTTCGTCGACGTTGCCGCCCTTGCAGGACAGGTTCGCCATCATCACCGCGCCGGAGTCGGCCGGAGTCAGGAACAGCACGAAACCAACGAAAATCGACACACCGATGACGACTTTCGACGCCGGGTAGTGTTCAAGCAGTTGATAGATCGCCATCGACGGCTGTTCCAGCGCCGTCTTGCCAAGTTCCACCGCGCCCTGGTTCATCACCAGATCCAGCGCCGAGTTACCGAAGATCGACAGCCACGCCAGGGTGAAACCCAGCGGAATCAACAACACGCCGGCCACCAGTTCACGCACGGTGCGACCACGGGAAATACGCGCGATGAACATGCCGACGAATGGGGCCCAGGAAATCCACCAGGCCCAGTAGAACAGAGTCCACAGGCCCAGCCAGCGGTCGGACTTCTCGCTGTCGCCTTCATAGACGTACAGGTCGAACGTCTTCATGACTACGCCATTGAGGTAGTCGCCGATGTTCTGCACGAAGCCGTTGAGCAGGTGCAGGGTCGGGCCGAACAGCAGGACGAAAATCAGCAGGCCGCTGAACAGGATGATGTTGAGGTTGGACAGACGACGGATGCCGTTTTCCACACCGGACACGGCAGCGATGGTCGCCACGGTGCTCATCACGATGATCACGATCAGCAGGTTGGTGTTGCTGTGTTCCATGCCGAACAGGTTTTCCAGACCCGAAGACACTTGCAGCGAGCCGATCCCCAGGTTGGTCACCAGACCCAGCAGGGTCACGAACATGCCGAAGCCGTCTACCGCATGACCGGCAGCGCCCTTGACCCAACGCTCGCCCACCAGCGGGTACAGCGCCGAACGCAGGGCCAGCGGCTGGTTATGACGGTAAGCGAAATAAGCCACGGCCAGACCGACCAGCGCGTAGATCGCCCAGCCGTGCAGGCCCCAGTGCAGGAAAGTCAGCTGAACAGCCTGACGCGCCGCCAGGTTGGTGGCCGATGCCCCTTCCGGCGGGTTGAAGTAGTGATCCAGCGGCTCGGAAGCGCCGAAGTACAACAGCGAAATACCGATACCCGACGAGAACAGCATCCCCGCCCAGGCGCCGTAACTGAAGTCAGGGGTATCGTCCTTGCCACCCAGTTTGAGTTTGCCGTAGGAGGAAAACGCCAGGCCGACCACGAAAACGAGATAAGCGGCGATCACCACCATGTAGTACCAGCCGAAGCTGCGGGACAACCAGGCCTGAGCCACTCCCAGCATTCTGCCGGCCTCTTGCGGGGCGATGATCAGAATGGCGGTCAACAACAGAATCAGCGCGGTAGAGGTGTAGAACACCCAACCGTTGACCGTCACCTTCTCGGGCGGGGTCTTTATAAGCGAGGCAGAACTCATGGCACAAATGCTCCAGGCAGTGCGAGAGAAGAACACAAGGCAACACGGAACCCGACCAATCGGTTAGTTGGCAGCCGACCGGCGGGTGATATAAAGACACCCCGAAAAAAGCCCGAACCTGCAGAGATGGCACCGCGAATCGCCGTCGTGGCCGAGGCATGGACGTTCATCCGAAACCTGGCCTTGAGCGTCTTGCCCATTCAACACGTCCATCGAACGTCGAACCGCGCCTTGCCCCGCGCAGGTTTCGAGCATTTTCGGATGTCGGTTTATCGCCACTTACACGTAGGAAAAATCTGTAGGCAGCGACGATTTGTCGCAGATCTTATTCTTTGTTGATTGAACGTTCAATCAAAACAAAATAGACTGGCCCTCAATCCGCCAGGCGTTCATCGCCCGTCGGAAGGCCTAAGGAGATGTGCAAGATGCCCAAGGTCGGTATGCAACCCATCCGCCGCCAACAACTGATCGAAGCCACTTTGCAGGCGGTTGATCAGGTCGGAATGGGGGACGCCAGCATTGCGCTGATCGCCCGTTTGGCCGGTGTCTCGAATGGCATCATCAGTCACTACTTTCAGGACAAGAATGGTCTGATCGCCGCCACGATGCGGTATCTGATGAGCGTCCTCAGCGAGAACGTCACCGCGCGCCGTCAGGCGCTGGCAGACAGCAGCCCACGGGCGCATCTGCAGGTGATCATCGAAGGCAACTTCGACGCCAGCCAGGTCAATGGCCCGGCAATGAAAACCTGGCTGGCCTTCTGGGCCACCAGCATGCACCAGCCGTCTTTGCACAGGTTGCAGCGGATCAACGATCACCGTCTGTATTCCAACCTGTGCTGCGAGTTCCGCCGTGTGTTGCCGCTCGAAGATGCGCGCACCGCCGCCCGTGGACTGGCAGCTCTGATCGACGGCTTGTGGTTGCGCGGCGCGCTGTCGGGAGACGCTTTCGACACTGCGCAGGCGCAACAGATCGCTTACGAATACATGGATTTCCAATTGGCCAAGCAGGTGAGCTAGAGCACAGAGAAAACGCTCGGCCCCCTGAACTGTCACCGACCAGCGATGCCACAGCTACATGGCTCACCCGGTGACCAACGCCAACCACTAATGCACTTGCGAGGACACTATGGCCCGTTTCGAACTGCAAAAACTCTACATCGATGGCGCGTACTCCGACGCCGGCAGCGATGCCACCTTCGAAGCCATCAACCCGGCTAACGGTGAAGTCCTCGCACATGTGCAACGTGCGACCAAGGAAGACGTCGAGCGTGCTGTGGTCAGCGCCGAAAAGGGCCAGAAAATCTGGGCCGCGATGACCGCCATGGAGCGTTCGCGCATCCTGCGTCGCGCCGTCGACATCCTGCGCGAGCGCAACGATGAACTGGCGGCCCTGGAAACCCTGGACACCGGTAAAGCCTTCTCCGAAACCAAGTACGTCGACATCGTCACCGGCGCCGACGTGCTGGAATACTACGCAGGCCTGGTGCCTGCCATCGAAGGCGAGCAGATCCCGCTGCGTGACACCTCGTTTGTCTACACCCGTCGCGAACCGCTGGGCGTTGTCGCCGGTATCGGCGCGTGGAACTACCCGATCCAGATCGCCCTGTGGAAATCCGCTCCAGCCCTGGCGGCCGGTAACGCGATGATCTTCAAGCCAAGCGAAGTCACCTCGCTGACCACCCTGAAACTGGCCGAGATCTACACCGAAGCCGGCGTTCCGAACGGCGTGTTCAACGTGCTGACCGGCAGCGGCCGTGAAGTCGGCACCTGGCTGACCGAGCACCCGCGCATCGAGAAAGTCTCCTTCACCGGCGGCACCGACACCGGCAAAAAGGTCATGGCCAGCGCTTCGGCTTCGTCGCTCAAAGACGTGACCATGGAGCTGGGCGGCAAGTCCCCGCTGATCATCTGCGACGACGCCGACCTGGATCGCGCCGCCGACACCGCCATGATGGCCAACTTCTACAGCTCCGGTCAGGTCTGCACCAACGGCACTCGCGTGTTCGTGCCGAGCCACCTGAAAGCCGCTTTCGAAGCCAAGATCGTCGAGCGCGTCGCCCGTATCCGCGTTGGCAACCCGGAAGATGAAAACACCAACTTCGGCCCGCTGGTCAGCTTCGCGCACATGGAAAACGTGCTGGGCTACATCGCCAAGGGTAAAGAAGAAGGCGCCCGCGTTCTGTGCGGCGGCGAGCGCATGACAGACGGCGAATTCGCCAAGGGCGCGTTCGTGGCTCCGACCGTGTTCACCGACTGCACCGACGACATGACCATCGTCCGTGAGGAAATCTTCGGCCCGGTGATGTCGATCCTGACCTACGAAACCGAAGAAGAAGTCATCCGCCGCGCCAACGACACCGACTTCGGCCTGGCCGCCGGTATCGTCACCCGCGACCTGAACCGCGCCCACCGCGTGATTCATCAACTGGAAGCCGGTATCTGCTGGATCAACGCCTGGGGCGAGTCCGACGCAAAAATGCCGGTTGGCGGTTACAAGCAGTCGGGCGTCGGCCGTGAGAACGGCATCAGCTCGCTGAACAACTTCACTCGCATCAAATCGGTACAGGTCGAACTGGGCGATTACGTCTCGGTGTTCTAAGACCCGAGTTCTGTATTGCTCGCGAGGCCGCCTTCGCTGGCAAGCCAGCTCCCACAGGTCGGGTGCCGCCCACCCAATCTGTGGCAGCCCCGATCCCTGAGGGAGCGGGCTTGCCCGCGAATCGAGTGCAAAGCACTCGCCAGGCCTGACCTGACCAACTTTCAAAGAGGGTGCATGCAATGTCCCAAGAATTCGATTACATCATCGTCGGTGCCGGCTCTGCCGGTAACACCCTGGCGACCCGCCTGACTGAAGACGAAGGCGTCACCGTCCTGCTGCTCGAAGCCGGCGGCCCGGACTACCGTTTCGACTTCCGCACGCAAATGCCGGCCGCTCTGGCCTTCCCGCTGCAAGGTCGTCGCTACAACTGGGCATACGAAACCGATCCAGAGCCACACATGGACGGTCGCCGGATGGAATGCGGTCGCGGCAAGGGCCTCGGCGGTTCCTCGCTGATCAACGGCATGTGCTACATCCGCGGCAACGCGATGGACTACGACGGCTGGGCGAAACTGCCAGGCCTGGAAGACTGGACCTACCTCGATTGCCTGCCGTACTTCCGTAAAGCGGAAACCCGCGACATCGGCCCGAACGACTACCACGGTGGCGACGGTCCGGTCAGCGTGACCACGCCGAAGGCGGGTAACAACCCGCTGTTCCACGCGATGGTTGAAGCTGGCGTACAGGCCGGTTACCCGCGCACCGAAGACTTGAACGGCTACCAGCAGGAAGGTTTCGGCCCGATGGACCGCACCGTGACGCCGAACGGCCGTCGTGCTTCCACCGCCCGGGGTTACCTGGACGTGGCCAAAAAGCGTTCGACCCTGACCATCGTCACTCACGCCCTGACTGACAAGGTTCTGTTCGAAGGCAAACGTGCCGTTGGCGTGCGTTACCTGGTCGGCGCTGCCGAAGAGCGCGTTGAAGCCCGCGCCCGCAAAGAAGTCATCGTCTGCTCCGGCGCGATCGCTTCGCCGCAACTGCTTCAACGCTCCGGTGTCGGCCCGGCGAAACTGCTGGAAAGCCTCGACATCCCGGTCGTTCACGATCTGCCGGGCGTCGGCGAAAACCTGCAGGATCACCTCGAGCTGTACCTGCAATACGCCTGCACCCAACCGGTTTCGCTGTACCCGTCGCTGCTCTGGTACAACCAGCCGGCCATCGGTGCCGAGTGGCTGTTCAACGGCACCGGCATCGGCGCCAGCAACCAGTTCGAAGCCGGCGGTTTCATCCGCACCCGTCCGGAATTCGAATGGCCGAATATCCAGTACCACTTCCTGCCGGTGGCGATTAACTACAACGGCAGCAACGGTGTGAAAGAGCACGGTTTCCAGGCGCACATGGGTTCCATGCGTTCGCCGAGCCGCGGTCGCGTCCAGGTCAAATCCAAGGATCCGCGCCAGCACCCGAGCATCCTGTTCAACTACATGGCCACCGAGCAGGACTGGCAGGAATTCCGTGACGGCATCCGCCTGACCCGTGAAATCATGCAACAGCCTGCACTGGACGCTTTCCGTGGCCGCGAAATCAGCCCGGGCATCGAAGTGCAAACCGATGAGCAGCTGGACAAGTTCATCCGCGAGCACGCCGAAACCGCGTTCCACCCTTCCTGCTCGTGCAAGATGGGCACCGACGAGATGGCCGTAGTGGACGGCCAGGGCCGCGTGCATGGCATGCAGGGTCTGCGCGTGGTCGATGCTTCGATCATGCCGATCATCACCACCGGCAACCTGAATGCGCCGACGATCATGATGGCCGAGAAAATCGCCGACAAGATCCGTGGTCGTCAGCCACTGCCGCGCAGCAAGGCGCCGTACTACGTCGCTGGCGATGCGCCGGTGAAAGGCAAGCCGATGCGTGAAGTGAGTACTGTTGCTCAGTAAGCCGTAACACTCCCCCGCCCTGATCGCCTCCACGCTTTGCGTGGGAGCGATCAGCTGTTTCCTACACCCCCTCTTCACTTGATCCTACCCCCTCGCAGGCCTACTCTAGTCCTCGCCCAATCGTTTCACCCCCCTCCCCGCCGCATCCGCTGCGCCGCTGCTCCCATGACAAGGAGGTTCCCTGATGTTCGATTTCCACCCCCAGCTCAAGCAGCGCTTCGCTGCCTTGCGCACGGGCGCCGAGTTCTTTTCCTTGAGGTATGTCCGCGAGTCCGGCCAGTACCTGTCGGTGCGCAAGAACGTCGCCGAACCGCCGAGCCTGAGCCGCGATGAAGGCGCGATGCTCACCGTCCGGGTCAACGGCGTCGAAGCCTATGCCGCGACCAATGACCTGTCGCAACAAGGCCTGCAAGCCGCCCTCGAGCGCGCCGAACAACAGGCCCGACGGATCAAGCCGCACGCCCTGCTCGACCTGAGCCAGCAGCCGGTGTCCAGCGACCGCGCCGACTACTTTTCACCCAATCTCGAACAACCCTTTCCGTCCCTGAGCGAATGCTTCGAGCTGCTCGGCGCGGAATCCGCCTCGGTGCCAAAGGATGAGCGCCTGGTGAATTGGCAAGTGAGCATCGGCATCACCCACGTCGAACAGATCTACCTGAGCAGCGCCGGCGCCGAATTGCGTCAGGCCCAGCGTTTCGTCTACCCGGGCCTGGACGTCACCGCCTACGACGGCAGCGACAGCCAGACCCGCAGCCTCGGCCGCGAGAACTTCGGCCAGCAGGGCGGCGCTGACGTGATCAGCCGTTGCGGCCTGATTGGCGCCGGCCCGCAAGTCGCCGATCAGGCACTGCAACTGCTGCTCGCGCCGAACACCCCGCAAGGCCCTCGCGACCTGCTGCTGATGCCCGACCAGATGATGTTGCAGATCCACGAATCCATCGGCCACCCGCTGGAGCTCGACCGGATCCTCGGCGACGAGCGCAATTACGCCGGCACCAGTTTCGTCAAAGCCTCGGATTTCGGCAGCCTGCAATACGGCTCGAAACTGCTCAACGTGACGTTCGATCCGGGCATTCCCGAAGAACTGGCGAGTTACGGTCACGATGACGACGGCTCCAGGGCCAGCAAGCAATTCCTGATTCGCGAAGGCCTGCTGGTCCGGCCGTTGGGCGGTGCCTTGTCGCAGTTCCGCGCGGGTCTGGACGGCGTCGCCAACAGCCGCGCCTGCGGCTGGAACCGACCGCCGATCGACCGCATGGCCAACCTCAACATCGAGCCGGGCGACCAGCCGCTGGAGCAACTGATCGGCGGTATCGAAAACGGCATCCTGATGAGCACCAACCGTTCCTGGTCGATCGACGATGCACGCAACAAATTTCAGTTCGGCTGCGAATGGGGCCAGTTGATCGAAAACGGCGAACTCAAGGGCGTCGTGAAGAATCCGAACTACCGGGGCATTTCCGCGCACTTCTGGAAGAGCCTGCGCGCCGTCGGCAACGCCGGCACCACCCAGGTGCTGGGTACTCCGAACTGCGGCAAGGGCGAACCGAACCAGGTGATCCGCGTCGGCCATGCGTCACCGGCCTGCGTGTTCAGCAATGTTGATGTGTTTGGGGGAGACGCCTGATGAGTATTTCCAAGAACCCGTCCGAGGCGTTCAAGGTGCTGGTCGACTGGCTGCGCGATGCCGTGCGCGAGCCGGAACAGTTCACCCTGAGTTATGACGCCGAATCCTCGGCCTTCGTGCGCTTCAACCACGCCAAGGTGCGTCAGGCCGGGCAAGTCCAGCAAGCCGGTATCGGCCTGAAACTGATCGACGACGGTCGTCATGCCGACCTGCACATCACGTTGTCCGGTGAGCAGGCCACCGATCTGCAACGCCTCGCCGAAGGCTTGCAGCAACTGCGCGAGACCCTGCCGTTGCTGCCGCAGGATCCGTACCTGTTGCTCAACCACAACAGCTGGCAGAGCAAGAACGTGCAGGAACATCCGCTGCCGGACACCGAGCAGGTGGTGGCTGAAATTGCCCAGGCGGCCGAAGGTCTGGATCTGGTCGGCTTCTACGCTGCCGGCCCGATCAGCCGTGGTTTCGCCAGTTCTTCCGGCGCATTCGGCTGGCATCAGGCCAACAGCTTCAACTTCGACTTCAGCCTGTTCCACGAAAACGGCGAAGCGGTGAAGGCCAGCTACGCCGGGCATGACTGGAACAGCGAAGACTTCGCCAAACGCATCCAGCAGGCCCGCGAGCAACTCGAGTTTCTGGGGCGACCGCTGCGCACCCTGCCGCCCGGTCAATACCGCGCCTATCTGGCGCCGGCGGCCCTGGAAGAAATCATGGGCATGCTGTGCTGGGGCGGTTTTTCGGCGCAGTCGATTGCCAGCAAGAGCAGCCCGTTGCAGAAGCTGTATGCCGGCGATCAAGCGTTCAGTCCGCTGGTGTCCCTGGACGAAAAAGTCAGCGACTCGCTGAGCCCGGCGTTCTCCGGCGAAGGTTACCCGCGCAGCGATCTGCGGTTGATCATCGAAGGCAAGGCAGGTGATCAATTGGTCGGTTCGCGCAGTGCTGCCGAATACGGGCTTTCGGCCAACGGCGCCGGTGGTGGCGAATCGCCGAGCGCGCTGAACATGGGTGCCGGTGATCTGCCGCAGGCCGAGATCCTCAAGCAGTTGGGCACCGGTTTGTACATCAGCAACCTGTGGTACCTGAACTTCTCCGATCAACCGGCGGCGCGACTGACCGGCATGACCCGGTTTGCCACGTTCTGGGTCGAGAACGGAGAGATTCAGGCGCCGGTCAGCACCATGCGTTTCGACGACAGCGCCTACAGCCTGCTGGGTTCGCAGCTGGAAGCATTGACCGCCGAACGGGAATTGCTGCTGTCGGCGAGCACTTACAGCCAGCGCAATACCTCATCGGCACTGTTGCCGGGGGCGCTGGTGAGCCGATTGACCCTGACTCTCTAACCTTCCGACCTGATCGTTCCCACGCTCTGCGTGGGAATGCAGCCCGGGACGCTCCGCGTCCCAGCCAAAAGCGGACGCAGAGCGTCCATGGCGGCGTTCCCACGCAGAGCGTGGGAACGATCATCTTCCAGACAACAAGAGGTTCCATGCCCAACCGCCCGCCACTCGACGCCATCACCGCCCGCTGGTTGCCGTGGGTCGTCGCCATCGCTTTCTTCATGCAGTCCCTCGACGGCACCATCCTCAACACCGCCCTGCCGGCCATGGCTCGGGACCTGGCCGAAGACCCGTTGCGCATGCAGGGCGTGATCATCGCCTACATGCTCACCGTGGCCCTGCTGATTCCGGCCTCGGGCTGGATCGCCGACCGCTTCGGCACCAAGAAAATCTTCTTCGGCGCGATCCTGCTGTTCAGCCTCGGCTCGCTGCTCTGCGCCTTGTCGAGCAGCCTGAGCATGCTGATCGGCGCACGCGTGATCCAGGGCCTCGGCGGTGCGCTGATGCTGCCGGTCGGACGCTTGGTGGTGCTGCGCGCCTACCCGCGTTCGGAACTGGTGCGGATCATGGGCTTCATCACCATTCCCGGCCTGCTCGGTCCGCTGATCGGCCCGACCATGGGCGGCTGGATGGTGGAATACCTGACGTGGCACTGGATCTTCCTGATCAACCTGCCGGTCGGCGTCATCGGTTGCTATGCGGTATGGAAATTCATCCCCGACCTGCGCGGCACCGAGCGCACGCGCTTCGACAGTCTGGGATTTCTGCTGTTCGGCGCGGCGATGGTGCTGATCACCATCGCCATGGAAGGCCTCGGCGAACTGCACCTGCCGCACTTGCGGGTAATGTTGCTGCTGTTCGGCGGCATGGCGTGTCTGGCGGCGTACTGGTTACGCGCCGGGCACATTGAAAACCCGTTGTTCGCGCCGTCGCTGTTCAAGACCCGCACCTTCGCCGTCGGCATTCTCGGCAACCTGTTCGCTCGCCTTGGCAGCGGCGCCCTGCCGTTTCTGGTGCCGTTGCTGCTGCAAGTGGCGCTGGGTTATTCGCCGTCCCAGGCCGGGATGAGCATGTTGCCTTTGGCCGCAGCCGCGATGGTCGCCAAGTGGGGCGCGCGACCGCTGATCGAACGTCTGGGCTATCGCATCGTACTGACCGGCAACACCCTGCTTCTGGGAATCATGCTGGCGAGCATGGGTCTGGTCAGCGAGCAGACGCCGTACTGGCTGCTGCTATGCCTGCTGGCGATTCTGGGGGCGATCAACTCGCTGCAATTCACCGCCATGAACACCGTGACCCTGATCGATCTCGACGACGCCAGCGCCAGCAGCGGCAACAGTTTGCTGTCGGTGGTGGCGCAGTTGTCGCTGAGCCTGGGCGTGGCCTGCGCCGGTGCGTTGCTCGGCGGCTTTACGGCACAAGTCGGCAATGACGGCGTTGAGACCGTGTTGGGCGCATTTCAGCTAACGTTCGTGACCGTGGGGATCATGGCGATGCTGGCCGCGACGATTTTCTCGCAGCTATCGAAAGAGGACGGACGGCGTACCAAACGCCGGGAGGAACATATCGAGCATTGACCGGGGTCCGCGTGGCGAGGGAACCGGCCCTCGTCACGCGCTTTGCGTTCGTCCAGAACTTTCGAGGAAAGTGGCCAGAGGCTGCTACACTGCGCGACATTTTGTTTTGCAGGCCAGTCCCGTGACCACCATCGCCACCGCTTTTAATACTTTGCCGCTGTCCGCCGCCATGCTGGCTAACCTCGACTCCCTCGGTTATGCCCAGATGACGCCGATCCAGGCGCAGAGCTTGCCGGTGATCCTCAAGGGGATGGACCTGATCGCCCAGGCCAAGACCGGCAGCGGCAAGACCGCCGCGTTCGGTATCGGCCTGCTGAACCCGATCAATCCGCGCTACTTCGGTTGCCAGGCGCTGGTGATTTGCCCGACTCGCGAACTGGCCGACCAGGTCGCCAAGGAAATCCGTCGTCTGGCCCGTGCCGAAGACAACATCAAGGTCCTGACCCTGTGCGGCGGCGTGTCCTTCGGCCCGCAGATCGGCTCGCTGGAGCACGGCGCGCACATCATCGTCGGCACGCCGGGCCGCATCCAGCAGCACCTGCGCAAGGGTTCGCTGGTCCTCGACGGCCTGAACACGCTGATCCTCGACGAAGCCGACCGAATGCTCGACATGGGTTTCTACGACGCCATCGAAGACATCATCGAGCAGACCCCGGCCCGCCGTCAGACCCTGTTGTTCTCGGCCACCTATCCGGTGGGCATCAAGCAACTGGCGTCGAAGTTCATGCGTGACCCGCAAACGGTCAAGGCCGAAGCGTTCCACGACGACACCCAGATCGAACAGCGCTTCTACGAGATTTCCCCGGAAGAACGCATGAGTGCGGTGACCAAGGTTCTGCACCACTTCCGCCCGGCCTCCACCGTGGCCTTCTGCTTCACCAAGCAGCAAGTGCAGGAAACCGTCGATCATCTGACCTCCAAAGGCATTTCCGCCGTCGGCCTGCACGGTGATCTGGAACAGCGTGACCGCGATCAGGTGCTGGCGATGTTCGCCAATCGCAGCACCTCGGTGCTGGTGGCTACCGACGTCGCCGCCCGCGGCCTGGACATCGATTCGCTGGACATGGTGATCAACGTCGAGCTGGCCCGCGATTCGGAAATCCACATTCACCGCGTCGGCCGTACCGGTCGTGCCGGCGAGAAAGGCATCGCGGTCAGCCTGGTGGCGCCGTCCGAAGCGCACCGCGCGCAAGCCATCGAACAATTGCAGAAAACCCCGCTGAACTGGGATCAGTTGGACAACCTCAAGTCCCAGGGCGGTGCCCCGCTGCAACCGCCGATGAGCACGCTGTGCATCGCTGGCGGGCGCAAGGACAAAGTGCGTCCGGGCGACATTCTCGGCGCACTGACCGGCGAAGCCGGCATTCCGGGCGCTCAGGTCGGCAAGATCGCGATCTTCGATTTCCAGTCTTACGTGGCGGTTGAACGCACAGTGGTCATGCAGGCGCTGCAGCGTTTGAACAACGGCAAGATCAAGGGCCGTTCGCTGCGCGTTCGGGTTTTGTAAGAACGCTTAAATGATCGTTCCCACGCTCCGCGTGGGAATGCCGCCATGGACGCTCTGCGTCCGCTTTTAAATCGTGACGCGGAGCGTCACAGGATGCTTTCCCACGCAGAGCGTGGGAACGATCTGCGTGGTCATTGTGTGAGGACACCGTTTTGCGCTCTACCGAAGTCGTGATCATTGGCGCTGGCGCCGCAGGGTTGATGTGTGCACTGACCGCCGCCGGGCGCGGGCGTCAGGTGTTGCTGCTCGACCACGCGAACAAGGCCGGCAAGAAAATCCTGATGTCCGGCGGTGGGCGCTGCAACTTCACCAACATGTACACCGAACCGAGCAATTTCCTCTCGCAGAATTCGCATTTCTGCAAATCCGCGCTGGCCCGCTACACCCAGTGGGATTTCATCGGCATGGTCGCCAAGCACGGCGTGCCGTATCACGAGAAGAAACTCGGTCAGCTGTTCTGTGATAACAAATCCAGCGACATCCTCGGCATGCTCCTGGACGAATGCGATCAGGTCGGCGTCAACCTGCACCTCGACACCTCGATCCAGACCATCGAAAAGGTTGAAGGCGGTTACCTGCTCGACACCACACTCGGCCAGATCCAGTGTCAGTCGCTGGTGATCGCCACTGGCGGGCTGTCGATCCCGACGCTGGGCGCCACCGGTTTCGGTTACCAGGTCGCCAAACAGTTCGGCCACGAGTTGCTGCCGACCCGCGCCGGGCTGGTGCCGTTCACCATCACCGACCAGCTCAAGGATCTGTGCACCGAGCTGTCCGGCACCTCGGTGGATTGTCTGGTCAGCTGCAACGACCAGAGCTTTCGCGAGAACATCCTGTTCACCCACCGCGGCCTCAGCGGCCCGGCGATTCTGCAGATTTCCTCGTTCTGGGAGCCGGGCGACACAGTCGAGATCAACCTGCTGCCGGATCACGACGCCGCAAGCTGGCTGCAACAGCAGACCGCCGAGCGTCCGAACAGCGAACTGAAAACCCTGCTCGGCGAAATCTTCACCAAGAAGATGGCCAACCTGCTGGCGGACAACTGGTTCGTCTCCAAACCGATGAAGCAGTACACCCACGCCGAACTGGCGGACATCGCGCAGAAACTCGGCAGCTGGAAAGTCGTCCCGGCCGGCACCGAGGGCTACCGCACCGCCGAGGTAACGCTGGGTGGGGTCGACACCCGCGAAGTGTCGTCCAAGACCATGGAATCGCTGAAAAGCCCGGGCCTGTACTTCGTTGGTGAAGTGCTGGATGTCACCGGGCATTTGGGCGGATTCAACTTCCAGTGGGCGTGGGCCTCTGGCTACGCCGCCGCGCAGTACGTCTGATAAACACAAATCAAACTGTGGGCGAGACTGCTCCCACATTTGTTATCGGTGAAGCTGTAGGGAACACTTTTTGCTGTCAGATGTGATCGGCGCCATTGCGTCGGCGTCATTACTGGCTCAATTTAGCGGCATCGCCTCGGAAGGCCTTCGCACTTCATGTCCTCGACCTCGTTTCGTCAGTCTTTGCGGCGCCTGTGGGCGCTGGATAAATTCAGCTACAGCGTGCGGGTGTTCATCGCCCTGACCGGCAGCATGGCGCTGTGCTGGTATCAGGATGAAATGGGGCTGCTGATTCCGCTGTTCCTGGGGATCATCGCCAGCGCCCTGGCCGAGACCGACGACAGTTGGCAGGGCCGCCTCAACGCGCTGGCGGTGACGCTGGTGTGTTTCAGCGTCGCGGCGCTGTCCGTGGAATTGCTGTTTCCCTACCCCATCGTTTTCGTCATTGCGCTGGCACTGGCCAGTTTCGGCCTGACCATGCTCGGTGCGCTCGGCGAGCGTTATGGCGCGATTGCTTCGGCGACCCTGATTCTTTCCGTCTACACCATGATCGGCGTGGATCAGCGCGGTGGCGCGGTCACGGATTTCTGGCATGAGCCGATGCTGCTGGTGGCCGGCGCCGCGTGGTACGGCCTGCTGTCGGTGCTGTGGCAGGCGATGTTTTCCAACCAGCCGGTGCAACAGAGCCTGGCGCGGCTGTTCCGTGAACTGGGCTTTTACCTGAAGCTGAAAGCCTCGCTGTTCGAGCCGATCCGTCAGCTGGACGTCGAAGCGCGGCGCCTGGAACTGGCCCAACAAAACGGTCGGGTGGTCGCAGCGCTGAACAGCGCCAAGGAAATCATCCTGCACCGGGTCGGCAACGGTCGGCCCGGCTCGAAAGTCAGCCGTTACCTGAAGCTGTACTTCCTGGCGCAAGACATTCACGAACGCGCCAGTTCTTCGCACTATCCCTACAACGCCCTGGCCGATGCGTTTTTTCACAGCGATGTCCTGTTCCGCTGCCAGCGCCTGCTGCGCCAGCAAGGCAAGGTCTGTCGGGCGCTGGCCGAATCGATCCAGATGCGCCAGCCATTCATTTACGACGCGAGTTTCGCCGAAGCCCTGAGCGACCTGCACGCTTCCCTCGAACACCTGCGCATCCAGAGCAACCCGGCCTGGCGCGGACTCCTGCGTTCGTTGCGCGCACTCGCCGCCAACCTCGGCACCCTCGACCGGTTGCTCAGCGACGCGAGCAACCCCGATGCGCTGGCGGATGCCACCGACAGCAGCCTGCTCGACCGCTCGCCGCGCAACTTAAAGGATGTGTGGATTCGTCTGCGCACGCAGCTGACGCCGACCTCGCTGCTGTTCCGTCACGCCCTGCGCTTGCCGTTGGCACTGAGCATCGGCTACGGCATGGTGCACCTGATCCACCCGTCGCAGGGTTACTGGATCATCCTCACCACGCTGTTTGTCTGCCAGCCGAACTATGGCGCGACCCGGCGCAAACTCGGCCAGCGGATTTTCGGCACGGCGATCGGCCTGACGATTGCCTGGGCGCTGTTCGATCTGTTCCCGAGCCCGCTGGTGCAATCGTGCTTCGCCATCGCCGCCGGCGTGGTGTTCTTTACCAACCGCACCACCCGCTACACCGTGGCGACCGCCGCGATCACGATCATGGTGCTGTTCTGCTTCAACCAGGTCGGTGACGGCTATGGTCTGTTTGTGCCAAGACTGTTCGACACCTTGCTCGGCAGCCTGATTGCCGGGCTTGCGGTGTTCCTGTTCCTGCCGGACTGGCAGGGTCGGCGCCTGAACAAAGTGCTGGCCAACACCCTCACCTGCAACAGCATTTACCTGCGCCAGATCATGCAGCAATACGCCGCCGGCAAGAGCGACGACCTCGCCTATCGACTGGCCCGGCGCAACGCGCACAACGCCGACGCGGCACTCTCCACGACGCTGGCGAACATGCTGATGGAGCCGGGGCATTTCCGGAAGGAAGCCGACGTGGGCTTCCGCTTCCTGGTGCTGTCGCACACCTTGCTCAGCTATCTGTCAGGGCTTGGCGCACACCGGGAAACCCAATTGCCGGCCGAGGTGCGTGAGCATCTGATCGATGGTGCGGGAGTGAAACTGGCCAGCAGCATCGACGAGATCGCCCAGGGCCTGGCGAGCAAAACGCCGATCGCGATCCAGAGCGATGAGGAAGAGGCGCTGGCCAATGAGCTTGAGCAAATGGCAGACGAAATCGACGAAGGCCAGCGGCTGGTGCAGACGCAACTGGCGTTGATCTGCCGCCAGCTTGGCCCGTTGCGCACGCTGGCGGCGCACCTGATCAAAGACACAGCCGAAGACTGAGTTGGCCGCACAGGCCTCATCGCTGGCAAGCCAGCTCCCACAGTGTCGGTGTGGTACACAAAATATGTGAACTGCCGCTGTACCTGTGGGAGCGGGCTTGCCCGCGAAGAGGCCCGTTCGTGCACTAAAAATCTTTCAGGCTACATTCCGTGCTGCCTGAGCAGCTTGTCATAGCTGCCATCGGCCTTCATCGACGCAATCGCCTTGTCGAACCCGGCCACGATCTGTTCGTGCTGCGGGTTCTTCAGGCTGACCAGAATGTGCAGACTGTTCTCGCTCAGCGGCTTGGGCAGAAACTCCACTGCGTTGCGTACTTTCGGTGACTCCCGAGCCAGGTAATAGCGGGCGACGTATTCGTCTTCCAGGGTCAGCTTGACCCGGTCCGCCGCCAGCATGCGCACGGCCATCGCGAAGTTATGCACAGGGACTTTCTGTAACGCGGCGTCGGCATCGAACGGCGCCGAATAGGCGTAGCCGCGCACGACCGCAATCGGATAGGTGTGCAATTCCTGCAGGTTGTTGTATTCGATGGGCGAGTCTTTGCGCTTGAGAAAACGCACGCGATTGAGCAGATACTCGGCAGAAAACTGCCCCAGCTTCGTGCGCTCGTCGTTGTACCAGGCGTTGACCAGCACGTCGTAACGCCCTTCGCCAACCCCCAGCAACGCCCGCGCCCAGGGCACCTGCTCATAGGCGCTGGCATAACCGGCACGGGCCAGGGCCGTGCTGACGATGTCGGTTGCCAGCCCACCGTTGACCAGCGTGTCATCGGTAAAAGGCGGCCAGACGTCGAATACCAGACGCAGTTTCTCCGCTGCAGCGCTTTGACCCAGCAACAGCAACCCGATCAAAGCAAAGGCTCGATGCAATCGCGGCATGCTTGAAAATCCTTAGCGGGCGGGCCGCCCGGCGTGTTTTCAGTCAAAACCCCAAGGCCCCTTACCGGCGAATCCCAGGCCCTAACATTAGCTCATTGAAGCCATCGCACAGCGCTTCCCAGCAGATTACACAAAGTACGGCGGACCGCGATATTGGAATGATGGCATTTTGGCCTTTGTCACAGATTTCTCAGCCATACAGACTTATTTCGGCGCTGCGCTTAGTATCGGGCGACGTAGTTCAAGGAATCGGAAGATGACAATCGAGTGGGTCTGCAAACATCACAGCGATCTGGGACTGGAGCAGCTGTACGCCATTTTGAAATTGCGCTCGGAAGTGTTCGTGGTCGAACAGCGCTGCGCGTATCTGGATCCGGACGGTCAGGATCTGGACGGTGACACCTGCCATTTGATGGGCTGGGACGGTGATCAGTTGGTGGCGTACCTGCGCCTGCTGGACCCGGAATCCCAGGGCGGCGACGTGGTGATCGGCCGCGTGCTCACGGCGCCGGCCGGGCGTGGCAAGGGGTTAGGGCATGAAATGATGGAACAGGCGCTGAAACAGGCGCAGAAGCGTTGGCCCGAAGTGCCGATCTATCTGTCGGCGCAGGCGCACTTGCAGGGGTATTACGGGCGGTACGGGTTTGTGGTGGCGGGTGAGGAATATCTGGAGGATGACATTCCGCACATCGGGATGCGCCGGTCCTGAAGGTCTCTTCGTCGGAACGCCCTCGCGAGCAAGCTCGCTCCCACAGGGGGAACACATTTCAATGAGGGAGCGAGCTTGCTCGCGAAGGCGTCAGCCCTGACGCCACAAGACTCAGGGATACTCGAGAACAGCCTTGATCTGCCGCAGATTGCGCTCGATCCACCCCCGATCAATCGCCCCCCACTCCCGAATCCGATAACGCCCCGCATGATTGCGCGCGCCCTCTTCCTGTTCGAACTCGCAGACGATATCCAGATCCGCCAGCGCCGCAATGGTGTCCTGCGCCGTACGCCGGGGCATGCCGGTGATTTCGGTCAGCGCCGGCACGCTGCTGGCCAGGCCGCTGTCGATCAGGTACGCCACGTACAAGCGCCGGTAGAAACTGCTCTTGGTCTTGCTTACGTCCATGCATGCGCTCCGGTGTTTGATGTCTTATTGCATGTCCAGCCACGTCAGGTACACCCGCAGGTCGAACTCGACCTGGTGGTAGCCCGGCAGCATGTGCTCACATAATTTATAGAACGCCTTGTTGTGATCCGACTCTTTGAAGTGGGCCAGTTCGTGCACGACGATCATCTTCAGAAACTCAGGCGCGGCGTCCTTGAACAGCGAGGCGATGCGGATCTCTTTCTTGGCCTTGAGCTTGCCGCCCTGCACCCGCGAGACCGTGGTGTGCAGGCCGAGGGCGCGGTGGGTCAGGTCGAGGCGGTTGTCGAACAGCACCTTGTCGATGGCCGGGGCGTTGCGCAGGTATTCCTGCTTCAAGTCCAGCGCGTAACCGTACAACGCCTTGTCGCTCTGTACGTCGTGACGGCCCGGATAGCGTTGGCTCAGGTAATCACCAAGGCGGTTGTCAGCGATCAATTGGCGCACCTGATCCTGCAGATTCGCGGGATAGGCCTGGAGGTATTTCAACGCAGTCATGGGGCGGCACAGATCATGAAAAGGCCGCCAGTGTAGCGAATTCAACCGGCCAACGCGCTCCAGTCGAACGGCTCGGTAAAGCGTGCGGTGTCCTCGGCGACCAACGGCCGCGCCACCAGGAAGCCCTGCACGTACTCGCAACCATGAGCTTGCAGCCACTGATATTGCTCGACGGTTTCCACGCCTTCGGCAATCACCAGCAAGCCGTATTCCTTGCATAAGTCGATGACCGTGCGCACCAGCGAAGCGTCGCGAGACGAGTCCGGCAATCGGGCGATCAGGTGCCGATCGAGTTTGAGGGTATCCAGTTCCAGATCGCGCAGATGCGCCAGCGAGCAGGACCCGGAACCGAAATCGTCCAGCGCCACCCGCACCCCGAGATTGCGCAGCAGCTTCAGCTGTTTGCGGGTCTCGTCCGGGTTGATCGTCAGCGCCTCTTCGGTCACTTCCACTTCCATCTGGTGCGGCTGCAAACCATGGCGCTCCAGCACCTGACGCAATTCGGTGACCAGATTAGGCAGGCCGAACTGGGTGTTGCTCAGGCTCACGCCGATCACCAGATCTCCTGAGAACTCGGCCTCCCACGCCTTACGCTGCCCGGCGCTGCGATGATAGATCCAGCTGCCGAGCCGGCTGATCAGCGTCGCCTCTTCCAGCAACGGCAGGAACAACCCCGGCGGCACGTCGCCGACGCTCGGGTGCTGCCAGCGCAGCAACGCCTCGAAACCGCGAATCCGGCCATCGCCAATCGCCACCTGCGGCTGGTACACCAGATTGAAATCGCGGTTTTCGATGGCATTGCGCACGCTCTCTTCCAGCATCAGCCGCGAGCGCGCGCGGCCGTTCATTTCATGATCGTAAAAGCGATATTGCTGACGCCCGGCACGCTTGGCCTCGTACATGGCGATGTCCGAGGCGCGCATCAAACCGTCGAGGTTGTTGCCGCAATCCGGGTAGGTGGCGATGCCGATGCTCGCGCCCAAAGCAATATCGAGGCCTTCGATCTGCTGACAGATCGACACCCGCTCGATGAGTTTCTCGGCGATCTTCGCCGCTTGTTCGGGGAATTCCAGATCCAGCAGCGCGGTGAATTCATCGCCGCCCATCCGCGCCAGAATGTCGAACGGCCGCAGGCAGGCTTTCAGTTGTTCGGAGACCCAGCGCAACACCCGGTCCCCGGCATCATGCCCGAGGGAATCGTTGACCCTTTTGAAGCCGTCGAGATCGAGGTACATCAGCACCCAGCTGCTGTCCGTGCGCTCGCCGCGCAGCAACAGGTTTTCCACAGTCTGGTAGAAACCCCGACGATTGAGCAGCCCGGTCAGCGGATCAGTGACCGCTTGAAATTCCAGCTGTTGATGCAGATGGCGCACCACCGACATGTCCAGGACCGTCACCACCATCGCGTGCTGTTCACTCGGCAACGCTGCGCAAGACAAGGCCACCGGCACCTGCTGGCCTGGTGCGGTACGCAGCAACGCGTCGTGTAAGCGCAACGTCTCGCCGCGTTTGTAACTGGCATAAAACTCGGAATCGACCCACAGCGGAATGTGCGGTTTCTGCAGGAAATCGAGAAACTCCTGCCCTTCCAATTCCTTTACCGGTGCATTGAGCAGCCGGGAAATCGCCGGGTTGGCGAAGCGGATCAGACCCTCCTCGCCCAGTACCAGAATCCCTTCGGCAGCGTTATCCAGCACCGACGCATTGAAGGCCCGCGCCGACTCCAGATCCTGACTCAGGCGCTGCAACGCCCGGCGATTGCGTTGATGTTCCAGCAACGCCTGGACTTTGGGTTTGAGAATCTGCGGATCGAACGGTTTGAACAGGTAATCCACCGCACCGCTGGCATAGCCCTTGATCACGGCGTCCTGGGACTGCTCGTTGGCGGTGAGGAAAATGATCGGGGTCAGGCGCGTGCGCTGGCTGCCGCGCATCAGACGCGCGACTTCAAAACCGTCCATGCCCGGCATCTGCACATCCAGCAGCACCAGATCGACGTCGTGTTCGAGCAGCAAACTGAGGGCTTCGAAACCGGAAGCTGCGGTCATAACCTGCCAGTCCTGGCGCTGCAACAATGCGCGCATGCTGATCAGATTTTCAGGGTAATCATCAACGATCAAAAGGACTGAGCTGCCTTCACCTGGCTGGGGTTGCGCGCATTCCATGCTGCTTCTCTTGTCGGGACATCTTGTGTCGGGGCATCTCGGATCAGTGTTCCGGCGTTTTCTCGTGAAAACCGTACAGTCACTGAGCGTTCACTCTAGTCCGGGATCTGTAAAAGCAATAGCTGTCATCCAGCCATCATTTAACCAAACCGATAGGCAGCCGACTAACGGTCACCGCTGAAGCCCTCGAAAACCGGGAAACATGGCATTTCGACAGGTTGTTGACGCCAATCATCCGCCAGACGGCCGTTAACAAAAAATCCCACTACGCTTATAAAGGCCGCCCCCAAGAACCGCGGGCTAGAGCATCTGGCACGCGCGTACAACTGCAACAGAGTGGAAGAACCGACATGATCGACCTCGCAACCTGGAACCTCAGCGTTCCCGTTGGCAGCCCGCCCTACACCGTCGAAACCTCCAGACTGGTGAACGGCTTCAAGGATCAGTACTTCCATTCCGACACCGGCACCCTGTTCTTCTGGTCCCCGGTGACCGGCTCGAAAACCGAAAACGCCATCTACCCGCGTACCGAACTTCGTGAAACCTACAGCAACGGCACCCTGCGCAACTGGTATTACCCGAACGCCGACAACCTGCTGCGCGCGACCCTCTCGGTCAACAAGGTGCCCAGCTCCGGCAAGATCGTCATCGGGCAGATCCATGCCTATGAAAGCCAGAAGCCGATGCTCAAGCTTGAGTACCAGTACAAGGACAAAACCGAAACCGGCAACCTGGTGATCAAACTGCGCACCCATCCGGATCAGGACGAAAGCCGCGTCATCACCCTCGCCACCGGGATCAAACTCAATCGCGAGTTCAACTACCTCATTCACCTGAGCCCCGGCGGCGCACTGGGTGTGAGTGCGGCCGGGTATCAGTGGGACTCGCAGATCAGCGCGACGTGGCGCAACAAGCCGCTGTATTTCAAGGCGGGCGTGTATGTGCAGGACAACACCGGGTACACCAGCGAGGGCGGGCAGGTGACGTTCAGCAAGCTGGATATCGATCACAATAAATAGCGGTGGCGCACACGTTTAAGGCTGTTGTTTAAAGACGGTTCGCGTTACGTCCTGAAGCCTACAACGGCTTGCGTCGCTGCCTACCGGTACGCCAGAATCCGCCGGCTTGTGCGCCTGGAGGGCCGTCGGTAACTTGATTCGGGTCACTGATTCGCAGTGATCGGGTTTAGTAGCCTGTGGTGTTTTCAGCTACGTGCAACGCGCTGTCCATCAGACATTCCAGTCTGACTGTGATGGTGGCTGTGCGCAGGGCGCTTCGGCGCGCCGGTTAATGCTGAATACTCCCCGGTCTACTAACCTGCGCACAGCTGCCACCCTTCTTTTAGTAGGGAAGGACCGGCAGCTCCTTACAGGAGTTTTCAGCTTATGTTCAAACCTACGCCTAACCCGCCAGAAACCGATCCGGCCTCCCCCTACGATTCCCTCGACCCCAAAAAACTCAACGAAGCCGCCGAACGCGCCCTCGACCACTACCTCTGCCCCGGCGCCCGTATCATGGCCACGGTCAACGAACCCGACCCCATGTACTTCGCCAACCCCGCCTACAACACCGAATCCCTCCTGGCCAACGCCAGCGAAACCCTCGGCTCCGCCAGCGAAATGCTCAACAACTTCGCCGCCACCCTCCCTCCCGCCGACCGCAAGACTGCGATAGGCATTGCGCAACTGGTGATGCTTGGAGAACTGGCGGTGAATCAGGCGCTGGACCACGTGGAGCCAAAAACTTAATCAGCAACTGGCTGAGGTAACTCATCTACCACAGAACCCGCCATAGGCGGGTTTTCTTCGCGCAGTACCGAAAAACTGCCAACAATAAATCCGTCACCTTCTTAATACGTCGCAAAAAACCAGTATCGACATATAACTATTCGATTTTGAACAAATAAGTAATTGATATAAAAAACTGTCATATTTGACAGTTAGAAAAACCAGAAAAACAACTCACACTATTGACACCAAAGCCAACAAACCTCGAGTAACCAAGAGAGAGCATCATGGCCAAGTACGTCGTACTTCCAGGAGTAACTCTTTATTACAGCGACGCTGTACAGCACCCACTAAAGTCACCATTCGGGGTTAATATGAAAGACCCTCAAAATGTTGTCTACCAGATTCACGGACTACCTTATGCGTCTTACCAGCGCCTATCCGGTATCAGCATAAAACTCCCCGCCAACACACCAATGGCTGGGGACTTGTCTCTCTATATCGACAACGTAACAATGGAAAAATATATCCAGACAATCATAAAAACCCTACGCACCATTTTCCACTCGACAGCGGCGCGACTCAATAGGTACGCCCGCATGAAGCTTAATAGTTTAGGAGCCATAAATCATGGCACAACCGACATACATAGTGACTTCAGCTACAACGTTTTTTTATTCGGACTCTACAATTCCTGCCGAAAAAACTATCGGCATTGACACTAAGTTTTCCCAAAACGCCGCTTATACACTATATGGAAAACCCTATGGGCAATTCCAGAGGCTAGGTGAATTCAACTTGGCTATTGACCCTTCAATCCCTTTACAAGTTGGCCAAACACCCGATGCATATGGTGACAACATCATGACCAACAACCCTGCCAATTTGTTCTCACATAACCGTCAAATATTAGGACCTCAACCGCTTAAAGTTTTTGCTGGAATGCCGGCCATGAGAATACTGGACACTGGAGATATTGAATGCTACGGCTCGGTGACTGATACAGCGAACAACAGGATTTACATAATCCTCTCCAGCGATCATTACCATACAACAGCCATAACCCAAGAACAACGAAACGTACCAAGTTGGGCCAGACAGAAATTTTTAACTAGTAGGATAAGACACACACGATCGCAGAGCATATAAAAACCGCCATATACAAAATCACAAATCTTCCCTATCAAGCTATATCCCCCCAACAACCAAACGGAGAATCAAACCATGAGCACTTCCACACCAACAATATCAACCCAGCGGTCAGTTCCATTTGTGCTTTTCCCATTCGACTCTATAGGTAGGGGCGCGAAATGCTGGATTAGAAGACCTGACGGCACAAGCGAAACAGTCGTATTAGACAACATAGATATGATTAACAGAAAAATTTACGCCACACGTCTCGACGGAACAAGTATTACCGAGGAAATCTCTGACATTGAACTATACCGAGAGAGCTACGTTGAGTGGCAAGCAGCCACAAAAAAATAGCGAGTTAACTTTTTAAAACATCAAAAGATGATGGAGAACAGAATGACTATCTTTCACTCCCAGGGCGAAGGTTTGCAATACAAAATTGGCGACACTATCAACTTCACCCACGACGGGTCAGCACTTTTCGACATGCGAATAATTGGAATCGACCAGACCGCAACCTCTTTAATTGCCGCACCTAATAGTGCTCCAAGCAAACTGAAACCCTACCTATTCAGGAATACAACACTCCTTACAAAAATAAGTTTCAAAGAACCGCCTAAAAACCAACTTTCAGTTGGTACGCAAACGCTCACTGCTTATCCAAGGAATGGTAATGGTGCAGTCTCAGGCGGCTTGATTGCATTTTGGGGAACGCCCGGTGCCGGGAGCACTAATTGGGATGACGGTGAGCCACCCTTAGTTCCACGCCCAGAGCACGCTTGGAATGTCCCTGATTATCCTGGGCAACAAACAAGTTGGCACTCGAACCTTTGCGTTTGCTGGAGGTGTCAGGCGATTTACGCTGCTGCCACTGCTTCTCTTGGTCATCCTGCAACGCCATGGGGAGATTATAGGTACGGTGACCCAGTGAAACCTTGAAAGATCAGAAAGGTGAGCTTAAAAAAATAGAAAAAAGGGGAGAAAAAGGGGACGGATTTATTTATCAACAAATAAATCTTCCCCTTTTTCCTTCCATGTAGACCATTCGATTTTTATACACCGCAAAATACTCACCAGCCAACGGAGGCACTTCACATGGCTAAGTACATCGTTTCTCCTGCACCTCTAGTTTTTTACTCCGATAGCAATATTCCAGCAGAACGAAAAATAGGTTTCGACCCCAAGGATATGAACAATGTTGCCTACACGCTCTACAACAAACCGTATAGCTTGTTTCGGCAAAATGACTTTAAGTGACTTTAAGGGGACAGATTTATTTAACATATGAATCCGCCCCCATAAAAAGCCCCTCATCTTTCCTCAAGCATTGAAAGACAGCGTGACCACCTTAACTAAAAAAGGAAGCTCTCCATGGCCACCCAATACGTTGTAGTTAAAGAACCATTTGCCCATTTCTATTCAGACACAACAACTGAAAGAGCGGAACCCATCATGGGTGTAAAACCAAGAGACACCAATAACGTCGCCTATACCTTGTACAACAAACCTTACGGCAAGTATCAATTTCTGGGCGGCTGTAATTTTTTGCTTCCAACATCCATTCCTTTCATACCCGGCATGGTCGTAGACTTTTATGCAGACAACACAACCACAGGCATAACTGCAAACTCATTCATCAACCAGCTGACACTACCCAGCAACTTCAACAATACCGATGTAAGGATTTTCATGGGCATTCCAGCCATGGACAAACTGGATAACGGCCTGATCGAGTGCTATGGCTCTGTGACAGACGCAGTGAACAACACTGTTTATGTCATGCAGTCTCTTTTCTTCACGATCCAGAAACCTTAGAAAACCGGATCATTGAATACCAAAGTGAAAAATTGAGGGGGCGTAATTTATAAATTTGCCATACACACCAAACCAATGAGTTCATCTGCAGAATAAATAAATCTGTTATCGGTCACTTTAACACCATCACACCAAGAAACCTGGAGTAACTGACATGAGTACAACACAAAACGTACAACGCCAGGTGCACCTGCGCACTGGCGACAAATTCACCGCGATCACAAAAAAAAACAAATTGGTCGACGGCACCATCGAATCGATAGACGGCGCAAGCGTAAAAGTAAAGAATACAGCAGGCATATTAGAAACTATTAGAAAGACTGATATCACTGCACTGCAGCTAGACAATTTTGATTATCATATACTTGATTATGTTGGCTCAAAGCCAGCAGCTTTCAACCCGCAGCCTGACTCCCCAAATATCTATCCGGGAATCGCAGAAACCGTAAGCATACCTAGTTTCCCACCCGCCGACCCAAAACCAATTACTGTTAAACCCTATATCCCTCCTGAACCTGATAGCACTCCGTGGATTTGGGATCGCTACAATAATCCCGGGTACGTGGAGGGTTCAAACGGACAACAATTACAACAAGGCTATGTTAGAAGCGACTCAACTACTTATGCATTGAAATTTACCTTCGAAGCGCAAGAAACAATTGAGGAGTCAACTGAAACCGTCAAGGTAAAAAGATATACATACCGCCCTGCATAAGCCAACCGACGACTCCAAGAGCTCTAGAGAACTATGAAGAGCTTATGGGGACAGCGAAACAAGAACTTATGGGGACAGATTTATTTATCATGCCATTGAGCAAACAGCAGCGCCGTTTGCTCTTACTTTTGGATAACCTCATGGCCCAAGAATATCGTCGCCCATAAAAAATCCGCCTCTCGGCGGATTTTTTATTCAATCAGCTCAACACCCAGTCTCAATTGACCTTGGCGTTCAACTCACCCTTCAGATAACGCTGATACATGCTTTCCAGCGAGATCGGCTTGATCTTCGAAGCATTGCCGGCAGTACCGAAAGCTTCGTAACGAGCGATACATACGTCGCGCATCGCCTTCACGGTTTCGCCGAAGAATTTACGCGGGTCGAATTCGCTCGGGTTGGTGGCCATCAGGCGACGCATGGCGCCGGTGGATGCCAGACGCAGGTCGGTGTCGATGTTGACCTTGCGCACGCCGTGCTTGATGCCTTCGACGATTTCTTCAACCGGTACGCCGTAGGTTTCTTTGATGTCGCCGCCGTACTGGTTGATGATCGCCAGCCACTCTTGCGGAACCGACGAGGAACCGTGCATCACCAGGTGGGTGTTCGGAATGCGCTTGTGGATTTCCTTGATGCGGTCGATCGCCAGCACGTCACCGGTAGGCGGCTTGGTGAACTTGTAGGCGCCGTGGCTGGTGCCGATAGCGATGGCCAGGGCATCAACTTGGGTCTTCTTGACGAAGTCAGCGGCTTCTTCCGGGTCGGTCAGCATCTGGCTGTGATCCAGAACGCCTTCGGCGCCGATGCCGTCTTCTTCACCGGCCATGCCGGTTTCCAGCGAACCCAGGCAGCCCAGCTCGCCCTCAACCGAAACGCCGCAGGCGTGAGCCATGGCGACAGTTTGTTGGGTCACGCGGACGTTGTATTCGTAGTCGGTCGGAGTCTTGCCGTCTTCGCCGAGGGAGCCGTCCATCATCACCGAGCTGAAGCCCAGCTGGATCGAGCGCTGGCAGACGTCAGGGCTGGTGCCGTGGTCCTGGTGCATGCACACCGGGATGTGCGGGAATTCTTCGATCGCGGCCAGGATCAGGTGACGCAGGAACGGGGCGCCGGCGTATTTGCGAGCGCCGGCCGAAGCCTGGACGATCACCGGGGAGTCAGTCTTGTCAGCGGCTTCCATGATGGCGCGCATCTGCTCAAGGTTGTTGACGTTGAAGGCTGGAACGCCGTAGCCGAACTCGGCTGCGTGGTCCAGCATCTGGCGCATGCTGATAAGTGCCATTGTGTGTCTCTCTCCCGGTTTGGGTCGTTAATCGTGCCAGCCTGCCGGAGCGGCGGCGGCTATTCAAGTGATTGCAGATCGGGGGTTGAGGCCCGGCCTGGTGATTCGATAAAGCAAATTCTGTGTTATTGGGCTTTGCAGCCCCGGCCGATCAGATCATTGGTAGCGACCCAGTAGACCAGGCCTTCATTACCTTTGATGTGAAACGCCAGCATGTCGTCGCTGTACAACGTGCCCGAGGCGCCCGGCTCTTCTTTCAGGCGATAGACCTGATCGCCACCGCCCAGTCGCACATCGACTGCCTTCTGGCCGGCGTCGGTGTAACGCCACAGCACCTTGGCCTGGCTGTCGCAGGTCCAGGTGGTCCAGTTATCCACAGGAGCGGACGACTGGAACGGGTTCCACTGCGCACAACCACCCAACAAGCCCAGTGCCGCAACGGCGATCAAACCTTTCATCCGTGTTCCTCGACCGGCAGCGCACGCCGCCGGACTTGAGTAAAGAGTCAGACCGGTCAAGGACAACCATGTTCCTTGGCCGGGGTTTGCGTCTCGTATTTGTCCAGACCGTCCGGCCCCGAGCGCTTGTTCAGCACCGGGTTGGTTTCGGCCTGCCAGTCGGCCTGGTAGCAGCCCTTCTGTGCCTCGCCGGGTGCCGGCTCCGGCGCAGCCTTCGGGTTACTCCCGCAGGCTGCCAATGTACCGGTCAGCAACAACAGCGCTAACGACTTGACCATCTGAACACTCCTTTGCCTGGCCAAACGGGCGGCCTCAGGCCTTGGCCCGGCTTTCCAGGACTTCAACGGCCGGCAGCACCTTGCCTTCGACGAATTCGAGAAACGCGCCACCACCGGTGGAAATGTAGGAGATCTTTTCTGCCACGCCATATTTATCGATGGCGGCCAGGGTGTCGCCACCGCCGGCAATCGAGAACGCCGCGCTTTCGGCGATGGCTTCGGCCAGCACTTTGGTGCCGTTGCCGAACTGGTCGAATTCGAACACGCCGACCGGGCCGTTCCACAGAATGGTTTTCGACGACTTCAGCAGTTGGGCAAAGTTGGCCGCGGTTTGCGGGCCGATGTCGAGGATCATGTCGTCGGCAGCGACGTCAGCGATCAGCTTCACGGTCGCTTCGGCGCTTTCAGCGAATTCCTTGGCAACCACTACGTCCACCGGCAGCGGGACGCTGACTTTGGCGGCGATGGCACGGGCGGTGTCCAGCAGGTCCGGCTCATACAGCGACTTGCCGACCGGGTGACCGGCTGCAGCCAGGAAGGTGTTGGCGATGCCGCCGCCGACGATCAGTTGATCGCAGATCTGGCTCAGGCTGTTCAGCACGTCGAGTTTGGTGGAGACCTTGGAGCCGGCAACGATGGCCGCCATCGGCTTGGCAGGGGAGCCGAGGGCTTTGCCCAGTGCGTCGAGCTCAGCGGCCAGCAGCGGGCCGGCAGCAGCGACTTTGGCGAACTTGGCAACGCCGTGGGTCGAGCCTTCGGCGCGGTGAGCGGTGCCGAAAGCGTCCATCACGAACACGTCGCAAAGGGCGGCGTATTGCTGAGCCAGGTCGTCGGCGTTCTTTTTCTCGCCCTTGTTGAAGCGCACGTTTTCGAACAGCACGATGTCGCCGGCCTTGACGTCAACGCCGCCCAGGTAATCAGCTACCAGCGGCACTTCACGACCCAGCGCCTTGCTCAGGTAGTCGGCGACCGGCTTGAGGCTGTTCTCGGCGGAGAACTCGCCTTCGGTCGGACGACCCAGGTGCGAGCAAACCATCACGGCCGCGCCTTTTTCCAGGGCCAGCTTGATGGTCGGCAGCGAAGCCAGGATACGCGCATCGCTGGTGACAACACCGTCCTTGACTGGGACGTTGAGGTCTTCGCGGATCAATACGCGCTTACCTTGCAGATCGAGGTCGGACATCTTCAACACGGTCATGGGTCGCACTTCCTACGGTTTTTTTGAAGTCGCTGTCTGCAGATAGTGTTCTGCAACATCCAGCATTCGGTTGGCAAAACCCCATTCGTTGTCGAACCAGGCCAGGATGTTCACCAGCCGGGGGCCGGAAACGCGGGTCTGACTGGCATCGACGATGGCCGAATGTGGGTCATGGTTGAAATCACAACTTGCGTGGGGCAGCTCGGTGTAGGCCAACAGACCTTTGAGCGGGCCGCTGGTGGCAGCCTCGCGCAGGATCCGGTTGACCTCGCCGGCGTCGGTATCGCTCGCGGTCTGCATCGTGATGTCGAGGCAGGACACGTTGACCGTCGGCACGCGTACGGCTTTGGCCTGGATTCGCCCGGCAAGTTCCGGCAGCAGGCGCTCGATACCTCGCGCCAGCCCCGTGGAAACCGGGATCACCGACTGGAACGCCGAACGGGTGCGGCGCAGGTCTTCGTGGTGATAGGCATCGATCACCGGCTGATCGTTCATCGCCGAGTGAATCGTGGTGATCGACACATAATCCAGGCCGACTGCCTGATCCAGCAGACGCAATAGCGGCACGCCACAGTTGGTGGTGCAGGAGGCGTTGGACACCAGCAATTCATCGCCGGTCAGGCAATCCTGATTGACGCCGTAGACGATGGTGGCGTCGACATCCGCCTCGCTGGCCATCGGCTGCGAAAACAGCACACGCGGCGCGCCAGCGTCGAGGAAACGCTGGCCGTCTGCGCGGGTGTGCCAGGCGCCGGAGCATTCGAGCACCAGATCGACGCCCACCGACGCCCAATCGATGCCTTCGGGGGTGGCACTGCGCAGGACCTTCACGCAGCCGCCATTAATATGCAGACAATCGCCGTCGACCCTCACTTCGCCGGGAAACCGGCCGTGAGTGGAGTCGAAGCGTGTCAGGTATTCGATGCTGGCCATGTCGGCCAGGTCGTTGATCGCGACAATTTCAAACCCTGCCTTCTCGCCTCGCTCGAACAACGCACGCAAGACGCAACGACCAATCCGGCCGTAGCCGTTGAGTGCAACTTTGTAGGGACGCGGTTGAGGCATGGGGTTCTCGATTACCGTGGTGTATCCGTTGATGCGATGGCGCCTGAACCATCGCTATCGCGAGCAAGCTCGCTCCCACATGGGGCCTATGTTGCAAACACTATTTGTGTCACACAACAAATCCCCTGTGGGAGCGAGCTTGCTCGCGATGGCGTCAGTTCAGGCGACACCTATTCTGGATCAGTCTTCCAGCAGCTCTTCAGCCTGACCCAGGATGTTTTCCAGGGTGAAGCCGAACTCTTCGAACAGTGCCGAAGCCGGAGCCGATTCGCCGTAGGTGGTCATGCCGATCACGCGACCTTCCAGACCCACGTACTTGAACCAGAAGTCGGCGTGTGCCGCTTCGATCGCGATACGCGCGCCAACCTGCAACGGCAGGACCGATTGCTTGTAGCTGGCGTCCTGAGCATCGAACGCGCTGGTGCATGGCATGGAAACCACGCGCACCTTGCGGCCTTGCTCGGTCAGTTTGTCGTAGGCCTGAACGGCCAGACCGACTTCCGAACCGGTGGCGATCAGGATCAGCTCAGGCTCGCCTGCGCAGTCCTTCAGTACATAACCGCCACGGCTGATGTTGGCGATCTGGCCGGCATCACGGGTTTGGTGCTGCAGGTTCTGACGCGAGAAGATCAGCGCCGACGGGCCGTCCTTGCGCTCCAGGGCGTTTTTCCAGGCCACGGCCGATTCAACGGCATCGGCTGGACGCCAGGTGTCGAGGTTCGGCGTGCTGCGCAGGCTGGTCAGTTGCTCGATCGGCTGGTGCGTCGGGCCGTCTTCGCCCAGACCGATGGAGTCGTGGGTGTAGACGTGGATGACACGCTGCTTCATCAGAGCGGACATGCGCACGGCGTTGCGGGCGTACTCCATGAACATCAGGAAGGTCGCGCCGTAAGGCACCAGACCGCCGTGCAGGGCAACGCCGTTCATGATGGCGGTCATGCCGAATTCGCGCACGCCGTAGTACATGTAGTTGCCGCTGGCGTCTTCGGCGCTGACGCCTTTGCAGCCTTTCCACAGGGTCAGGTTGGAACCGGCCAGGTCGGCCGAACCGCCCAGCACTTCCGGCAGCAGCGGGCCGAACGCGTTCAAGGTGTTCTGGCTGGCTTTACGGCTGGCGATGGTTTCGCCTTTGGCCGCAACGTCGGCGATGTAGGCGTCAGCCTTCTCGGAGAAGTCGGCCGGCAGCTCGCCGCTCAGGCGACGGATCAGTTCATTGGCTTCGGTCGGGAATGCGGCGGAGTAAGCAGCGAAACGCTGATCCCACTCGGCTTCGACAGCGCGGCCTTTTTCCTTGGCGTCCCACTCGGCATAGATGTCGGCCGGGATTTCGAACGGGCCGTGGTTCCAGTTCAGCGCCTGACGGGTCAGGGCGATTTCCGCGTCACCCAGCGGGGCGCCGTGGCAATCTTCCTTGCCTTGCTTGTTCGGCGAACCGAAACCGATGGTGGTCTTGCAGCAGATCAGGGTCGGCAGCGGGCTTTTGCGAGCGGTCTCGATGGCGGTCTTGATCTCTTCCGGATCGTGACCGTCGACATTGCGGATCACTTGCCAGTTGTACGATTCGAAGCGCTTCGGCGTGTCGTCGGTGAACCAGCCTTCGACTTCGCCGTCGATGGAGATGCCGTTGTCATCGTAGAAGGCGATCAGCTTGCCCAGGCCCAGAGTGCCGGCCAGGGAAGCGACTTCGTGGGAAATGCCTTCCATCATGCAGCCATCACCCAGGAACACGTAGGTGTGGTGGTCGACGATGTTGTGGCCGGGACGGTTGAACTGGGCGCCCAGTACCTTTTCTGCCAGGGCGAAGCCCACGGCGTTGGCCAGACCCTGACCCAACGGGCCGGTGGTGGTTTCAACGCCCGGGGTGTAACCGAATTCCGGATGGCCGGGGGTGCGGCTGTGCAATTGACGGAACTGTTTCAGGTCGTCGATCGACAGGTCGTAACCGGTCAGGTGCAGCAGCGAGTAGATCAACATCGAGCCGTGGCCGTTGGACAGCACGAAGCGGTCACGGTCGGCGAACGATGGATTGCTCGGGTTGTGCTTGAGGTAGTCGCGCCAAAGCACTTCGGCGATATCTGCCATACCCATGGGGGCACCGGGATGGCCGCTGTTGGCTTTTTGCACGGCATCCATGCTGAGGGCACGAATGGCGTTGGCACGCTCACGACGGCTAGGCATCGCTGATCTCCTGGGTGTGAATAGATTGAAACGGAAAAAAGGAGGGCATTTTCCCTCACCCGAGCGCCTCGGGGCAATGACAGATAGTCATCCGGAGGCGTTTTTCCAATGGATAACATCGGTTTCGGCAGGTGAAACCTTTCCGCTGTTCGTTTGTAGAGTTGACCGGACGGTGAGAAGTGCAATCGAATGCGCCATCCATCGAGCAATATCAAAACTTTTTGATATAGACCTTGCGATGCCTTCCGGCCGTCACTAGACTGCCAGCCCTATGAACTTACGTGTGCCTTCCATTCGCCATGACGATTGCGACGAGCTGGCGGCCCTGTGCAAGGCCGGCGGCGATCCACTGCGGCTGAATGTATTGCGCGCCCTGGCCAACGACTCGTTCGGCGTTCTGGAACTGGCGCAGATTTTCGATATCGGCCAGTCCGGCATGAGCCATCACCTTAAAGTGCTGGCGCAGGCGGATCTGGTGGCGACTCGCCGCGAAGGCAATGCGGTTTTCTATCGCCGCGCCCTGCCCCACACCGAGTTGCTGGGCGGCAAGTTGCACGCTGCATTGTTAGAAGAAGTCGACAATCTGGCGCTGCCGGCCGACGTGGAAACCCGGATCGCACAGGTTCACGGGCAACGCGCTGCCAACAGCCAGGACTTTTTTGCCCGGGTCGCGGAGAAATTCCGCGCCCAGCAGGATTTGATTGCCGGCCTGCCGCAGTACCGTGAAAGCGTGCTGGCCCTGCTCGACAAACTGAATTTCAATGGCGCAGCCACGGCCATTGAAGTCGGCCCCGGCGATGGTGCATTCCTGCCGGAACTGGCGCGCCGCTTCGGCACCGTAACCGCACTGGACAACAGCGCGGCGATGCTCGAACTGGCCCGTCAGGTATGTGAACGTGAACAGCTGGCTAACGTCAGCCTGCAATTGGCCGATGCATTGAATGGCGTGAGCCTTCAGGCCGATTGCGTGGTGTTGAACATGGTGTTGCACCATTTCGCCGCGCCGGCCGAAGCGCTCAAGCACATGGCCAGCCTGCTGCAACCGGGCGGTAGCCTGCTCGTGACAGAGTTATGTAGCCACAACCAGAGTTGGGCCAGGGAGGCCTGCGGTGATCTGTGGTTGGGGTTTGAACAGGACGATCTGGCCCGTTGGGCCACCGCTGCGGGACTCGTTCCCGGGGAAAGCCTCTATGTAGGCTTACGTAATGGTTTCCAGATCCAGGTCCGCCATTTTCAGCGACCGGCTGGCGACACTCACCATCGGTAAATTCAGGAAAACATCGAGATGAGCGAATACTCCCTCTTCACCTCCGAGTCCGTGTCTGAAGGACATCCGGACAAAATCGCCGACCAGATTTCCGATGCAGTGCTGGACGCCATCATCGCCCAGGACAAGCACGCACGCGTTGCGGTGGAAACCCTGGTCAAGACTGGCGTGGCCATCGTTGCCGGTGAAGTGACCACCAGCGCCTGGGTCGACCTGGAGCAGATCGTTCGTGACGTGATTTGCGACATCGGCTACACCAGCTCCGACGTTGGCTTCGACGGCGCGACCTGCGGCGTGATGAACATCATCGGCAAGCAGTCCCCTGACATCAACCAGGGTGTTGACCGTGCCAAGCCTGAAGATCAGGGCGCCGGCGACCAGGGCCTGATGTTCGGCTACGCCAGCAACGAAACCGACGTGCTGATGCCAGCACCGATCACCTTCTCGCACCAACTGGTGCAGCGTCAGGCCGAAGCCCGCAAGTCGGGTCTGCTGCCTTGGCTGCGCCCGGACGCCAAGTCGCAAGTGACCTGCCGTTACGAAGGCGGCAAGGTTGTCGGCATCGACGCCGTGGTGCTGTCGACCCAGCACAATCCTGAAGTGTCGTACAACGACCTGCGCGAAGGCGTGATGGAGCTGATCGTCAAGCACGTGCTGCCTGCCGAACTGCTGAGCAAGGACACCCAGTTCCACATCAACCCGACCGGCCAGTTCATCATTGGCGGCCCGGTGGGTGACTGCGGCCTGACCGGTCGCAAGATCATCGTCGACAGCTACGGCGGCATGGCTCGTCACGGCGGCGGCGCGTTCTCCGGTAAAGATCCATCCAAGGTTGACCGTTCGGCTGCCTACGCTGGCCGTTATGTTGCCAAGAACATCGTCGCTGCCGGCCTGGCCGAGCGTTGCGAGATTCAGGTTTCCTACGCGATCGGCGTGGCCCAGCCTACCTCGATCTCGCTGAACACCTTCGGCACCGGCAAGATCAGCGATGACAAGATCATCAAACTGGTCCGCGAAGTGTTTGACCTGCGTCCATACGCGATCACCACCATGCTCGACCTGCTGCACCCGATGTACCAGGAAACCGCAGCCTACGGCCACTTCGGTCGTGCTCCGCAGACCAAGACTGTTGGCGAAGACACCTTCTCCACGTTCACCTGGGAAAAAACCGACCGCGCCGACGCTCTGCGTTCCGCTGCCGGCCTGTAATTTTCCTGGCGGTACAGGAAGCCCCGCACGGTTCGCCGTGCGGGGCTTTTTCATTCGTACTCCGTGGGAGCGAGCTTGCTCGCGAAGAGGCCCGAATCAGCGATATCACATTCGGACTGGAAACAGCTCGCAAAACACCCATCTCTCTCAACAACAAATCCTCGCCTAGCCTTCAAGCATCTACCTGAGCAAGGACGCTCACGATGCTTGCCACACTGCGCCTGTTTTTGTTTTTCCTGCCGGTTTTCCACCTCAATACCTTCGCTGCCACCTGCCCGGACTGGCCCGCCGACCGGGCATCGAGCGAAGTCGCCGCCCTGCAACAACAGATCGACCGTTGGGACGACGCCTACCATCGCGAAGGCCGATCAGTGATCGCCGATGAGCTGTACGATCAGTCACGCCTGCGCCTGAACCAATGGCGCCGATGCTTCAAACTTCCTTCACCACCCGAGCCGTTGCGCACTGCATCAGGCCCGGTGGCGCACCCTGTCGCCCACACCGGCCTGGACAAACTTCATGACGCTGCGGACATCGCGATCTGGCTGCGCAACCGCCAAAACGTCTGGATACAACCCAAGGTCGATGGCGTGGCGGTCACCCTGATCTATCGCGACGGCCGGTTGCATCAGGCAATCAGTCGCGGGGATGGCATTCGCGGGCAGGACTGGACGGCTTCGGCCAAAAAGATCGGAGCCATTCCGCAACAGCTGACGCAACCACAGGATCTGCTGGTGCAAGGCGAACTCTACTGGCGCTTGAACGGACACATGCAGGCACGCGCCGGCGGCGCCAATGCCCGCGCCACCGTGGCCGGCCTGCTGGGGCGCAAGGATCTCGACGCGGAACATGCCGCCGGCATCGGGCTGTTTGTCTGGGACTGGCCGCAAGGGCCTGAGGACTTGCCAGAGCGAATCGCGGCCCTGGCGCAATTCGGCTTTCCCCCCACCGAACCGTACACCCAGGCCGTCGCCAGCCTGAACGACGCGCAACGCTGGCGCGATCACTGGTATCGCTCGCCATTGCCATTCGCCACGGACGGCGTGGTTCTGCGCCAGAGCCAGCGACCGCCCGCCGAACGCTGGCAGGCTCGTCCGCCCTACTGGGCTGTCGCCTGGAAATACCCTTTTGCCCAGGCGCTGGCCGAGGTACGCAAGGTGAATTTCAAGATCGGCCGCACCGGGCGCATCACGCCGGTGCTTGAACTGTCGCCGGTAACGCTCGATGACCGGCAGATCAAACGGGTCAGCGTCAGTTCGCTCAGGCGCTGGCAGGATCTGGACATTCGCCCCGGCGATCAGGTGGCAATCAGCCTGGCCGGGCTGACGATTCCGCGACTCGACAGCGTAGTGCTGCGCAGCAAAGAACGCGCCGATCTGAACGTTCCGCTGGCCAGCGACTTTCATGCCCTGAGCTGCTGGCAACCGACGCCGGGCTGCGAAAGCCAGTTCCTCGCGCGCCTGACCTGGCTCAGCGGGAAACAGGGGCTGGCCCTGCCCCATGTCGGTCGCGGTACCTGGGAGAAACTTCTCGAAACAGGCCGCCTGAACAGCCTGCTGGATTGGTTGACCCTCGACGGGCCGGAGCTTGCTAACATTGCCGGCCTCGGCGAGCGCAGCAGTGCCCGCCTGCTGCACAGTTTTCACAGCGCCCGCCAACGGCCGTTTCTACAGTGGCTCAAAGCCCTGGGATTGCCACCGACCGGTCAGGCAACACTCGCCGATTCGTGGCAGGCGCTGGCACAACGCAACACCGAACAATGGCAGGCAGAAGCCGGGATCGGCCCGGGCCGCGCGGCGCAATTGAGCGCCTTTTTTCGCGACCCGCAGGTACTGGCCCTGAGTGAAACCCTGCAAGCCGCCGGCGTCGACGGCTTCTGAACATGCAATCCCCGGCCCGCCGGGAACCCAATGTCCGCCGGAGCGCTCCAACAGCGCAGTGCTTTACCGACCCGATTGCCTTTGCACATGGAGCTTTTATGAAATTTCTCGCACCGCTCGCCCTGCTGTCTTTCTGCGCAGTCCTCGCCGCTCCCGTGATGGCCGACGAAGACGCGCCGGGCCTGACCGGTTGTGCCGCCAAGAAGCAGGGCATCATCAACCAGATCGAACAGGCCAAGTCGCGCGGCAACACCGACCAGCAGGCCGGCCTCGAAACCGCCCTGCGCGAAGTCACCGAACACTGCACCGACGCCGGTCTGAAGAAAGAACGCGAAAACAAGGTACTCGATGCCAAGCACGAAGTGAGCAAGCGCCAGGCCGATCTGGACAAGGCCATGAAGAAAGGCGATCCGGAGAAGATCGACAAGCGCAAGAACAAGCTCGCCGAATCGCGCAAGGAATTGCAGGACGCGCTGGACGAACTCGACAAGTAACCGCCAATGCGTTGAATGTGATGCCCTCTTCGCGAGCAAGCCCGCTCCCACATCAGACCGGGTTGCTCAGGTGAATACGGTCAAGTGTGGGAGCGGGCCTGTTCGCGAAGGCGTCCACTCAAACAACAGAAATCAATGGTCCCGAAATTCTTTATGGCAGGCACTGCAGGCATCTTCGACTTTCTGCACGGCCGGCCCCAGGTTACTGGCCTTGTAGGGTTGAACCTTGCTGGCGATCACCAGTTCACCGGTAGCCGCTTCAAGGGTGCGGGCCATTTCCTGGAAGCGGGCCTGTTTTTGCCAGACATCGTCCTTGGCGCTGGTGTGATCTTCCTCGCGCACCTGCGGGAAATGTTTCCACGGTTCATGGGACAACGCATCGAGCTTGACCGCACCTTCCGCAAATTTCGGCCCGTCGAAAGCAATGCGCCCGCGCAGCATGCCACCCAGGTCTTCGCTGGTCTTGAGCATCTGTTTGAAGATCGCCTTGCGCTGACCCAGCGGGGAATTCGGGTCGACACCGCCACAGGCGGACAAGGTCAGGCAGGCCAGCAATACAACAGAAATTCTTTTAAGAGTCATGGTGGCTTCAGGTCACGGAAATCGGCGGCCAGTATCCTCGGGTCACCGCCAAACACCAATAGCCCTATTAACAATAAGGGTTGCTTGAGCGCATGGAGCACTTCTGCAACCGGCACAGGAAATTCTCCATGAACAGCCGTTTCAAGGCCTGGCGTCATCCGCTTATCGCTACCCTCCCGCTCTTGGCGGTCCTCGCCGGCTGCACCGGTGGCGACAGCGCCAAGCCGAAAACCCACGCCTTGGCCACCTACTCCAGTGCCACCTGGGAAGCATTGCCGGCAGTGTCCGACAGCGATCTGGTGGCCGGTTTCGGTTCCTGGCGCAGCGCCTGCACCCGGCTCAAGGCTGATCCGGTCTGGGGCGCGACCTGCGCGGCAGCCGCCAATGTGCCGCAAAGCGCCGGCGACATCCGCGCCTTCCTCAAGCAGAACCTCGACGTCTTCGGCCTGCGCGCCGAGAACGACAACCCCAACGGCCTGATCACCGGCTACTACGAACCGGTCTATCCCGGCAGCCTGACGCAGACCGCCACCGCCAACGTGCCGGTGTATGGCGTGCCCGAGGACATGATCATTGTGTCGCTGGACAGCATTTACCCGGAACTGAAAGGCAAGCGCCTGCGCGGCCGCCTCGAAGGTCGCGTGCTCAAGCCTTACGACGACGCGGCGACCATCGAAAGCCAGGGCGTCAAGGCGCCGGTCGTGGCTTGGCTGACCGACCCGATGAATCTGCAATTCCTGCAGATTCAGGGTTCGGGGCGGATTCAGACCGATGATGGCCGCCAACTGCGTATCGCCTACGCTGACCAGAACGGTCACCCGTACCGGCCGATCGGCCGCTGGCTGGTGGAACAGGGCGAGCTGAAAAAAGAAGAAGTGACCATGGGCGCAATCAGCGACTGGGCCAAGGCCAACCCGTCGCGCATTCCGGAACTGCTGGCGAGCAACCCGAGCTACGTGTTCTTTACCCGCAACCCGGACAGCAACGAAGGCCCGCGCGGCTCGCTGAATGTGCCGCTGACCGCCGGTTACAGCGCGGCAGTGGATCGCAAGGTGATTCCGCTGGGCAGCCTGTTGTGGCTGTCGACCACTCGCCCGGACGGCACGCCGCTGGTGCGCCCGGTGGCCGCGCAGGACACCGGCGGCGCGATTGCCGGCGAAGTTCGCGCGGATCTGTTCTGGGGCACCGGCGATGCCGCCGGACAACTGGCCGGCGACATGAAGCAGCAAGGGCAGATCTGGATGCTCTGGCCAAAAGGCGCGGCGCTGCCGCAAGTGCCGCAGGTGGCCGACAAGCCGTAGGCACAATGCAAAAGATCGCAGGCCTCGTCAGCCTGCGATCTTTCAGGGTTCAGACCGACACGAAGAAGAAACTGGCAATCAGCCCCATCCCGACGAACCACACCAGCGACCGCAGCATCGCCCAGTCCGCCAGATAGCAAATGATGTAGAGCAGGCGACTGGTGATGAACAGCACCGCCAGCACATTGACCGTTACCAGCTCCGCAGTGCCCACCAGGTGCGCGACGATCACCGCCGTCGCAAACGCCGGGGTCACTTCAAAACTGTTCAGTTGCGCCGCATGGGCACGGCGCGCCACGCCATCCACGCTGTCCAGAAAGTCCCGGGGATCATGATTGTCCCGCAGTCTGAAACCACCCGAGGCCTTGGCCACGACGGTGCACAGATAGGGCAGAAAGATCGCGATCAACACACACCACAGAGCCACCGTCATAACGCCGTCCTTCTTTCGAGTTTTAGAGTTGCCGGGCGGTCAGAGCTTCATCACCAGCATGCCGACCAGCACCAGCCCACAGGCTAAGAGCCGTGGCCGGCCGAAAGGTTCTTTCAGGTATCGCATGCCGAACAGCACCACCAGGATCACGCTGATTTCACGCAATGCCGCCGCTTCGGCAATCGAACCCAACTGCATCGCCCACAGCACCAGAGCGTAGCTGAACAACACGCAGAACCCGACCGCCAGACCCAGCCTCCATTGCTCGCGCCAGAACAGCCTGAACGCCGGACGTTTGGCCACCCACGCCAGCAACGGAAACGGCCAGGCACTGAGCAGTGTGACCCAGACCAGGTAATCCAGCGGATGCGACCAGCGCCGCAACGCCTGGCCATCGATGTAGGTGTAGCAGCCGATGCACAAGCCGATCAGCGCCACTACCGGCAGCATCGACCACGGCAGGTGTTTCCCGCCGCCGCCCTGCCAAAGCAGGCAGGCCATGCCCAGCGGGATCAACAGGATCCCGAAGATCTGCTGGGTGGTCAGCACTTCGCCGGCGAAGATCAGGGTCAGCGCCAGTACGACCAGCGGCGACAATCCGCGCATCAATGGATAGACCAGCCCCAGGTCGCCGACCCGATAGGCCTGGATCAACAGGTAGCGATAAAGCAGCTCGAACGCCGCCGACGCCAGAATCCACGGCCAGATCTCCGGCGGCGGCAGGCTGATGAAAGGGAATGCCAGCGCGACGAACAACAGTGCCACGGTGTCCATGCAGGCCACCACCAGCAGCCGCTCGGCACTGAATTTGATCAACGTATTCCACGCTGCGTGCAACAGCGCCGCCACCAACACCAGAGCTGTCGCCAGCACGTGCCACTCCTTGCTTCTTGTTATTGAGCCTGAGCCAATTAGTCAGATTATTGATTCGCGATGTGTCAGCAGCTGTTTATACTGCAAGCGACCACGCCGCACTCAGTTGCGCACAGACAAATTCCAATAATTCCTGCCTGTCCCGTTCTCGTCCGAGAGCGGTCGCCGGCCTGCGTATGCCTGATCAAAGCGTCAAGACTAACGACAGAGACCTTGCGCATGCCACTCGCCTTGCTTGCACTCGCTGTTGCCGCTTTCGGCATCGGCACCACTGAATTCGTCATCATGGGCCTGCTGCCCGATGTCGCCCGCGACCTCGCGGTGAGCATTCCCCACGCCGGCCTGTTGATCACCGGCTACGCCCTGGGCGTGGTATTCGGTGCGCCGATCCTGGCGATCGGCACCGCCAACATGCCGCGCAAGGCCACACTGCTGGGCATGACGCTGATGTTCATCCTCGGCAACGTGCTGTGCGCACTGGCGCCGAACTACGCGACACTGATGGCGGCGCGGGTGGTGACTGCGTTGTGCCACGGGGCGTTCTTCGGCATCGGTTCGGTGGTGGCCGCCGGGCTGGTCGCGCCGAACAAACGGGCGCAGGCAATTGCAATGATGTTCACCGGCCTGACCCTGGCCAACGTCCTCGGTGTACCGCTGGGCACTGCGCTCGGCCAGTACGCAGGCTGGCGCTCGACCTTCTGGGCGGTCTCGGTGATCGGTGTGATCGCCGCCCTCGCCCAGTGGCTGTGGTTGCCGAAACACATCCCGATGGACAAGGCCAACCTCGCCAGCGAATTCAAAGTGCTGGGCAAGGTCAACGTGTTGCTGGCGCTGGGCATGAGCGTGCTGGCCTCCACCAGCCTGTTCAGCGTGTTCACCTACATCGCGCCGATTCTGCAGGACATCACCGGCGTCAGCCCCCACGGCGTGACTGTGATGCTGTTGTTGTTCGGCGTCGGCCTGACCGGCGGCAGCATGCTCGGCGGTCGCCTGGCCGACAGTCGCCTGCTGCCGTCGCTGGTGGGTGTGGCGCTGGCGGTGGTGGTGATTCTGGCGGCGTTCAGCCAGACCAGTCGAGCGGTGGTTCCGGCGGCGGTCACGCTGGTGCTGTGGGGGATTTTTGCCTTCGCCCTGTGCCCGATCCTGCAACTGCTGATCATCGATCAGGCGCATGAAGCACCGAACCTCGGTTCGACCCTGAACCAGAGCGCGTTCAACCTCGGCAATGCCGCCGGCGCGTGGATCGGCGGGCTGGTGGTCGCCAGCGGTGCGGACCTGGCCGACTTGCCGTGGACCGGCGCGCTGGTGGGTGTGCTGACCGTGCTGACGGCGCTGTTTTTCATCTACCTGCAACGTCGGGGTGTCGCTGCGGTCAATGTGTCCGGCTGATTTCCCCGGGGACACCATTGTGTCCCCACCCGGCGTCAGCCCATCCAACCCTTGCGTCCATGAGCGGGCGCGCTGTCTTTCACCCCCCATCCAAAGGACTCCGGATGCTTGAACTCGTTGCCGCTTTCATCTGCCTGACCACCCTCCTCACCTTCGTCAATTTCCGTTTCATCGGCCTGCCCCCAACCATCGGCGTGATGGTGACTGCACTGATGTTTTCCCTGTTGCTGCAAGGCCTGAGCCTGCTCGGTTACCCCGGTCTCGAAGAGCGCGTACAGCAGCTGATCGGCCAGATCGACTTCGGCGATCTGCTGATGAACTGGATGCTCTCGTTCCTGCTGTTCGCCGGCGCCTTGCACGTCAACCTGAGCGACTTGCGCAGCTACCGCTGGCCCATTGGTCTGCTGGCGACCTTCGGCGTACTGATCGCCACTGCCGTGATCGGCAGCCTCGCCTATTACATTTTTGCCCTGTTCGGCTGGCACGTGAGCTTCCTCTACTGCCTGTTGTTCGGCGCACTGATTTCCCCGACCGACCCGATCGCGGTACTCGGCGTGCTGCGTACGGCCAACGCCTCGAAGCCGTTGAAAACCACCATCGTCGGCGAATCGCTGTTCAACGACGGCACCGCCGTGGTGGTGTTCACCGTGTTGCTGGGCATCGCGCAACTGGGCGAAACCCCGACCGTCGGCGCCACGGCCATGCTGTTTGCCCATGAGGCCATCGGTGGCGTGCTGTTCGGCGGGCTGATCGGTTATCTGGTGTACCTGATGATCAAGAGCATCGAGCAGCACCAGATCGAAGTCATGCTGACCCTGGCGCTGGTGATCGGCGGTTCGGCGATGGCCACCGAGCTGCACGTCTCGGCGCCGATTGCGATGGTGGTTGCCGGTTTGATCATCGGTAACCTCGGCCGCAACCTGGCGATGAACGACATGACGCGCAAATACCTCGACGGGTTCTGGGAATTGCTCGACGACATGCTCAACGCCCTGCTTTTCGCGCTGATCGGGATGGAGCTGTTGCTGCTGCCGTTCAACTGGCTGCACGTGGCGGCGGCGACTCTGCTGGCGCTGGCGATTCTGCTGTCGCGCCTGCTCACCGTGGCCCCGGCCATCGTCTTGCTACGGCGCTGGCGCACGGTGCCGCGCGGCACGATCCGGATCCTGACCTGGGGTGGTTTGCGCGGCGGTGTTTCGGTGGCACTGGCCCTGGCCCTGCCGCTGGGCCCGGAGCGCGATCTGCTGCTGAGCATCACCTACATCGTGGTGCTGTCGTCGATCCTGTTGCAGGGCCTGACCATCGGCAAACTGGTCAAGCATGCAACGCGCGACGAGCCGGCAACCGCTGCCGAGCTCGCGCACCACTGATCATTTTTTGATCTGCTGCGGATCGGGCTATTTGGCCTGATCCGCTTACTCTTTCGGCGCAGCCGTATCTTTTGGCGCAGCCGTATCTTTCGGCGCACCGCTTTCACTGCGGATCTGCGCATGACTGATCAGGGCGAAGATGAAACTGCCGCCGATGATGTTCCCCGCCAGGGTCGGCCCGGCAAACACCGCCCAGAAATCACTCCACGGCAGCTCGCCGGCAAACACCAGATAGGACACCTCCGCCGAACCCACCACGATGTGCGTGAAATCGCCCAGCGCCATGAGATAGGTGATGAGGATGATGATCCACATCTTCGCGCTCTCCATGGACGGAATCATCCAGACCATGGTGGCGATCATCCAGCCAGAAACGATGCCCTTGGCGAACATCTGACTCGCGTGGTTCTCCATGACCTTGCGGCCGATTTCGAGAAAGGCCTCGTCGGTCTTGCTGTCAAAGATCGGCAGTTCGAGCATCACGTACGCCACCAGAATCGTGCCGCACAGGTTGCCGAACAGCACGACAGTCCAGAGCCGGATCAATCGGCCGAAATTGCCGAACGTCGGTTTGGTCATCACCGGCAGCACGGCGGTCAGGGTGTTTTCGGTAAACAGTTGCTGGCGGGCGAGGATCACTGCGAGAAAGCCTGCGCAGTAGCCGAAGCTGGCGATCACCTTGAATTCGTCGCCCTCGGGCAGACGCGAATTGAGCAGGCCCATGCCCATCAGCGACAGGCCCATGGTCAGCCCGGCGGCCAGCGCCGACCACCACAGCGCGGCAATGCTGCGCTCCAGTTCCTGGTCGCCCTGTTTGCGGATGATTTCATGCAGAACCGCCGCGCGGGGCGGCTGGCTTTTCTCGACTTCGTGTTGTTCCTTGGCCGAGAGGTCGGGGGTCTTGCCGTCTGTTGGTGTGGTCATGGCGGGAAACCGGTGGCGGAGTCATAAGGCTACGACACGCGCCGCTCGGCTTCCGTTCGCCGGTCAGACGCGATTACTCGGTAACGGGCACGTCATCCTTGAACTGGTCTTTGACGTATCTGATTTCGGTCCGCCCGTGCGGCGCCGGCAGACCGTCTTCGCCGAGGTTGACGAAAACCATTTTCTCGACGGTCAGAATGCTTTTGCGGGTGATCTTGTTGCGCACTTCGCAGGTCAGGGTGATCGAGGTACGGCCGAACTCGGTGGCGGTGATGCCCAGTTCGATGATGTCGCCCTGGCGCGAAGCGCTGACGAAGTTGATTTCGGAAATGTACTTGGTCACCACACGCTGGTTGCCCAGTTGAACGATCGCGTAGATCGCCGCTTCTTCGTCGATCCAGCGCAGCAGGCTGCCGCCGAACAGGGTGCCGTTGGGGTTGAGGTCTTCGGGTTTTACCCACTTGCGGGTGTGGAAATTCATCTTCACTCCTGAGCGTCTTGCCGAATGATGGCGCCATCTTGGCAGACTGAGTGGTCATGCTCCATGAGGCTTCTACTATGGTCGCGATTGGCGATCTTCATCCGGCCGACAGAAACCCTTTGGAAGATCAGTCTAGACGGCTATAATCGCCCCCGTTTCAAAACGGTAACCTTCACTTGATACCGTTTTCCCGCCACCTGTCCGAGGGGCGCTGCAGCAGGTTCAACCTGTCAGGCTCGGATGGGGCGTTGGCCGGCTTGCGCCGGACACTAAACGCACAACGGCGCCCATTCGCATACATTACGAATGGAGGCTCTTCATGAGCGCTGTTATCACGCCTGAAGATTTTAACGATTACAAAGTTGCCGACATGTCCCTGGCTGCCTGGGGCCGTCGCGAAACCATCATCGCCGAGTCGGAAATGCCGGCCCTGATGGGTCTGCGCCGCAAGTACGCTTCCGAGCAGCCTTTGAAAGGCGCAAAAATCCTCGGCTGCATCCACATGACCATTCAGACCGCCGTGCTGATCGAAACCCTGGTTGCCCTGGGTGCCGAAGTGCGCTGGTCGTCCTGCAACATCTTCTCGACTCAGGATCAGGCCGCTGCTTCCATCGCCGCTGCCGGCATCCCGGTTTTCGCCTGGAAAGGCGAGACTGAAGAAGAGTACGAGTGGTGCCTGGAGCAAACCATCCTGAAGGATGGCCAGCCATGGGACGCCAACATGATCCTCGACGACGGCGGCGACCTGACCGAGCTGCTGCACAAGAAATACCCACAGGTTCTGGACCGCGTTCACGGCGTGACCGAAGAAACCACCACCGGCGTACACCGTCTGCTGGACATGCTGGCCAAGGGCGAGCTGAAAATCCCGGCGATCAACGTCAACGACTCGGTGACCAAGTCCAAGAACGACAACAAGTACGGCTGCCGTCACAGCCTGAACGACGCCATCAAGCGTGGCACCGACCACCTGCTGTCCGGCAAGCAAGCGCTGGTCATCGGTTACGGTGACGTGGGCAAAGGCTCGGCCCAGTCCCTGCGTCAGGAAGGCATGATCGTTAAAGTCTCCGAAGTCGACCCGATCTGCGCCATGCAAGCTTGCATGGACGGTTTCGAACTGGTTTCGCCGTTCATCGACGGTATCAACGACGGCAGCGAAGCCAGCATCGACAAAGCGCTGCTGGGCAAGATCGACCTGATCGTGACCACCACCGGTAACGTCAACGTTTGCGACGCAAACATGCTCAAAGCCCTGAAGAAGCGCGCCGTAGTCTGCAACATCGGTCACTTCGACAACGAAATCGACACCGCTTTCATGCGCAAGAACTGGGCATGGGAAGAAGTGAAGCCACAGGTACACAAGATCCACCGTACAGGCCCGGGCGCTTTCGACGCTCAGAACGACGACTACCTGATCCTGCTGGCCGAAGGCCGTCTGGTGAACCTGGGCAACGCCACCGGTCACCCAAGCCGCATCATGGACGGTTCGTTCGCCAACCAGGTTCTGGCGCAGATTTTCCTGTTCGGCCAGAAGTACGCCGACCTGTCGCCAGCCCAGAAAGCCGAGCGTCTGACCGTTGAAGTACTGCCGAAGAAACTCGACGAAGAAGTGGCCCTGGAAATGGTTCGCGGATTCGGCGGCGTGGTCACCCAACTGACCAAGCAACAGGCTGACTACATCGGCGTGACCGTCGAAGGCCCGTTCAAGCCGCACGCTTACCGCTACTAAGACAAGAGCAGCTGCGAGCTACAAGCTTCAAGCGGCAAGCAAGGTCAAAAGCCGGACTTGCCGTGCGAAGCTTGAGAGCTCTGCCCCTATTTCAAAACAGTTTCAGGCAGCAGGTTTCACGCACGAGAGATCAGCGCACCTCCGCTTCTTTCGCAGCGTGTAACTTGCCGCTCGTAACTGGAGGCTCCCTCCATGTCCCAAGAACGCCGCTACAGCTTCGAGTTCTTCCCGACCAAGACCGATGCTGGGCATGAAAAACTGCTCGCCACTGCCCGTCAGCTGGCCACCTACAACCCTGATTTCTTTTCCTGCACCTACGGCGCGGGCGGTTCGACCCGTGACCGCACGCTGAACACCGTGCTGCAGCTGGAAAGCGAAGTCAAAATCCCCGCCGCCCCGCACCTGTCGTGCGTCGGCGACAGCAAGGACGACCTGCGCGGCCTGCTGAACGAGTACAAGGCTGCCGGCATCAAGCGCATCGTCGCCCTGCGTGGCGACCTGCCGTCCGGCATGGGCATGACCAGCGGCGAGCTGCGTCACGCCAATGAACTGGTTGAATTCATTCGTGAAGAAACCGGCAATCATTTCCACATCGAAGTCGCCGCTTATCCGGAGATGCATCCGCAAGCGCGCAACTACGAAGACGATCTCGCCAACTTCGTGCGCAAGGCCCGCGCCGGCGCCGACAGCGCGATCACCCAGTATTTCTTCAACGCCGACAGTTACTTCTACTTCGTCGACCGTTTGCAGGCGCTGGGCGTGGACATCCCGGTCGTGCCGGGGATCATGCCAATCACCAACTACAGCAAACTCGCGCGCTTCTCCGATGCCTGCGGTGCGGAAATCCCGCGCTGGATCCGCAAGCAGCTGGAAGCCTACGGCGATGACAGCCAAAGCATTCAGCGCTTTGGCGAACAGGTCGTCACCGAGATGTGCGAACGCCTGCTGCAAGGCGGCGCGCCTGGCCTGCACTTCTATTCCATGAACCAGGCCGAACCGAGCCTGGCAATCTGGAACAACCTGAAGTTGCCGCGCTAAAAAGACGTAACCGCAGGACCAGGAGATCGCAGTTGCGACAGCGCTTTCAGCGTTTTCGCCGCTGCGATCTTTTGCTTTTAACGCCCGAAACAGAGCTTCTGCGGCCAGTTTCTGGCTCTTTGCCGTTTCTCGTCGTAATCTCAAGCCATGCCTTTGATCACGCAGTTATTCGCCGTGCTGGTTTTTGCTTGCCTGAGCTTTGCGGCTCGGGGCGAGAAGCTGCGTATCGTCACCGAACCGTGGGCGCCGTACGTCTATGAACAGGGCGGCAAGAACCTCGGACTGGACTACGAAACCACCGCCATTGTGTTCAAGCGCCTGGGCATCGAAGTCGAATGGCAGTTCCTGCCCTGGAAACGCTGCCTGTCGATGCTCGAAACCGGCCAGGCCGACGGCGCGCTGGACATCTTCCACAGCGACGAACGCGACGCCACCCTGCTTTACCCGAGCGAACCACTGTCGGACGTCGAGTTCGTGATGTTCTATGCCAACGACCGGCCGCACCCTTTTCACAGCCTTGAAGACCTCAAGGGCCTGACCGTCGGCACCTCGCCGGGCTATCTCTACAGCTCCGACTTTCGCGAATCGACCCTGTTCACCCGCGAGCCGGCCCCGACCCACGAAGCCAACTTCGGCAAACTGGTGCGCGGGCGTATCGACCTGCTGATCACGGATCGCCGGGTGGGCCAGCATTTGCTCGATGAGTTGGGCATTCGCGACAAAATTACCGAAAATCCGACCGTCATCAGCCGCCAGAGCCAGTTTCTGGCCGTGCGGCGCAATGCCGGGATGGATCTGCTGGTGCAGCGCTTCGGCGCCGAGCTCAAGCGTTTCAAGCGCGAACCGGCCTACGCCGAGCTCAGCGCCCGCTACGGCGCGGCCCCCGCCCTGGCGGCGCCGCTGGGCAACGCCACCGCCAGCGGCAAAACCGTTGAGCAGCAGGAAAGCGGCGCGCAGTGATTGCTCTGTTATACTCCGGCGTTCCCGCCAGGCTCACGCCCGGACGCCCGGAACCGTAACAGGCCTCCCGACCCGCTACAGCGCAGCTTCTCAGCCCGCGCGAGCACTCCGGACGTGCCTTCGGAACCGCAGCAGGACCGGACGGGATTGCGTCCTCTTAAACGCCATTCGCGCCAGGCAAGACTCCCATTGGGCCAAGCCCTAACTGAAACAGGATTACTCATGTCCTTTGCTTCCCTCGGTCTCTCCGAGGCTTTGGTCCGCGCTATCGAAGATGCGGGCTATACCGAGCCTACTCCGGTGCAACAGCGGGCCATCCCCGCCGTGTTGCAAGGTCGCGACCTGATGGTTGCGGCACAGACAGGTACCGGTAAAACCGGCGGTTTCGCCCTGCCGATCCTCGAGCGGCTGTTCCCCAACGGCCACCCGGACAAATCCCAGCGTCACGGCCCGCGCCAACCGCGCGTGCTGGTCCTGACCCCGACCCGCGAACTCGCGGCCCAGGTTCACGACAGCTTCAAGATCTACGCCCGTGACCTGAAATTCGTCAGCGCGTGCATCTTCGGCGGCGTCGGCATGAACCCGCAGGTTCAGGCCATGTCCCGCGGCGTGGACGTCCTCGTTGCCTGCCCGGGTCGTCTGCTTGACCTGTGCGGCCAGGGCAGCGTCGATCTGTCCCACGTTGAAATTCTCGTGCTCGACGAAGCCGACCGCATGCTCGACATGGGCTTCGTCCACGACGTGAAGAAAGTCCTCGCGCGCCTGCCGGCCAAACGCCAGAACCTGCTGTTCTCGGCGACCTTCTCCAAAGACATCACTGACCTTGCCGGCAAGCTGCTGCACAACCCGGAACGCATCGAAGTGACGCCGCCGAACACCACGGTCGAGCGCATCGAACAACGCGTCTTCCGTCTGCCAGCCAGCCACAAGCGTGCACTGCTGGCCCACCTGATCACCGCCGGCGCGTGGGAACAGGTGCTGGTGTTCACCCGCACCAAGCACGGCGCCAACCGTCTGGCCGAGTATCTGGACAAACACGGCCTGCCGGCTGTGGCGATCCACGGCAACAAGAGCCAGAACGCTCGCACCAAAGCCCTGGCCGACTTCAAGGCGAATCAGGTGCGCATCCTGGTAGCGACCGACATCGCGGCTCGCGGTCTGGACATCGACCAGTTGCCACACGTGGTCAACTACGAACTGCCGAACGTCGATGAGGACTACGTGCACCGCATCGGCCGTACCGGCCGTGCCGGCCGTTCGGGCGAGGCAATCTCGCTGGTCGCGCCGGACGAAGAAAAGCTGCTGAAAAGCATCGAACGCATGACCAAGCAGAAAATCGCCGACGGCGACCTGATGGGCTTCGATGCCAGCACCATCGAGGCCGAAAAGCCGGAAGCCCGTGAACGTCCGGACATGCGCAACCCGCGCAACGCCCGTGGCCCACGCGGCGACGGCCCGAATGGCGGCGGTGGCGGCGGCGGTCGTAAAGACAAAGGCAAAGACAAGGGCAAGGAAAAACCGGCCGGCGAACGCGGTGAGCGTGGCGAGCGTGGTGAACGTCCTGCCCGTCAACAAAAGCCGCGCGAAGGCACCCAGGCTCGCGAACAACGCCAGCCGAGCCAGCCGCCACGCATCCCGGCAGATCGCGCTCCGGATGAATTCCTCGACGACGATATCGATAATTTCGGCAACCGCGTTGACTACGTGCCGAAGCAGGCTCCGGCCGGTGGCCGTGGTCGCCGTCCTGGCGGTCAGGGCCAGGGCGCAGGTTCGGGCGCGCCACGCGGCGGTCAGTCGCAAGGTCGCCAGAGCGGCCCGCGCAACAGCAACGGTTCGAGCACCGGCACCCCGCCAGGCAAACGCAACGGCCCGCGCAATGGCGCCCCGCGTGACGGCCAGGGTCGTCGCGATGAAAACTCGCGCAACCGCCGCCCGGCCCGTGACGATCAGCAACGCGCTGAACCGGCCGTGCAGAACCCGCGCAGCAGCGGGCCGAAGATCATGCACAAGGAATCGAAAGCCGACCGCTTCCCGACGCCTGAGCAGCTGGATCAACTGCCAAGCCGCCCACGCGGTGAAAAACCGGCCTTGCTGACCCGCAATCGCTGAGTTTTCGACTGCTATGAAAAATGCCCCGGCCTGAAAACCGGGGCATTTTTTTGTGCGTCGCCGAGACGAGCGTTGCCGAAGGCAATAAAAAACGCCCCCGGTCGCAAGACCGCGGGCGTTTTTTATTGCCAGGCGAAAATTACTTCGCTTTGACACCTTCAAACGAGATGTACAGGTCGACGTTGTCGGACTGTGGACCCAGATCCATCATCTTGCCGAAATCAGAGCGCTTGATGCTGGTAGTGCCTTCGAAGCCGGCACGGTAGCCGCCCCATGGATCCTTGCCTTCACCCAGGAAAGTGGCCTTGACCACGATCGGCTTGGTCACGCCGTGCAGGGTCAGGTCGCCGGTGACGTCAGCCGTGTCTTTGCCAGCGGCGTTCTTGCCGGTGGATTTGACGCTGGTGGAAACGAACTTGGCGTCGGCGAATTTGCCCACATCCAGGAAGTCTTTGCTGGCGATGTGCTTGTCACGCTCGGCGTGGTTGGTGAACACGCTGGCGGTCTTCACGTCGAATTCGATCTTGCTGTCTTCAGGCTTGGCAGCGTCGAAGCTGAACTTGCCGCTGATGTCCTTGAAGGTACCCGTGATGTAGCTGTAGCCCAGGTGGCTGATCTTGAAGTCGACGAAGGCGTGCTGGCCTTCTTTATCAACCACGTAGTCAGCGGCCATCACGTTGGCGGACAGAACGGCAGAACCGATTGCCAGAGCGGCCAGAGTCTTTTTCAACATGCTTTGTTTTCCTTTGGAGTCGAGGTTGAACATCAGGCTTTGCGTCCCAGCATTCGTGTCAGGGTCGCATCACGATCGATAAAGTGGTGCTTCAATGCTGCCAACGCATGAAGGCCGGAAAAAATTACCAGCGCCCACGCCAGCCAGAGATGAATCACACCGGCGGTATCTGCCTGATCCGGTAGTCCGGAAACCAGTGCAGGAACTTCAAACAGGCCAAACACCGGGATCCCGACACCGTCTGCGGTGGAAATCAGGTAACCGGCAATCATCACGGCAAACAGACCGAAGTACAGAAATGCGTGGCCGAACTTCGCGCCGAGGCGCGTCATGCGGCTGTAGCTTTCCAGCGACGGCGGCGGCGGGCTGACAAAGCGCCACATCACCCGCAACACCATCACTCCCAGCAGCACCAGACCGATGCTCTTGTGCAGATCCGGCGCGTCTTTACGCCAGGTGCTGTAGTAATCCAGCCCCACCATCCACAAGCCCAGCGCAAACAGCCCGAAGACCGCCAGCGCCACACCCCAGTGCATGAAGATGCTGACCCAACCGTAGCGCGAAGAAGAGTTACGTAGCTGCATTGCCCAAATCCTGTGAGAACTGCGAACCAAGACTAGCGAGTTATCTATCGAATTAAAGCGGAAAATTTTGCTTTGAAATATCGAGAAATACGATCAAGAGTCTTGAACAGGGGAGTTAAGGAAAGATTAAAGACGATTTTGTATCGCGATGTCAGGCGCTGATTGAGCGAAATCTGCTGAGCTCGTAGGGGCCGGGCCATAGGAAAAAGCACCCTCTCTTGAGGGTCGATGACAAGAAAAAAAATCTTTCAGCCAAGCAATATGTATAGCAACTTGTGTGGTCCAGCTTGATTGAATGGGTGCTCGACAACTCGACTCAAAGGTGGAAAACATGGCTATTCGTTACACCCCGTTTCAAGCAAGTGGCTCATCCGTATTACCGCCCAATCAGACAATGTCGCCCGGGCAGTTTCTGACATCCGAGAACGGGCGATTCCGATTGATATTGCAAGCCGATGGCAATTTGTTAATCAAAGATGGCGAAGCTGTAGTCTGGATCGCAGATGCACATCAAGCTTACAGCTCGACTTTGCATAAAAAAAAGATGCGTGAGCCCCTGCAGTTTGTGATCAGCAATAACGGTTTTCTTTATGATGCTTCGAGAAAACGATTATAGATTGCCGAAAGTACACACAGCATCGACAAATCGCTTTGGTACAACACTTGTCTGGTCATGCAGAACGATGGAAATCTGGTGATATACGACCAGCGCACAGGAAGCGTACGTTGGGCGCGCTTCGGCTTCGTCCCTGGCCGCCTCCCGAAGCCAAAACCAAGATGGTTGAGAAAGCTCCCGAACGGGATAGAAATTTATGAATGGAAGCTTTCCTGAGGGTTTCTCTCACCACAGCCAAAAGCCCCTTTTTCAAGAACTTCTGAACAACGGTGGTGGATCGAGACAGTCGGGCTTATATGGATCTATCCGACACTTATGGGCCAACTCTGAATCATGGCCTTTAAGTATCATTCGACCATCTACACAGCCGGACAGTCCGACCCACATAACAATCAGAACCGCTGCTTTCATATCGCCCTCCAAATTTATTGAAGAACATAGAATCAAGCTGAAGTGCGCTCAATCGCTTCTTTCCTGTATTTCTGTGGGAAGTATCCGATACATCGCCGATGTATGTAGGACTGTAGTGCCCTTCAAAACCTGCCAAAGATTCAGGATATAAAAAAACGCGGCCATTGAGCCGCGTTTTTTTGAGCCTGAAGGTTACTGAGCCTTCGTATCAGTGGTTGCCGCCGGTTTGGCCGCTGGCTTCTTCGCCGGTTCAGCTTTTTTCGCTGCAGGTTTGGCTGCAGGTTTTTTCGTTTCGGTCTTGGCCGCCGGTTTCTTCGCTGCAGGCTTGGCTGGCGCTTTCTTCGCCGGCTCGGCCTTCACCGGAGCCGCTGGCTTCGGTGCTTCTACCGGGGCTGGCGCAGGCGCCGGGGTCGGTGCCGGCGCTGGAGCGGCTGGAGCAGGTGCCGGCTCTGGCGCTTTTACTGGCTCTGGCTTCTTGTCGTCGTCCGAACCACCGAACAGGTTGGTGAAGAAGTTGCCTTTCTTCGCTGCCGTGGCCGCACCCGCTGCACCTGCCGCCGCGGCTGCGGTGGCCGCTGCCGGGCCGACCTTGATCGGTTCGAAGGATTTGCCTGCCGCCAGGTCTTCAACCTGACTGGCCGCGCGCTGGCCGGTGCGCAGCGCGCCTTCCAGGGTGCCCGGGTACAAGGTGTCGGTGTGTTCGCCGGCAAACGCTACGCGTTGCAGTGGACGTTCCCACAGGCGCCAGAATTTGCTGATCTGGCCAGGACCGAAGGCCAGGTAAGAGCCGCCAGTCGACGGGTCAGTGCTGTAACGACGGATTTCATAGCCGGTGAACGAGCCACGGGCCTGTGGATAAAAGGCGTGAAGACGGATCAGTACCTGATCGACCATCTGCTTGTCGCCAAAGGCCTGCATGACGCGGGCGTTGTCGCCGGACAGGTTGATCACCACGTTGGCGCCGCCCTTCAGGGCTGGCTCGATCCACAACATGCCCAGGCCGGTGTTGCTGTAGATCTCGCCGGACATCCGCGCCTTGCTTTCCCACACCGGCGTCTTGAACTTCAACATGATCTGGTCGCGCCAGCCGTAGTTGGTGCCCTTGATCGCGGCCAGGTGCTGGGCATCCAGCGCCGGGGTCAGCTGGATCTTGTTGAGGGCGCGCAACGGCACCGCCAGCACGACGTAATCCGCCTGGTAGCCAACGCTGCCGACCTTGACGGTGACGCCATCCTTGTCCTGGGTGATGGCGGACACCGGCGAGTTGGTCTTGATGGTTTTCAGCTGTTTGACGAAGGCCTGGGCCAGCACCGGGCTGCCGCCGACCAGACGCGAAGCGCGCAGGTCACGGTCGGACACGCCGCGATACACCCGGCTCTGCTGCGCGAAATACAGCAGCGACAGACGCGAAGGCTCGTCGTAGTGGGTGCGGATATCCTGGTTGATCAGCTGACGCGCAGTGGCCGGCAGATTCTGCTTGTCGAGCCAGCTCGAGACGTTGATCTGGTCCAGGGCGTGCAGAGTGTTGGTCGCCGCCGGATTCTGCGGGTCGTCGATCGAGCGCGCCAGATCGTCACGGGTTTTCTCGTAGCGCTTGAGCGCTTCGGCCGTGGCCGGTTGTTTGGTGGTGAGGTCGGCGGCGGAGAAATACTCGCCGTCGATCAGGTAACCCGGAGTCCGCACGAATTCAGGGGCTGGCGTGGTGTTCAACTTGAAGGTCGACACGTACTTGTTCAGCACCGGTTGAGTCTTGTCGTTGCCGATCCACTCGCTGGTGGCCATGCCCGAGCGACCGCCCAGGCTCGGTTTGGCTTCGAGCAGCGTGACTTGCCAGCCCTTGTTCTGCAGTTCGTAAGCCGCCGTCAGGCCCGACAGGCCGCCGCCGATCACGATTGCGGTTTTATCCTTGGCCAGCGCCGTAACGCTAAACAGCCCCAACACCACTAGCGCACAGGCGCGCAGCCAACCGACAGACATTCAGCGAACTCCGGAAAAACACGTAGGAAAATGCAGTTTTGCGGGTCATACGACCCAAAGAATCGCGAAGAATACGTCAGCCATCAAAACGCCGCCAGCGACGTCTATCGGCCCGTACAAAGTAGCTCAATCGACACAATGGGTTGTTCCGGCGCGATGCATTGCATAGGCTTGCGCGATTGTTTGCCCGCGCCTGACGCGAGCCGCCTCGAGGAGACTGAATATGGGCCTGAACAACCAGTGGATGCAACGCGATCTCGCGGTGCTGTGGCATCCCTGCACCCAGATGAAAGACCACGAACAGCTGCCGCTGATCCCGATCAAGCGCGGTGAAGGTGTCTGGCTGGAAGACTTCGAAGGCAAGCGTTATCTGGATGCGGTCAGCTCCTGGTGGGTCAACGTGTTCGGCCACGCCAACCCGCGCATCAATCAGCGCATCAAGGATCAGGTCGATCAGCTGGAGCACGTGATTCTGGCCGGTTTCAGCCATCAGCCGGTGATCGAACTGTCCGAGCGTCTGGTGAAGATGACGCCGGAAGGCCTGAACCGGGTGTTCTACGCCGATAACGGTTCGTCCTGCATCGAAGTCGCGCTGAAAATGAGCTTTCACTACTGGCTCAACCGCGGCCAGCCGAACAAGAAGCGCTTCGTCACCCTGACCAACAGCTACCACGGCGAAACCATGGCGGCGATGTCGGTCGGCGACGTGCCGCTGTTCACCGAGACCTACAAAGCGTTGCTGATGGACACCCTCAAGGTGCCGAGCCCCGATTGCTACCTGCGTCCGCAGGGCATGAGCTGGGAAGAACACTCGCGCAACATGTTCGCGGCCATGGAGCAGACGCTGGCGGAAAATCATGACAGCGTCGCGGCCGTGATCGTCGAGCCGCTGATCCAGGGCGCCGGCGGCATGCGCATGTATCACCCGGTCTATCTCAAGCTGCTGCGCGAGGCTTGCGACCGTTACGGCGTGCACCTGATCCACGACGAAATCGCCGTCGGTTTCGGTCGCACCGGGACGATGTTCGCCTGCGAACAGGCCGGCATCCGACCGGACTTCCTCTGCCTGTCGAAAGCCCTCACCGGTGGTTATCTGCCGTTGGCGGCGTGCCTGACCACCGACGAGGTTTACGGCGCGTTCTACGACGACTACCCGACCCTGCGCGCCTTCCTGCATTCGCACAGCTATACCGGCAACCCGCTCGCCTGCGCGGCGGCGCTGGCGACCCTGGACATTTTCGAGCAGGACAACGTGATCGAGCGCAACCGGGCGTTGGCTCAACGCATGGCCTCGGCGACGGCGCATCTGGTGGATCATCCGAATGTCTCGGAAGTCCGTCAGACCGGCATGGTCCTGTCCATCGAGATGGTCAAGGACAAAGCCACGAAAGAGGCTTATCCGTGGCAGGAACGCCGCGGCCTGAAGGTGTTCCAGCATGCGCTGGAGCGTGGCGCATTGCTGCGTCCGCTGGGCAGCGTGGTGTATTTCCTGCCGCCGTACGTAATCACCCCGGAGCAGATCGACTTCCTTGCCGAAGTCGCCAGCGAAGGCATCGACATCGCCACCCGCGAGAATGTCAGCGTGGCGGTACCGAAGGATTTCCATCCCGGGTTCCGTGATCCGGGTTGATTCGGCTTACTTGAGATTTGCAGTGCCTGGACTGCCTCTTTCGCGAGCAAGCTCGCTCCCACAGCGAAATGCATTCTAAATGTGGGAGCGAGCTTGCTCGCGAATGAAGTCGACTCCGATCCAACTGATTCACATCTTTTCAGAGAACCACCATGAGACTGTCCCGCTTCTTTATCGACGCCCCGCTGAGCACCGGCGAACACGAACTGCCGGAAGCCCAGGCGCATTACATCAGCCGCGTGCTGCGCATGGCCGAGGGCGATGCGGTGCAGTTGTTCGACGGTTCCGGCCACGAGTTTCGCGGATCGCTGGTGGAAGTCGGCAAGAAACGCGTGGTGGTGCAGATCGACGAGCAGTTCGCAGGTCAGGTCGAATCGCCGTTGCAAATCCACCTCGGCCAGGGCCTGTCACGGGGCGAGCGGATGGACTGGGCGATCCAGAAAGCCACCGAACTGGGCGTGACCGAAATCACCCCGATCTTCAGCGAGCGCTGCGAAGTCCGCCTCAAGGACGAACGCGCCGACAAACGCCTGCTGCACTGGCGTCAGGTGGCAATCAGCGCTTGCGAGCAATGCGGTCGTTCACGAGTGCCGGTAATTCACCCACCGGTGCTGCTCACCGACTGGCTGAAGCAGACCGAAGCCGAGCTGAAACTGGTACTGCACCCGGTCGCCGAGCCGCTGGTGAGCCACGCCAAACCATCGACCCTGGCGTTCCTGATCGGCCCCGAAGGCGGCTTGTCCGACGCCGAAGTCGAGCAGGCCAAGGCCAACGGTTTCCACGCCGCCCGCCTCGGTCCGCGCGTGCTGCGCACCGAGACCGCGCCAGTTGTGGCGCTGGCGGTGGCGCAGCAACTGTGGGGTGATTTCTAACCCGTCACTGCACCGGATCACTGATCGGTCTGGCAATGATTGCCTTGAGTTCGCTGGTCATCGGGAACTCAAGGTTCAAGCCTTTGGGCGGGATCGGCTGTTCGAACCACTTGCGGTAGATCCCGTTGATCTCCCCCGAGCTGTACAGGTCGGCCAACACACCGTTGACCAGTGCAAGGAACTGCGGATCATCCTTGCGCACCATGCAGCTGTAGATTTCCCGCGACTGCTCCTCCCCCACCACGACCCAGTTGTGCGGGTCGCGCGCCTTGGCCCGTTCGCCGTAGAGCAACGCATCGTCCATGTAGAACGCCGCCGCGCGCCCCGATTGCAGCATCTGGAACGCCTCGCCGTGATCCTTGGCACTGATCACGAACATGTTCAATTTGTGATCGAGGTTGTAGCTCTTCAGATAGCGTTCGTTGGTGGTGCCGGCGGTGGTCACCACGTTCTTGCCGCGCAGGTCATCGAAGCTGTGGATTGCGCTGTCCTTTGCGGTCAACAACTGGCCTTTGACGTAGATGAAACCGTAGGAGAACGCGACCTGCTTCTGCCGTTCGGCCGTCACTCCGGTGGAGCCGCATTCAAGGTCGACCGTGCCGTTCTGCACCAACGGAATCCGCGTCTGCGAGGTCACCAGGTTGTACTTCACCTTCAGCTCCGGCAGCGCCAACTGCTGTTTGATGCGCTCGACGATCCTGTCCGCCAGTTCCACCGAATACCCCATTGGCTGCCCGGTGTGATCGCCCACATACGAGAACGGCACCGACGCATCGCGATAACCCAGGGTGATGCTGTTGGCGCTGGCAATCTTGCCGAGCGTACCGGTCAGCGGCACTTCATTGGCCTGTGCCTGGGCGCCGATGAACAGCGCCAGTGTGCAGCCGAGCAACGTGATTTTTTGCATTGTTATTCTCCGTTGTGGGTGGGGTGTTTTAGCAGAAAACGTCACGCCGCACGGGGATTGAACCCGTGCAGATCAATGGATGTGCGTTGCTGGCCGATCAGTTCGCTGAGCAACTGCCCGCTGCCGCAGGCCAGGGTGAAACCGAGCGCACCGTGGCCGAGGTTGAGCCACAGATTGCGATACGCCGTGGCGCCCAGCAGCGGAACGCCGGTGGGCGTTGCCGGACGCATGCCGGCCCACTCAATGGCGGCGTCATAGTGGCCGGCGTCGGGAAAGGTGTCGCGGGCCTGGCGTTTGATCAGCGCCAGTCGCTCGGGGTCCACCGCCGGGTCGAAACCGACGATGTCGACCATCGCCGCCACGCGTAACTGTTCGCCGATGCGGGCGTAGACGATCTTGCGGTCGTAGTCGGTGATACTGACGTCCGGTGCCCGGTGTTCACTGCCAATCGGTACGGTCAGGCTGTAGCCCTTCAGCGGATACAGCGGCAGGCGCAGGCCGGGCAGCGCCAGCAACGGGCTGCGATGGCCGGCGGCGATTACCAGTTGTTCGACCGGGAGGGTTTCTTCGCCAAGTTCGATGGCCGTGACGGCGCCGTGGCTATGACGGATGCCGGTGACTGCCTGACCGAGGCGAAACTCGCAGCGGCCCGACGCGTTCAATCGCGCCGCCAACTGTTGGCAGAAACCGTGGCAGTCGCCGATCTCTTCATCCGGCGTGTAGATCGCGCCCACAAACGGCGCCTTGGCCAATGCCGGTTCCAGTTGCGTACATTCGGTGGCGGACAACACCTGCTGTTGCCGCGGATCGGCCAGGCCCTTGCGCGCATGGTCGAAGCTGGCGGCGTTGCGGAAGGTCACCAGTTTGCCGTTGCGCCGCCAGTTGAAACCGGCCAGCCCGTCGTCCTCGCGCCAGCGTTTCAGCGTGCTCTGGCTGAACAGCGCCAGACGTAACAGATGCGCGGCGTTTTCACGATTGACCGAGGTGCGGCAGGCGGCGAGAAACGACGCCATCCAGCGCCACTGCGTCGGGTCCAGGCGCGGGCGCAGCTTCAGCGGTGAATCGCCACGCAGGATCCAGCCGATCGCCTGCAGCGGCACACCGGCATCGGCCAGCGGCGCAACATAGCGATAGGACAACTGGCCGCCGTTGGCGAAGCTGGTTTCGCTGCCCAGCGACTGCCGCGCCTCGACCACTGTCACTTCGAAGCCGTCGCGCACCAGCGCATAGGCCGTTGCCAACCCGATCACGCCGCCGCCGATGATGCACACACGCTGAGCCATGTCCGTCCTTAATCGCTCTTGAAGACGAGACCGAGGTTAGGGCGAGGTGACAGGCGCCGAACAATGAATAAAGATGCCAGACCTATAAACCAAGGTTATGGACTTGCCATGCGCCTTCGCCACATCGAGATTTTCCAGGCCATCCGCCAGACCGGCTCGGTCAGCGCCGCTGCGCAATTGCTGCACGTCTCGCAACCGGCGGTGACCAAGGTGCTGCAGCACGCCGAGCAGCAGTTGGGCTTTCCATTGTTCCTGCGGGTGCGCGGCAAGTTGCAGGCGACCCCGGAAGCGCTGGAGCTGGAGCGCGAAGTCGACAAGGTCACCGAAAGCCTGCAAAGCGTGCGGCGTCTGGCCCAGAGCCTGCGCCGCGAGCCCGGCCATAGCCTGCGGATCGGCGCGACGCCTGCCCTGGCGCTGTCGTTGCTGCCGCCGGCGATCCGGCAATGGACGGCGCAGTTCCCGGACATCGCCTGCGAACTGTCCAGCGCCCACAGCCGCGAGCTGATGCAGAACCTGCTGATGCGCGAAGTGGACGTGGCCCTGACGTTGCAGTTGCCGGATCATCCAGGGCTGAAGGCGCAGGCATTGGCAGTGGGCGTGTTGGTGGCGCTGGCACCGAAAGGTTATTGGCCAGAGGAAGACGCGGGTCAGCCGTTGTCGCTGATGGCCCTGGCTGGTGCGCCGCTGATCGGGCTGTCCAGCGCCGACCCGCTGGCCGCCCGGCTCGACAGTTATCTGGAAGCCGTCGAGCCCCCGCCTCGGGTACGGATCGCCGTGCAGACGTACTCACTGGCGCGAGCGATGGTGGAGTCCGGCGCCGGGGTGGCGGTGATCGATCCGTTCACGGCGCTCGGTGCTTCGCCGACCAGCACTGTGATCCGCCCTCTCGCCCCGCCGCTGCCGATCACGCTGTACGCGGTAACTCGCGCCACTGAACCGCCGCCGCATACCCTCGGCGACCTGTTGCAGATATTCAGCAGCCGCGCGCAGATAGAACTGCAAAACCTGGGCCCTGCGGGAGCGGGCTTGCCAGCGATTGCGCTGGCCCCTTCAACACCTGAGTGACTGACAGTCCGTCACCGCGGGCAACCCCGCTCACGCAAGGTTTTGGGTGATCTACAGGACGTAAAACAGAATCGCCACAAAGTGCAGCAGACTCCCGGCGATCACGAACAGATGCCAGATCCCGTGGGCATGCCGTAACCGATGGTCGAGGGCGAAAAAGATGATCCCCACGGTATACAGCACGCCCCCCGACGCCAGCCAGGCAAACCCCGCAGTCCCCAGCGCCGCAATCAGCGGCTTGACCGCCACCAGCACGATCCAGCCCATCACCGCGTAAATCACGATCGACAGGATCCGCGCCTCGGAGCGCGGTTTGATCTCTTGCAGGATGCCGATCAGCGCCAGGCCCCAGACAATCCCGAACAACGTCCAGCCCCACGGCCCGCGCAGGGTCACCAGGCAGAATGGCGTGTAACTCCCGGCGATCAGCAGGTAGATCGAAAAGTGATCGACCTTCTTCATGATCGCTTTCTTGCGCCCGCGCACGCTGTGGTACACGGTGGATGCGCTGTAGAGCACCAGCAAGGTGAAGGCGTAAATCGCCACGCTGACGATCTTCCACGGGCTGCCGTCGAGGCTGGCGATCACCAGCATCCAGACGCCCCCGACAAACGCCGCTACCGCCCCGACCAGATGCGTCCAGGCGTTCAGTTTTTCTCCGTGATACATGTGTCGCACACCTCGATTTCATTACCGCAGCGCGCAAGGCTCGGGCCTTGAGCGTAAAAGCGCAATGTTTCCGTTCAACGCGGGCCTGCGCCTGTCCTGATATTTGGGCACAATCGACCGATACCAAGAAGAGTCCGCGCCATGCTGATCGACGAAGAATTGACCCTGAAGAAACTCGAGGTGTTCCTCGCCTTCATGCGCACCGGCAACCTCGCCCGCGCCGCCGCCGAGTTGCAGACCAGCAACGTCAGCGTGCACCGCGCAATCCATTCGCTGGAAAGCGCCCTGCGCTGCCCGTTGTTCAAGCACGAAGGGCGCAACCTGACGCCGCTGGAAAGCGCCTTCGTACTCGAAGAGCGGGCGCAGAAGCTGATTCAGGACGTGGTCGAAAGCGTGCGCCTGACCCGCGAAGCCGCCGGGTTCTCGGCCGAGCGTTTCAAGCTCGGCTCACTGTATTCGCTGACGGTGAAGACCGTGCCGCAGCTGATCATGGGTTTGAAGATCCGCCGCAGCGAACTCAACATCGACCTGATCCTGGGCTCGAACATCGACCTGCTCTACAAACTGAAAAACATGGAAGTCGACGCGATCCTGGTGTCGCTGGACGACACCGTCAACGACCCGGACTGCGAACAGATTCCGCTGTTTTCCGACGATATCTTCCTCGCCACCCCGGCCGATTCCCGTTTTGCTCAGCGCAGCGAAGTGGACCTGGCGCAGGTGCGCGATGAGACCTTCATCACCCTCACCCAAGGCTTCGCCACCCATCAGGACGGCGTCCGGGTGTTCAGGCAAGCGGGGTTCGAACCGAAGGTGGCGATGCAGGTCAACGACATCTTCACCCTGCTGAGCATGGTCAGCTCCGGGGTCGGTTATGCGTTGCTGCCGGGGAGGATTGCGGCGGTGTACGAGAACCGGGTGAAGCTGATTCCGTTGCAGGAGAAGTACCGGTTGCAGCAGCACATCGGCGTGGTGTTTTTGAAGGCCAAGGAGCGGGATCCGAATTTGCTGGCGTTGCTGGCGGAGTGTCGGATGTATGCCAATCGCCAGGTCTCCCAATGATCGTTCCCACGCAGAGTGGGAACGATCACCCATCATCGTCCTAGCCCATCAAACCACGCATCAGCAGAAACAACAGCGAAGGCCCGAGCAAGCATCCAAGTGCGGTATAGAACGCCGCCGTCAGGCAACCGTAAGGCACCAGTTTCGGATCGGTGGCCGCCAACCCTCCGGCCACACCACTGGACGTCCCCATCAAACCGCCAAAAATCACCGCACTGCGTGGGTTGTTCAGACCGATCATCGGCGCCACGAACGGCGTCATTACCATCACCAGAATCGCCTTGATCAACCCTGCGGCGATAGACAGCGCCATGACCTCGGAACTCGCGCCAATGGCCGCGCCGGTTACCGGTCCGACGATGTAGGTCACCGCCCCTGCGCCAATGGTCGTCAGACTCACCGCATCGGTATAACCGAATGCCATCGCCACCCCGACCCCGGCAACAAATGACGTGCCCACGCCGACAAACAACGCCAGCACACCAACAAACCCGGCCCGCTTCAGCTCATCGACACTGACGCCAAACGCCGTGGCAACAATCGCGAAGTCCCGCAGCATGGCGCCGCCAAGTAAACCGATACCCGACAACAACGGAATGTCCACGACCCCTTTCTGACCGCCAGTCAGGGCTCCGCCGATATACGACAGCACCAAGCCGAGCAAAATGGCGATGGCCGAGCCGTGCAGACGGCCCTTGGTGAAGGTGTTGGACATCCAGTAGGACACCCACATGGTCAGGCCGACAATCAGGAAACCGCTGATCAGCCCGTAGCCGGTGATGACTTTCATCATTGATTCGTACATGGCGCTCACCCCGCAGTCTTGGCAGGTGTGATCGGCGCCGGTTCCTTGTTACCCAGGCGCACCAGCACCGGCACCAAGGCAAAGGCAATGACCACGGCGAGCGTTCCCGCAAGGATCGCCATCGGCCCGCCCTTCAGCGCGCCGTAAACATTCTGTTGCGCGGCCATGGCGACCACGATCGGAATGTAGATCGCACTCCAGAACTCGACGCCCTGTTCGGTCTTGCCCTTGAGCCAGCCACTTTTGTTCAAGTAACTGCCCAACCCGATCAACAGCAGCATCGCAATACCGACACCGCCGACATTGGCCGGCACGCCGATCAACTTGCCGAGCAGTTCACCGACCCAGATACCCACCAGCGTACAAAAGGCGAGAAACGCCACACCGTAAATAATCATTGTTGTAGTCCTCAAAGTGCATCGTCGAATGTTGTTTTTGTTGTTCGAAGCCTGAGTCGGTGATTTAGGGTCGTCGGCCCTCCTCCTCTCGCAACAGCGCCTGCAAGGTGTCGAGCCGGGCACTGTCGAAGGCAGTGACGGTCCCCTGTTCGAACACCCGGCGCGCCAGCCCGGTCAGCACCGCACCGGGCGGCAGTTCGATCTGTAGTCGCACGCCGCGCTCGTAGGCGCTTTGCACGGTGCCGCGCCAGTCCACCACGCGGCACATGTTGAAGGCGAGGTCGTCGCGCAGCGCTTCTACCTTGGTCACAGGCCTTGCGCGACTGCCGCTCAGGTAAGCGATTTTTGGTGTTTTCAGCTCTACCTGGGTGAACGCCTCGGCGAGGGTTTGTGCCGGCTCATCCAGCAACGGGCAGTGGGACGGCACGCTGACCGCCAGACGTTTTGCCAGCCCGGCGCCACGACTGCGCGCCAGCTCGGCCACTGCCCGCATTGCCTTGTCGCTGCCGGCAATCACCACCTGGTTATCGGCGTTGATGTTGGCCAGGTAGACCGGTGTATCTGCGCTGTGCACCTGAGCCAGCAAATCTTCGACTGTGGAGAGTTGCAGACCGATGATCGCGGTCATCCCGAAGCCCTGAGGATAAGCCTGCTGCATCAACTCGCCGCGCAGGCTGACCAGATGCAACGCATCGCTGAAGCTCAACGCTCCCGCGACCACCGCTGCCGGGTACGCACCGATGGACAGGCCGGCGACGTAATCGGCGGTAAGTCCGGCCTGCAACAATTGCCGCGAAGCGGCGACGCCGGCGATCAGCAGGCAGAGCTGAACCGCTCGGGTGCTGCGTAACGCTTCGCCGGAATCCAGCCGCAAGACGTCTTCACCGAGGCTGTCGCTGGCCTCGATCAGCGTTTCCCGAGGCAAACGCTGGAGCATGCCGGGCTGCTGCGCGCCCTGACCGGGAAACACCAACAGGCTGGTCACGCTGCCAGCTCCTGCGGGTTCCACGGATCGCTCACCAGACAGGCTTCATGGGCGTTTTTCAGCAGCACCCGCGAAGTGTTTCCGGCCCACTCGCGCAGGGCGACAGCACCGAATGGCGTCTGCAACTGCATGTCGACCCGGCAGATCGCCTGATCGAAAACCGCCACCAGTTCACGTGCCTGGTGACGGGTGATGAGTTGCGGTGTACGCAGGATCAGATCGAGATCACTGGCTTCGTGCATGGCCGCAAAACCGCTCGCCAGTTCAAACCCGACACTGCCACTGACACCCCAGACCCAGCCGCAATCATCGAGCATCGAGCGCAGTTGCCGAAGTGCCTGCATGACCGGCAGATCACGCTGGCTGTCGACCTGACAAAGCGCTTCCGGGCTGACCCGGCAAGCAATCGAATCGAGCGCCATGAACGCCGCCAACCGCTGCTCACGCAAGCGACCGCGCACGCCCACCGCCACGAATCCCTCCTCACTCAACGCCCGCCGCACCACCACCGGTTGCCCGGCAGCCAGCGAGTCAATCGCCCACTGCGGCGCATCCGCCGGCAGTTGCGCCGGCGTCATGCCCCACAGCAGGTCGTGGGCCAGAGGCGTGTTCACCACTGCGCCCTCAACAGTTCACGCACGCGGCTGGAGGCTTCGCGATTTTTCGCACCGAGACGATTGCTCAAATCCGTCGCGCCAATATCGCCGATCGCCTGCTTCAGGCATTCGCCGACCCGCGCCAGATCCTCCGCCGTCGGCTGCTCGATCTGCTGCACCGACAGGGTTTCCCAGAGCAACCCGAGACTGGCATAGCTGTCGATGTCATAGGCCATCGGCGGCACGCTGGACGCCAGGGTTTCCAGTTCTTCGACGCTGCGCAAGGTCACCCGCGCCGCCGAAGCCTTGCCCATCGCATGCACCATCACCCCCGGATCACGCAGGGCGATCAAGCGATTAGCCTGATAACCGTGAGCGAGAAACGCCCCTGACATGGCCTTGCCCACCAGCAGCGCTATCACTGGGTGCCCGGCCAGACGCGCGCGAGCATAAGCGTCCGCCGCACCGGCCAGAGCCTGGTGAATGCCGAGGGCTTCTTCGCGGCGACCGTAGGCCTGGCTCGGCACATCGACGATGGCGATCAAGGGACGCTTTTGCGGTTTATCACGGTCGGCGGTGATCGCATCATCCACAGCCTTGGCCAGACCCCAGCCTTCGAGCAACCCGACTTCGCCGTTGCGAGCGCGAGGGAAACGGTTTTGCGGATCGGCGACCACTGCGATAAACCGCCCGAGCTCACCATCGGCGACCTTCAACGAGGGCGGCAAACCCTCAACGGCCTTCGCGCCCGCACTCAAGGCGTTGAACCAGTTCAAACCGCGCACGGAATAACCACTCATGAGCGCTCTCCTTGATACAGATCGCGAACCACCGAAGGCTCGATTTGCTTGTCAGTGTCCAGGCTCGTCAGGCGTTGCAGGAACCACTCGGCCCGTTGACTGCGCGGTTGTTTCGGCAGGCCTTGGTGCAGCAGCTCGCCGACCTGATGGCGAATCTGCGCCACGTCATCAGCGGCATAACGGTCTACCAGGCCACTGGCGAAACGTTGCTCGCCACCGGTCAGGCTCCAGATGAAGGGCCGGTCGCGGGAGTCGTATTCCTCGATCCCGGCTTCCTGCTCGATCACCTGCGGACCGTTCAGGCCGAGGCGTGCTTCCTGGGTCACCAGCAAATAGCTGCACAGTGCGGCGGCAATCGACATCCCGCCAAAGCAACCGACGCTGCCGGCCACCACGCCGACCACCGGTTGGTAACGCTGCAGATCGACAATCGCCGCGTGTATATCGGCAATCGCCGCCAAGCCAAGGTTGGCTTCCTGCAGACGCACACCGCCGGTTTCCAGCAGCAGGATGGCGCGGGTCGGGATGCCTTTGCGGTTGTCTTCGGCGGCCAGCTCCAGCGCGCCGGCGATTTTCGCGCCGCCGACCTCACCGAGACTGCCGCCCTGAAACGCGCCTTCAATCGCCGCGATCACCACCGGCAAACCGTCGAGGCGGCCCTTGGCGATCACCACACCGTCATCCGCCTGCGGCACCACGCCCTGACGCTCGAGCCACGGCGACATGACGCGTTGAAACGGGTCGAGCAGTTCGCGGAAGGTGCCGGCGTCGAGCAAGGCTTTCGCCCGCTGCCGTGCGCCGAGTTCGACGAAGCTGTGTTTGTGCAAAAGTGTTGAGGTGTCAGTCATGGCCGATCTCCTCGAAGCCTTGCTCCAGACGCAGGCGCACCACGCCCGGGGTCGCGCCGAAGTCGTGGATATCGATGGCCATCGCCGGTGGCGTGGTGCCGTCGAACATCCGCGCGAACAGGTGCTGCCAGCGCTGCTGCGCGCCGTTGACCGAGGTCTGCACGTTGATCGTCAGCTTGCCGGCCAGGCCCGGTTCGATCAGCACTTCCAGATCGCCCGAGCCGACACAACCGACCAGCGCGCGACCGCGCGGCGGCTGCCCGGCGGGGAATTCAAAGGATAAGGTTTCCATCAAAACGCTCCCTGAAGGATGCCGTCGCGCTCGATTCGATCAAGCAGCAGGCTGGCGGCGAGCAAGTCGGCGGCGCCACCGGGCGAGGCATTCAATGCGATGAGTTGTTGATCCAGTTCATGCAGGCGGCGGCGACCGGTGAGGCTGGCGCTGCCACCGGCGTCGAGCACGGCCTGGGCGCCGTGCTGCATGGCGTGCAGGCCCTGTTCGCCGGCGCGGTACAGGACGCAGGTGTCGGCGAGCTCAGTCATGATCGCCAGCAAGCCATCGAGCCGGGCGTTCTGTTCGCCATGGCCGGCGGCGCGGCTGCGTTGGAGCTGCGGCAAACCGCGCTGCACCACCGACGGGAAACCGAGCTGCGCTTCTTCCCGGGCACCGCGAGCGCCGTAGCGTTGGGCGACTTGCGCGCCATGGCTCAGCGGGCGCGGCGCATGACGGTCATCGAGCAATGCCAGGCGCGCAGCGCGCAGGGTAACGGCGCCAGCGCTGGTGGACCTGGTGTCCAGCGCAGCAGCCGTGACCAGCAGGCCCAGCGCCCAGATCGCCCCGCGATGGGTGTTCACGCCGTGGGTGGTGGCGAGCATCGCTTGCTCGCCTTCCCGGCCGATGCGGCCAATGGCTTCGCGCAGCGGCAAGCCGATCTCGCCGAACTCGAGCGCGGCCTCGGCCATTTCCTTGAACGCCGGCCACAACGCCAACGCCGAGGCGTGCATCAATCCCAAGTGCAGATCGGTGTGCGCACCGTTGCCACGTCGGTCCACCAGCGCCGGTTTCGGCGACAGGTCGGCTTCGTCGATCAGCGCGTCCACTGCCAGGTCCGCCAGCCGTTCCGCGAGGGTGATGGTTTTCGGTTGCAGGTTGAGTGCGTGCATTACCAGCTCCTGAACTTGGCGGGCGGGTTATAGAGGCCGCCGGACCACTCGACCAGATCGGCCACGCTTTTCGCCGCCAGCAATTCGCGGGTGGCGTCGGTGCGACGGATGCCAAGGTCTTCGGGCAAGGCGATCAGGCCTTCGCGGCGCATGCGTTCAGTGTCTTTCGGGTTGTGACGCAGGCCGATGGCCGTGACGCCGGCGACCGCAGCGATCATCGCCTGACGCTCTTCCAGCGAGCGCGCCTTGTACAGGTAGGCGATGCCCTCTTCGGTCAGCAGGTGAGTGACGTCGTCGCCGTAGATCATGATCGGCGCCAGCGGCATGCCGCTTTTCTTCGCCACCTCAACCGCGTCGAGGGTTTCGACGAAGGTCGGTTTGCCGCCCTCCTGGAACGTCTCGACCATCTGCACCACGAGTTTCTTGCCACGCTCGAGCATCGGCTGCTGCGAATCGTCATGCCGCATATCGAGCCATGCCGGAGTGCCGTGACGGCGACCGCGCGGGTCGTGACCCATGTTCGGCGCGCCGCCGAAACCGGCGAGACGGCCACGGGTCACGGTGGAGGAATGGCCGTCGCCATCGACTTGCAGGGTCGCGCCGATGAACAGGTCTACCGCGTATTGCCCAGCCAGTTGGCAGAACATCCGGTTGGAACGCAGCGAGCCGTCGCGCCCGGTGAAGAACACGTCCGGGCGAGCGGCGATGTAGTTTTCCATGCCCAGCTCGGTGCCGAAGCAATGCACGCTTTCGACCCAACCACTTTCAATCGCCGGGATCAAGGTGGGGTGCGGATTGAGCGTCCAGTTACGGCAGATCTTGCCCTTGAGGCCAAGGGATTCGCCGTAGGTCGGCAGGATCAATTCGATGGCCGCGGTGTTGAAACCGATGCCGTGGTTCAGCGACTGCACGTTGTGTTTTTCGTAGATGCCGCGGATCGCCATCATCGCCATCAGCACGTGTACAGGCTTGATGTGGCGAGGGTCGCGAGTGAACAGCGGTTCGATGTAGAACGGCTTGTCCGCCACCACCACGAAATCGACCCACGATGCGGGGATGTCCACGCGAGGCAGTTCGCTGACGTCGTCCACCAGTTGGTTGACCTGGACGATGACGATGCCGTCGCTGAAGGCTGCCGGTTCAATCAGCGCCGGGGTGTCTTCGGTGCTCGGGCCGGTGTAGATGTTGCCGGCACGGTCGGCCATGAACCCGGCCGAGAGCACGACGTTGGGAATCAGGTCCACCACCAGCCGGGCGTAGAGTTCGATGTAGGTGTGGATCGCGCCGACTTCCAGCAGACCGTCTTCGAGCAACTGGCTGATGCGCAGGCTCTGGGTGCCGGCAAAGGAGAAATCGAGTTTGCGGGCGATGCCGCGTTCGAACAGGTCCAGATGCTCTGAGCGACCGACGCTGGGCATGATCATGTGCAGGTCGTGGAGCTTTTCAGGATCGGCCCTGGCCAGAGAGCGCGAGAGGAAATCTGCCTGCTTCTGGTTGTTGCCCTCCAGCACCACACGGTCGCCGGGCAGGATCAGCGCCTCAAGCGCCGCGACGATCCTGTCGGTGGGCAACACCGCACCGTCGGCCAGCCCGCGCACCCTGTCGAGGCGCCGCTGCTTCTCGTCACGCCGCCGCGTCCAGCGCGAGTCGGGGGATATTGTTGTTGTCATGCTCACTCCACGGGTTCGCTGTCGTGGAGCTACCTTAGGAGTGTCAGGTGGGGGCATCAATCAAGCGCGGTGGCAAACCGTTACGGTCAGCGTAATGAATACTGGCCTCATCGCTGGCAAGCCCTGGTTCAGTGAACCAGTCCGGCATCCACCAACAATTTCTCCAATGCCAACAAATCCGGCACCTTCGCCACCTGCTCCCCGACCTGCACCGCTGCCTGCTCCAGCGCACACAGCGGCACGTCGACATAACTCAACTGGCTGTCGAGCTTGTACGAGCGCGGAATCCCCTGCACCAGCAGCGCGATGAACTTCAACTCAGGCCGCCCGCCGAGGGCGTTGAGGATGACGATCCGTGCCCGCTCGCCGATGACGATCTTGTTGCCGCAGGCCGACTCGAAACTCAGCAGCGGAATCTGCCGCTCGCGCCAGGTCACCCGGCCCAGATACCACGGCGGCGTGTCGAGATCGAAGGCGCTGGACTGGTAGTCGATCAGCTCGGCAACGGCGACGTTGGGCAGGATCAGGTTGCGATCCGCCAGCGGCAGCAGCAGCCCGGTGAGTTGGCTGGTGCGTTGGTTGTCCCGGCGTTCATGCATGTTTTTTGCTCCACAGCGCGATGCTTTCGAGCAGCACCGATTCCTGGTACGGCTTGCCGAGGTAGTCGTTGACGCCGATGGCCATCGCGCGGTCGCGGTGTTTCTGGCCGGTGCGCGAGGTGATCATGATGATCGGCAGGTGTTTCAGGCGCTCGTCGTGGCGCACCTGGGTCGCCACTTCGAAGCCGTCCATGCGCGGCATTTCGATGTCGAGCAGCATCAGGTCCGGCATGTGTTCTTCCAGCAGCAGCATCGCATCGACCCCGTCCTTGGCGGTCAGCACGTTCATGCCGTAGCGTTCCAGCAAACGACTGGTGACCTTGCGCACCGTGACCGAATCGTCGACCACCATCACCAGCAACGGCTTTTGCGGTTCGCTCTCGATTTCGTGACTGGCCGGCCGCTGCGGCAACCGCGCCTGCATCGCGCGGATCGGCGCCAGCAGGTCGAGAATCAGCACCACCCGGCCATCGCCGAGAATCGTCGCCCCGGACACGCCCTGCACCGACGCGAACTGCGGGCCGAGGCTCTTGACCACGATCTCGCGGGTGCCGGCCATCGTGTCGACCTGCACCGCAATGTGCCGGTCGTTGCACTGCACCAGCAAGACCGGCACCGGCAGGCTCTGGCCGGACAGCTTCGGCCGTGGCGCGGTTTTCAGCAGCTCGCCCAAATAGCACAGTTCATAACGCTGACCGCCGTATTGATAACTCGGCGGGTCGAGACGGAAATGCCCGTCCAGTTCATTCGGCAGCACACGGACGATGCCGTCGATGGTGTTCAGCGGAATCGCGTATTGATCCTCACCACACTGCACCATCAGCGCACGGTTGACCGACACGGTGAACGGCAGGCGAATGCGGAAGTGCACGCCCTGCCCCGGCACCGAGTCGATGCTCATGGTGCCGCCCAGTTGCCGGACTTCTTCGTGCACCACGTCCATGCCCACGCCACGCCCGGAAATCTGGGTGATTTTCTCGGCCGTGGAAAAACCTGGCTGAAGAATGAACTGCAGCACATCGCGATCACTGATCTGCGCGTCAGGTGCCAGCAATCCTCGCTTGATCGCCTTGCGCCGCACAGCGTCCAGCGGCACGCCGGCGCCATCGTCGCGGATGTCGAACACGATGTCGCCGCCCTCGCGGGACAGGTCGAGGCTGATCTGCCCCTGCGCCGGTTTGCCCGCCGCCAGCCGGACTTCGGCGGACTCCAGACCATGGTCGACGGCATTGCGCAGCATGTGCTCCAGCGGTGCGGCCATGCGTTCGAGTACGTTGCGGTCCATCTCGCCTTCGGCGTTGCCAACGGTAAACGCGACGTCCTTGCCCAGCTCTTCGGCGACCTGTCGGACGATGCGTTTCAAACGCGGCAACATGCGCTCGAAAGGCACCATGCGCGTGCGCATCAGGCCTTCCTGCAACTCGGTGTTGATCCGCCCCTGCTGCTGCAACAGGTTCTCGGCGTCGTGGGCGCGCCGGTCGAGGGTTTCCTTCAGATCCAGCAAGTCGGAAGCGGACTCGAACAGCGCCCGGGACAACTGCTGCAACTGCGAATGGCGGTCCATTTCCAGCGGGTCGAAATCTTCGTAGCCGAGGCGTTCGGCATCCACTTGCTGACGACTGAGGATCCGCCCCTGGGTTTCGGTGTCGAGCCGGCGCAACTGGTCGCGCATGCGCTCGATGGTGGTTTCCATCTCGTGCAGAGCGGTCTGCGCATCGCTGACTTGCTGTTCGATGCGCCCACGGAAAATCGAGGTTTCGCCGGCGAGGTTGACCAGTTCATCCAGCAACTCGGCGGAGACCTTGACCATGTCCGCCCCGGCTTCGGGCGCCGGAGCAGCAGGCTCAACCTTCACCGCCACCGGCGGCACCGGCGCCGGAGTTTGCACCACCGGATGGCTGAAATTCTGGATCGCGCTGATCAGCCGATCCGCCGGTGGGCATGGCTGGCCGGCGCGCACCGCATCGAGCATCTGGGCCAACCGGTCATGACCACGCTGCAACAGGGCAAACAGTTCGGCACTGCCCTGCAGGGTACCGGCGGACAGGCTTTCGTAAAGGTATTCCAGCTCATGGGCGAGGTCGCCGATCGGGCCGATTTCCACCATCCGCGCGCCGCCCTTGAGGGTGTGCAGATCGCGCAACAGGGTTTCCACTTCCTGGCGATTGCCGGGCTCGGCCTGCCAGCGCAGCAACGCGGCACCGGAGTTTTCGATGATGTCGAAACCTTCTTCGAGGAAGATTTCCAGCAGCTCCGGATCGTGTCCGGGGCCGTCCTGCGTGACGCTGGTTGGCGGTGTTTCAGGATTGGCGGTCGAGCCCTGACGGAAACGGCGGATCGCCTCGATCAGGTCCTGCGCCGGATCCAGCGGCTGGTGCAGGTGCAACTGTTCGAGGAACTGCGCCAGACGTTCGTGGCTCTGGCGCAGCAATCGGTCGAGGGCTTCGCTGTGGCTGTAACGACGATCCACCAACCCTTCGTAAAGGCCTTCCAGCTCATGGGCCAGATCGCCGACCGCCGCCACCTCGGCCATCCGTGCGCCGCCCTTGAGCGTGTGCAGATCCCGTTGCAGCGACGACAGCGGTGCGCCGTTCTCCGGGTCTTTCAGCCAGCGCTGCAAGGCTTGCCCGGCGCTGTCGAGAATGTCGACCGCCTCTTCGAGGAAGATCTCGACGATCTCGTCGTCCGGCCCGCTGTCGGCGCTGTGTTGTTGCAGTTCGGCGGTAGCGCTGCCCAGTTCGCGAATGCTCGGGGTACGGCTGCCATCACTGCGGATCAGGCCCATGGCCGACGGGTCGAGGCTTTCGTCGAGCAGTTCGTGCAAGGCGCGGATGCGCTGCGGTTGCGGGGTGATTTCCTGGCCGGCGGCCAGTTCGTCGAGCATGTTGATCAGGGCTTCATGGGCCTGCTGCGCCTCATGGAAAAACCGCTCGCTGACCGCCAGGCTGCTTTCTTCGACGGCGCCGTACAGATCGAGCAACGCTTCGCACAGCACGTCCACCGGTAGCAGATCCGCCAGGTGCGCGCCCTCGCCCAGGGTCGTCAGTTCATCCAGCAGCGCGCTGAGTTCCTGACGTTCTCCGGGGTGTTGTTGCCAGCGCTGCAGGAGGTTTTCGGCGTCGAGCAGGATGTCCATGCCCTGGGCCAGGAAGTTGTTGATCAGTTGCGGATCACGCTTGACCCGCAACGCACTGCTCGGCGCGCTGAGGATTGATTCCAGGCGCTCGCCGAGCAGGGTTTCGGTGCGTTTGATCAACGACTGCGCGCCGACAATCGGCGCCAGCGGATCGTGTTTGAGCTGACGCAGACCGACGCGGAACAGGCCCTCGGCTTCGAGCAGCAGTTCCACTTCGTCCAGGTCCAACGCCAGTTGATGGGCCTTGAATTCCCGGGCGAGCTTGTCGAGCGGCGCCGCCAATTCAGCAATCGGTGAAACCCCCGCCATCGAGGCGCTGCCCTTGAGCGTGTGCAGTGCACGCTGCAATTCGTCACTGGCCTGCAACGGCACATGCTCGGCGGCCTGATCGAGAAAACGGTTGAGGCTGGCGAGATGGGTTTCGGCTTCGTTGCGAAAAATCTCCAGCAGCAGCGGATCGAGGGCCGCGACGTCTTCCACGTCTTCAGCCGGCAGCGGTGTGTCGCCCTTGGCCAGCGCATGAGCACGGGCCGCCAGTTGATCGACATCGTGGCGCTGACGCTGGCCGTTGGTGGCGAATTCGCCGATCAGATCGGGCAACAGCAGCAGCGTGTCGGCAAGCAACTGGTGCACCGCCGGGCCGGGTTCGACGCTGTGCTCAAGCACGCGGTTGAGCAGGTTTTCCACCGCCCAGGCCAGTTCGCCGATAACCAGCGCACGCACCATCCGGCCGCTGCCCTTGAGGGTGTGGAACGCTCGGCGCAGCTCACTGAGGGCGGCGCGGTCATCGGGCTCGGCAGACCAGCGCGGCAGGTATTCGCTCAGTACTTCGAGCACTTCCCCGGTCTCTTCGAGGAACACTTCGCGCAGCTCGTCGTCCACCGGTTCTTCATCAGCCGGTGGCGGCAGCAGGCTGCCCGGCGTGGTCAGCGCCGGCGGGTTGACCGCCGACACCGGGCTGGCCAGCACTTCGGCCAACGACTGCACGATCTGCGGATCATCCAGCTCCTGCAAATCCTGCATCACCAGGGCTTCGCTGGGGCTGAGCACATCGTCGAGCACCGGCACATGCGGCTCGCCGGGCTGTTCGTCGGGAAAGAAACCGAGACTGGCGAGGCTTTTCTGCGCGATATCCAGCAAGTGCTCGCTGGGAGCCTGCGGGTCATCGGTCATGCGCTCAAGGTAGTACTCGAGGCTGCTGATGGCGTCGGCGAGGCTGTCGAGTTGCTGCCAACCCGGCTCATGAGGGTCGAGCAACAGATGCTCGCGGATGAACCCGTTGCAGGCTTCGAGCAGGCTTGCCGCGCGCGCCAGCGGAATCATCGCCAGTGCACCGCGCACCTGGGTCAGCAGCGCCGGCAGGCTTTGCAGTTGCTGGCGATCCCAGTCGGCGTCGATGTAGTCGACAATCATGTCCTTGGCCTGTTGCAGGCAGATGCGCGCTTCCTTGATCACGATCTGATGGATCTGCGTCAGGTCGGTGGTCGGCAGGCGCGAGTCTTCCGGGCTCTCCGGCTCCACCGTACCCACCATCCCGGCCAGCGTCGCCTCGACGTAGAGCAAGGCGCCGGCGACGTCCATCAGCGTGGCATCGTTCGGTTCGCGCTGGCCCTGCGCAAGGCTGAGCACCACTGCCAGTTGATCGATGATGACCTTGCGCGGCTGACCGAAACCAAGCACCGCCAGCGTATCGGCGATCTGCCGCAGCGGCGCCAGCAGGCTGTCCAGGTCCGAGGCGTGCTGGCGGTCGCTGCGCACGAACAGATCGAGGCGTTCCTTGACCCGTACCAGCTCTTCGCACAGCGCCGCGAGCACCGAGCGCATGGCGTCGCGGTCGGGACCGGCCAGGCGCGCGCGTTCTTCGTCGACCATCGCGCTGTCGGGCAGCGCGTCGTCCAGGGAGTAGCGATCTTTCATGGTCAGCATCTGCCCGGTGGGATGTTCGGCTTTGGCGATATAAAACAGCAGGCTTTTCAGCAGTTCAGGCGGTGGCGGCTGGTTGAGGCCGGGCATGCCCTGTTCGAGCAGGCGCTTGAGTTCCTTGTCGGCGTCCTTGAACAGACTGCGCAGGGCCGGGCTGTTGGCGATTCGCCCTTCGCGCATGCCCTCGACCAGAGCCGAGGCGACCTGCCACAACGGGCTCAGCGGCGAGTGACCGCTGAGTGCTTCAAGTCGGGTAAAAACCTTGGCCAGATAACCGAGATGCGTCTGGTCGTCCTGCTCGCGGAGTAATCCGACCAGCGCCATTTGCAGCATCTGGCGCAACTTGCGCAGCACATTCGCCAGCTCTGGCGGTTCCAGCAGCGCCAGTGTTTCTTCGCTCAAAGGCGCCAGTTCGGGCAACTGCGGGCTGAACAGGCTGGTTTCCGACAACAGGCTTTCGCCTCGGGCGCTGCGCAAGTCGTTGATCAGCGGCAGTACCACCAGCGGCAGGTCACGGCGGGCGCCCTGCACGCGGTCGAGGTAAGTCGGCAACTGGCCCAGCGCCTGCAACAGCAAGTGCAGCGCTTCGTCGCGGTGGCTGACGCGGTCGTTCTGCAACGCTTCGACCAGGTGTTCCATTTCTTCGGCGAGCAATGCCGCGCCATAGAACTCGACCATCTGCAGGCTGCCATGCACCTGATGGATGCAGGCCAGACACTCGTCCAGCCCCGGCACCGACTGCGGATCGTCGAGAACGGCTTCAATGGCCTGATGCGCCTGTCTCAGCGTCTCGGCTATTTCACCCTTGACCCATTCGAGGGCCACGTAGTCGTGCCGGTCACCCATAACCACTCCGCTCGACATGGCCTCGCCCGCAGGCCTCACGCCTTGTCCGCGACGGGCGAAGGCGCCGCCGGCAAGGTGAACCCGGACACCGAGCGACGCAACTGGCTGGCCATTTTCGCCAGGTTGCCGATGCTCTCGGCGGTGGCCGTGGAACCGGACGAGGTCTGCGAGGTGATCTGCTGAATCACGTTCATCGTTAGGGAAATCTGCCCGGCCGAAGATGTTTGCTGCTGCGCCGCGTTGGAAATGCTCTGGATCAGCGCCGCGAGGGTCTTGGACACGCCTTCGATTTCTTCCAGGGCCACACCGGCATCCTGCGCCAGCCGCGCGCCGCGCACCACTTCGGTGGTGGTCTGCTCCATGGAAATCACGGCTTCGTTGGTGTCGGTCTGGATCGCCCGCACCAGCGTTTCAATCTGCCGGGTCGCGGCAGACGAACGTTCGGCCAGCCGTTGCACTTCGTCGGCAACCACGGCAAAGCCACGGCCGGCGTCACCGGCCATCGAGGCCTGAATCGCCGCATTGAGGGCGAGGATGTTGGTCTGGTCGGCAATGTCGTCGATCAGGCTGACGATATCGCCGATCTCCTGAGACGACTCGCCCAGACGCTTGATGCGTTTGGCGGTGTCCTGGATCTGTTCGCGGATGTTGTCCATGCCGTGGATGGTGTTGTGCACCACCTCGTTGCCCTTGTTGGCGATCTCCACCGATCGCTCGGCCACCGCCGACGATTCGGCGGCGTTGGCCGACACCTGATCGATGGATTGGGCCATGTCGCTGATCGCGGTCGAGGCTTCGGAAATCTGCTGGGCCTGATGCTCCGAGGCCTGGGCCAGATGCATCGCAGTGGCCTGGGTCTCCTGCACCGCCGCGGCGACCTGGCCGGCGGTGAGGTTGATGGTGGCCACCAGATCGCGCAACTGATCGACGGAATAGTTGATCGAGTCGGCGATGGTCCCGGTGAAGTCTTCGGTCACCGAGGCAGTCACGGTCAGGTCGCCGTCGGCGAGGTCTTCGATCTCGTCGAGCAGGCGCATGATCGCGTTCTGGTTGCGTTCGTTCTTCTCGGCGGTCTCGCGCAACTGGCGGTTGGTTTCCCGGACCATGACCATGCCGATCAGGATGATCGAAGCCAGCGCCAGCAGGCCCAGCACATAACCGCCGATGGTGTCGGTGCTGCGTCCGCCGGCGAGGTTTTCGAAACCGGTGGCCAGGTGCGAGGCTTCGTCGAGCAGGGTCTGCGACAGGCTGAAGATATTGGTGGCCGACTCACGGACCTTGAACAGCTCAGGCGAGGTTTCGAGGATTTCATCCACCGAACCGGAGACGAACTGGAACAGCTCGGAAATATCGCTCAAGCGAGCTCGGGCGTCGCGGTCTTCGACCTGGCTGATCTTCAGCGTCGAGTTGCCTTGCAGCATGCCGTTAAGCACCTGACCGAAGCGTGCGGCATCGCGACCGAAGGCGTCGGCGGCCTGCTGGGAGTTTTCATCGCCGGAGAGCACGGTGTTCACCGCGCCGAGAATCCGCTCGGCCAGCAGCGACTGACGCTGGGCCATCGCCACCTGTCCCGCCGGGGCACCGCGTTGCAGGAGGATTTCGACGACTTTTTCGTATTCGATCTGCAACTGCGGCACGGTTTCGGCCAGGGTCGCGGCCACTTGATGCAGGGACAGCACGGTCTGTTCGCTGGAGAGAATTGCGTCGGTGTTTTTCAGCAGGCGTTCCCAATCCAGCTGAACGGCGCGCATTTCCGGGCGCACGGTGGACGGCGCGGGTGGCAGGCCGGTGGCCGGGTCGCCTTTCTTCAAATAGCCCCAGCGCTGGGCGAAGTCGTTGCGCGCATCGCTCAACAACTTGAACGCGGCGGCCTTGCCGGCGGCGGCTTCGGTGGCGTTCTTGGCGATCCGCTGCGACAGCACCCGCAGCTCGCCGGCGTGGCCGATGTACTGCTTGTCGTAGTTGGCCTGGGTGTTGAGGTAAGCGAAGTTGGCGAACAGCAGCATGATGAACACGATCAGTGCGATGAACAGCACGATGATCTGCGAGCGGCTGCGCGAGCCTTCTGCGGGCTTGCCTGTTTTTGCTTTGATCATCGGTCCTCGCCTGTTAAACCGCGACGTGCATGAAACTCGGTGACTGCGCCAGCGCAAACAGGCTGAACACCCGCCAGTTCTGCTCGCGCCGGAAATAGCCCTTGATGAACTCGCCCTTGGAGCCTTGCCGTTTACTGATCGAGACCGACTCGAAACTGTCCTGCTCGAAGTGCTGCAGGCCGAAGACTTCATCGACCAGCAACCCGGCAAACACGTCCTGATGTTCTACCACCAATACCCGCCGCTGTTTGCGCATCGGTGACAGCTCATGGCCGAAGAATCCGCACAGGTCCATGACCGGCAGCAGCCGACCGCGCAGATTGGCCACGCCCTTGACCCACGGCTTGACGCCCGGCAGCTGGGTGACGCGCAGTTCGGGCAGCACTTCGCTGACTTCGCCCATCGGCGTGACGTACCAGTGTTCGCCCAGACGAAAGCCGATGCCACTCCAGCGATCCTGGCGCGCAGCTTGCGACGGCAGGTCGGCCGCCAGCAGGCGACAGCGCTGGTCGATCTGCCACAACAGTTCGAACGCGGTCAGCGATTCGCTCATGACGGCGCGATCAACCGGCCAGCACGTTGTTCAGGGTCTTGATCAGCGTGTCTTCGTCGACCGGTTTGGTCAGGTAGTCCCTGGCGCCCTGGCGGGTGCCCCAGACCTTGTCGGTCTCCTGATCCTTGGTGGTGATGATGATCACCGGGATGTGGCTGGTTTCCGCATCCTTGGTCAGCTGACGGGTGGCCTGAAAGCCGTTGAGGCCGGGCATGACGATGTCCATCAGCACCGCGTCGGGCTTTTCCTGGCGGGCCAGGGCCACGCCGTCGGCGCCGTTTTCGGCTTTCAGCACTTCGTGCCCGTGCTTTTCCAGCATGCCGGTGAGTTTGTACATTTCGGTCGGCGAATCATCGACGATCAGGATACGTGCCATGGTCTTCCCCATTTTTCTTGTCGACACCGGGCCCGCTGGCCGAGCGTCTCTGTGCGTGTCTTACTGCGGCAAAGCGGCAGCGAAGCCCGGAACATGGGCCGAAATCGCGTCGAGCAGTTCTTCCTTGCTGAAAGGCTTGGTCAAAAATTGATCGGAACCGACAATCCGCCCCTTGGCCTTGTCGAACAACCCGTCCCGGGACGACAGCATGATCACCGGCGTGCCCTTGAACGCGTTGTTGTTCTTGATTAAAGCGCAGGTCTGATAACCATCCAGACGCGGCATCATGATGTCGACAAAGATGATCCCGGGATGGTGGTCGGCGATCTTCGCCAAGGCGTCAAAACCGTCGATCGCGGTGATGACTTCGCACCCTGCATTTTTCAACAGGGTCTCGGCGGTGCGACGAATCGTTTTCGAGTCGTCGATCACCATGACCTTCAAGGCGCTGGACTGCTGTTCCATAAGGGGGCTCTACCGTCGCCTTTGCGAATCAATTTGTCCGTTTTGCGATGACTGATGGCTGGAAACCCTTGATGCTCAAGGGCCAGCACGGCTGGCAGCCTTTTTAGCACAGTCTCCAGACGCAATCTATCGACGGGTTTTTCCTTGACCGAAAACCCGCCCGGCGCCACTCTGGCGGCACTTTTTTCATACCGATCCGGTAGCCAATTTTCGAGGAAAACCCAATGAGCGTTCGCGTCGGGATTGTCATGGACCCTATCGCCAGCATTTCCTACAAAAAGGATAGCTCGCTGGCCATGCTGCTGGCGGCGCAGAAGCGCGGCTGGGAACTGTTCTATATGGAACAGAAAGACCTTTATCAGGGTGAAGGCCAGGCACGGGCGCGGATGAAGCCGCTGAAAGTCTTCGCCAACCCGGAAAAATGGTTCGAACTGGGCACCGAGCAGGATTCACTGCTCAGCGACCTGAACGTGATCCTGATGCGCAAGGATCCGCCGTTCGACATGGAGTTCGTCTACTCCACCTACTTGCTCGAACAGGCCGAAACCGCCGGCGTGCTGGTGGTCAACAAGCCGCAGAGCCTGCGCGACTGCAACGAAAAGCTGTTCGCCACGCTGTTTCCGCAGTGCACGCCGCCAACCATTGTCAGCCGCCGTCCGGACGTGTTGCGCGAATTCGCCGACCACCACGGTGACGTGATCCTCAAGCCGCTGGATGGCATGGGCGGCTCGTCGATTTTCCGTCACACCGCCGGCCATCCAAATCTGTCGGTGATTCTGGAAACCCTGACCCTGCACGGCAAGCAACAGATCATGATCCAGGGTTATCTGCCGGCCATCGTCGATGGCGACAAGCGCATCCTGATGATCGACGGCGAACCGGTGGATTACTGCCTGGCGCGGATTCCGGCCCATGGCGAAACCCGTGGCAACCTCGCCGCCGGCGGCCGTGGCGAAGCCCGTCCGCTGACCGACAAGGATCGCTGGATCGCCGCCCAGGTCGGCCCGACCTTGCGCGAGAAGGGCCTGCTGTTCGTCGGCCTGGACGTGATCGGCGAGCATCTGACCGAAATCAACGTCACCAGCCCGACCTGCATCCGCGAAATCGACAATGCTTTCGGCACCGACATCGGCGGGATGCTGATGGATGCCATCGAGAAAAAGCTGCAAGGTTGATGTGTGTCACATGCAGCCTGTCGCTTGATGCTTGAAGCCCAAGGCGTGAAACCAACATTGCGTTATCATGCGCGGCCTGTGAAAAACGCGATGTTGGTTTTCTTGTCATGACACTTCCGTCCGATCTGCCTGCTGAACTCGCCCACCGCGGCGTGCGCCCGGTCGATCGCCTCGGATTTACCCTGTTTCTCGCGGCGCTGATCCATTTAGCACTGCTGCTCGGCGTGGGCTTCACCATGGTCGAGCCCAAGCAGATCAGCAAAACCCTGGAAATCACCCTCGCCACCTTCAAAAGCGAAAAGAAGCCGGCGAAGGCCGATTTCCTCGCCCAGGAAAACCAGGAAGGCAGCGGCACTCTCGACAAGAAAGCGGTCCCCAAGACCACCGAAGTCGCGCCGTTCCAGGCAAACGAGGTCAAGAAAGTCACCCCGCCGCCGGCCGCCAAGCCGCAAGTGCAGGAAGCCGCGCCCAAGGCGGCCGTGACCACCGTCGCGCCGAAACCGAAAAAGGCGCCGACCAAGAAAGAAGAAGCCAGGACCGAGATCAAACCAACGGTCGATGCGCCGACTTTCGACAGTTCGCAACTCTCCAGCGATATCGCCAGCCTCGAAGCGGAACTGGCCAAAGAACAACAGCTGTACGCCAAGCGCCCGCGCATCCACCGCCTGAGTGCCGCATCGACCATGCGCGACAAGGGTGGCTGGTACAAGGACGAATGGCGCAAGAAGGTCGAGCGCATCGGCAACCTCAATTACCCCGAGGAAGCCCGGCGCAAGCAGATCTACGGCAATCTGCGCCTGATGGTGTCGATCAACCGCGACGGCTCGCTGTATGAAGTGCTGGTGCTGGAGTCCTCCGGCCAGCCGCTGCTGGATCAGGCGGCGCAGCGCATCGTGCGACTGGCAGCTCCGTTTGCACCGTTTACCGGCGACCTGTCGGACATCGACCGGCTGGAAATCATCCGCACCTGGAAATTCGCCCGCGGTGACAAACTCTCGAGCAACTGACACACCGAAGAACCCCTGTGGGAGCGAGCTTGCTCGCGAATGCGGTTTGTCATACAACATTGATGTGACTGATCCACCGCTTTCGCGAGCAAGCTCGCTCCCACATTGGAACAGTGTTGCAAGCATCTCCAGCTTGTCAGTTCGCCCCCCGAACGCCACACTAGCGCACATGAAAAACGTCAGCCCCAGCTACCTCAAGCATCACTTCCTGATCGCCATGCCACACATGGCCGACCCGAACTTTGCCCACACCTTGACCTACATCGTCGAGCACACGGCCAATGGGGCCATGGGGCTGGTGGTCAACCGACCGCAAGAGCTGAATCTGGCCGACATCCTCGAACAACTGCGCCCGGACATCGATCCGCCAGCGCTGTGCCAGCATGTACCGATCTTCATCGGCGGCCCGGTACAGACCGATCGCGGTTTCGTGCTGCATCCGGCGGGCCAGACCTTCCAGGCCACCGTCGAGCTGGACGGCGACCTGGCCCTGTCGACCTCGCAGGACGTGCTGTTCGCCATTGCCGACGGCGTGGGCCCGGCCAAAAGCGTCATCACCCTCGGCTATGCCGGCTGGGAAGCTGGACAACTGGAGGCCGAACTGGCCGACAACGCCTGGCTGACCTGCCCGTACGACGCCGACATCCTGTTCAACACCAGCAGTGAACTGCGCCTGGAGGCGGCGGCCAGGCACCTGGGGATCAACCTCAGCCTGCTGACCAGCCAGGCAGGACACGCCTGATGGCCCTGCGCCTGCTCCTCGGCTTCGACTACGGCACCAAACAGATCGGCGTCGCGGTCGGCCAGGTGATTACCGGCCAGGCCCGCGAACTGTGCACCTTGAAGGCGCAAAACGGTGTGCCGGACTGGAATCAGGTTGAAGCCCTGATAAAGGAATGGAAGCCCGACGCCGTGGTGGTCGGCCTGCCGCTGAACATGGACGGAACGCCCAGTGAAATGTGCGCCCGCGCCGAGAAATTCGCCCGACGCCTCAACGGCCGCTTCAACCTGCCTTTCTATACCCACGACGAACGCCTGACGACCTTCGAAGCCAAGGGCGAACGACTGGTGCGCGGCGGGCAGAAAGGCAGCTACCGCGACAACCCGGTGGACGCCATCGCCGCCGCCCTGCTGCTGCAAGGCTGGCTCGACGAAAACACCGCACTATTTGAATCCTGACAAGCGCTACGGCGCTTTTCTTTTGGTTACAACCCGAGCCAAGGTTCGCGAGAACCGGCTCGACCCCAAGAAGGAGCAACCATGAGCCTGCCCAATCCCGCCGATCTGATCAGCCAGATGGCGACCCGCCTCAAGGCGCACCTTGCCCAGCGTAATATCAGCGAACCACGTTTCATCGGCATCCGCACCGGCGGCGTCTGGGTCGCCCAGGCCCTGCTCGCAGAGCTGGGCAGCGACGCGCCATTGGGCACGCTGGATGTTTCCTTCTACCGCGACGACTTCAGCCAGAACGGCCTGCACCCGCAAGTGCGCCCGTCCGCCCTGCCCTTCGAAATCGAAGGCCAGCATCTGGTGCTGATCGACGACGTACTGATGAGCGGCCGGACCATCCGCGCCGCCATGAACGAACTGTTCGACTACGGCCGCCCGGCCAGCGTGACGCTGGTCTGCCTGCTGGACCTGGACGCCGGCGAACTGCCGATCCGCCCGAACGTGGTCGGCGCGACCCTGTCGCTGGCCGCCCACGAGCGGGTCAAGCTGTCCGGCCCGGAGCTGGCCCTCGAACTGCAAGACCTTGCCCTTTAATCCGCCCTATTGAGAGTCCCCTTCGCGATGACGCCTCTAGATACCAAGCGCCCGCTGCAGCTCAATGATCAGGGCCAGCTGCGCCACTTCCTCTCGCTCGACGGCCTGCGCCGCGAGTTGCTGACGGAAATCCTCGACACTGCCGACTCGTTCCTCGAAGTCGGTGCCCGGGCCGTGAAGAAGGTCCCGTTGCTGCGCGGCAAGACCGTGTGCAACGTGTTCTTCGAAAACTCCACACGCACCCGCACCACCTTCGAACTGGCGGCCCAGCGACTGTCGGCGGACGTGATCACCCTGAACGTGTCGACCTCGTCGGCCAGCAAGGGCGAAACCCTGCTCGATACCCTGCGCAACCTGGAAGCCATGGCCGCCGACATGTTCGTCGTGCGCCACGGTGACTCCGGCGCTGCGCACTTCATCGCCGAACATGTCTGCCCGCAGGTGGCGATCATCAACGGCGGCGACGGCCGGCACGCGCACCCGACCCAGGGCATGCTCGACATGCTGACCATCCGCCGCCACAAGGGCGGCTTCGAGAACCTTTCGGTGGCCATCGTCGGCGACATCCTGCACTCGCGGGTGGCGCGCTCGAACATGCTCGCCCTGAAGACCCTCGGCTGCCCGGACATCCGCGTGATCGCGCCGAAGACCCTGCTGCCGATCGGCATCGAGCAATACGGCGTGAAGGTCTACACCGACATGACCGAAGGCCTGAAAGACGTCGACGTGGTGATCATGCTGCGCCTGCAGCGTGAGCGCATGACCGGCGGCCTGCTGCCGAGCGAAGGCGAGTTCTATCGCCTGTTCGGCCTGACCACCGCGCGCCTGGCCGGCGCCAAGCCCGATTGCATCGTCATGCACCCGGGGCCGATCAACCGTGGCGTGGAGATCGAGTCGGCGGTGGCCGACGGCCCGCACTCGGTGATCCTCAATCAAGTCACCTACGGCATCGCGATCCGTATGGCCGTGCTGTCGATGGCCATGAGCGGACAAACAGCGCAGCGTCAATTCGAGCAGGAGAACGCCCAGTGAAGCTCAGCATTCTCGGCGCCCGCGTCATCGATCCAAGCAGCGGCCTGGATCAAATCACCGATATTCACGTTGAAGCCTGCAAGATCGTCGCCCTGGGCGCTGCACCGGCCGGTTTCAGCGCCGTCGAAACCATCGACGCCCAAGGCCTCGTCGCCGCTCCCGGCCTTGTAGACCTGAACGTTGCCCTGCGCGAGCCGGGCTACAGCCGCAAAGGCACCATCGCCAGCGAAACCCGCGCGGCTGCGGCCGGCGGCGTGACCAGCCTGTGCTGCCCGCCGAAGACCAGACCGGTACTCGACACCTCCGCCGTGGCCGAGCTGATCCTCGACCGCGCCCGCGAGGCCGGCAACACCAAAGTGTTCCCGATCGGCGCGCTGAGCAAAGGTCTGGATGGCGAACAGCTTGCAGAACTCGTTGCACTGCGCGACGCCGGTTGCGTGGCGTTCGGCAACGGCCTGGAGAGCTTCCGCAACACCCGTACCCTGTGCCGGGCGCTGGAGTACGCGGCGACCTTTGACCTGACGGTGATTTTCAACTCCCAGGATCACGACCTGGCCGACGGCGGCCTGGCCCACGAAGGCGCTACCGCCAGTTTCCTCGGCCTGCCGGGCATTCCGGAAACCGCTGAAACCGTGGCCCTGGCCCGTGACCTGCTGCTGGTCGAACAGACCGGCGTGCGTGCGCACTTCAGCCAGTTGACCAGTGCTCGTGGCGTAGCCCTGATCGCTCAGGCTCAGGCTCGTGGTTTGAAAGTCACGGCGGATGTTGCCCTGTATCAGTTGATCCTGACGGACGAAGCGCTGATCGATTTCAGCAGCCTGTATCACGTACAACCACCGCTGCGCACCCGCGCGGATCGCGACGGCCTGCGTGAGGCGGTGAAGTCCGGGGTGGTCTCGGCGATCTCCAGCCATCACCAGCCCCATGAGCGCGATGCCAAACTGGCACCGTTCGGCGCGACCGAGCCGGGCATCAGCAGCGTCGAGCTGCTGCTGCCGCTGGCGATGACGCTGGTGGAAGATGGTCTTCTGGATCTGCCAACCCTGCTGGCACGCCTGAGCGCCGGCCCGGCCGAGGCCCTGCGCCTGCCGGTGGGCAAGCTGGCGGTGGGTGGCGCGGCGGATATCGTGCTGTTCGATCCGAAGGCTTCGACCGTGGCTGGCGAAACCTGGCTGTCGAAGGGCGAGAACTGCCCGTTCCTCGGCCATAGCCTGCCGGGTGTGGTGCGTTACACCTTGGTGGATGGCCGGATCAGCCATCAGGCTTGATACCGAGTCGAGCCTAATCGCGAGCAAGCTCGCTCCCACAGGATTTGTGCAGTGACAAATCCCAGGTTACACACAGAACCTGTGGGAGCGGCGGTGCGACGATTCGACTTGCCAGCAATGACTTACTGAAAGGCACCCCGCCCTTCGGCATTACGCACCGACACCTGATCGTTCAGCGTCCAGAAGTCATACAGCACTCCCAGAAAGAACAACCCGCCGGTCAGCAGATAAATCACCCCGCTGATCCACTTGCCCTGATACATCCGGTGCACGCCGAGCGCGCCGAGGAAGGTCAGGAGAATCCACGCCACGTTGTACTCGATAGGGCCCGCGGCGAAACGCAGGTCGGCTTCGCGATCCATCGCCGGGATCAGGAACACGTCGATCAGCCAGCCGATTCCCAGCAACCCGAAGGTGAAGAACCAGATCGTGCCTGTCACCGGCTTGCCGTAATAGAAGCGGTGAGAGCCTGTGAAACCGAAAATCCACAACAGGTAACCGATCACCTTGCTATGGGTGTCTTTTTCCTTCACACGGGGCAGCTGATAGCTGTTCATTAAGACCTCGATACACGCGATAGATAAATATTCTTTAATTCTTTGTGACTTTTTTACAGGTTGCCGACGTATGGCAAATGCTACCGTGTCTCCCGTCAAACCCTTATAGCACCGGACTTCTGTCCGACAATTGCGTATTTTTGCCGCTTATTTGGTTCCGTTGGCACCCGATTGAATCGACCAACGGCCTCGGAAGTGACAAAAAAGCTGTTATAAAGTTGCGCGCTAACACACCAAGAGCCCTGCCTAATGCGTCCATTTTTCAAGACATGGCTAACCATTTGCCTATTAATGCCACTGGCCGCCCACGCCACCAATCGTGAGCAACGTCTTCCAAACGTTAACGGTTTCACCCCCAAATCCCACGCCTCTGCTCCTTCGAACAAAGGCAAACAGGTCAAACACACCACGCTGAGCAGCAACGGCCGCAGCAAGCTGGTGCCACCAATGGCGACCAAGGAAAGCAGCAATGTCCTGAGTCGTGCGGTAAACGTCCTCGGTACGCCATACCGTTGGGGCGGCAGCAGCCCGAGTAAAGGCTTCGACTGCAGCGGTCTGGTGAAATACGCGTTCAACGACGCCACGTTCGACCTGCCACGCACCTCGAATGCCATGGCCAGCGGTCACGGCGAGAAAGTCGAACGCAAGGACCTGAAGCCGGGCGACCTGATTTTCTTCAACATCAAGAGCCGTCGGGTCAATCACGTTGCCATCTACCTGGGCAACGATCGTTTCATCCACGCACCACGGCGCGGCAAGTCGGTGAGCATCGACACTCTGAACAAGCCGTACTGGGAAAAGCACTACGTGGTGGCCAAACGCGTATTGCCGAAGGAACAGGGACAGATGCGCGTCGTTCAGCGCTAACACCATACCGATCGTTCCCACGTCGAGGCGTCGAACCGTCCGCGTGGCAATGCCTCAATGGACGCTCCGCGTCCGCTTCGGCAGGGACGCAGAGCGTCCCGGGCTGCATTCCCAAGCAGAGCGTGGGAACGATCAGAACAAAAAAATCGCAGCCCACGGGCTGCGATTTTTTTTGCCTAGAAGTTATCCGGCGTACGCGCCTTCTCCCGCGCATGTTCGCGACTGATCAAGCCCTTGGTCACCAGATCCTTCAGGCACATGTCGAGTGTCTGCATCCCCAGTGAGCCGCCGGTCTGTATCGCCGAATACATCTGCGCCACCTTGTCCTCGCGGATCAGGTTACGGATCGCCGACGTCCCCAGCATGATCTCGTGCGCCGCCACCCGGCCGCCGCCGATCTTCTTGATCAGCGTCTGCGACACCACCGCCAGCAACGACTCCGAGAGCATCGAGCGCACCATGGACTTTTCATCCCCGGGGAACACGTCCACCACCCGGTCGATGGTTTTGGCCGCTGACGTGGTGTGTAACGTGCCAAACACCAGGTGCCCGGTCTCGGCGGCGGTCAGGGCCAGGCGAATGGTTTCCAGGTCCCGCATCTCGCCCACCAGGATCACATCCGGGTCTTCACGCAGCGCTGAACGCAATGCAGTGGCGAAACTGCGGGTATCGCGATGGACTTCGCGCTGATTGATCAGGCATTTGCGCGATTCATGGACGAATTCGATCGGATCTTCGATGGTCAGGATGTGGTGATGGCGATGGGTGTTGAGGTAATCGATCATTGCCGCCAGGGTTGTGGACTTGCCGGAGCCGGTCGGTCCGGTCACCAGCACCAGCCCGCGCGGCGCATCAGTGATCTTGCGAAAGACGTCGCCCATGGCGAGGTCTTCCATGCTCAGCACTTTCGATGGGATGGTCCGGAATACCGCGCCAGCGCCGCGGTTCTGGTTGAAGGCATTGACCCGGAAGCGCGCCACGCCAGGCACCTCGAAGGAAAAGTCGGTTTCCAGATGTTTCTCGAAGTCCACCCGCTGGGTGTCGTTCATGATGTCGTAGATCAGCTCGTGCACCTGTTTGTGATCCAGCGCCGGCAGATTGATCCGCCGCACGTCGCCATCCACGCGGATCATCGGCGGCAGACCGGCCGACAGGTGCAGGTCGGAAGCGCCCTGTTTGGCGCTGAAGGCCAGCAGTTCAGTGATATCCATAGCGTCCCTCAATTCCAGTAGAATGCCGCGAACCTTCAGACCGCTGGCGCCTCTTGATGTCCACGATAGCAGACAACATTCTCCAGGTTAGTTCGCGCATTAAGGCAGCCGTCAAAGCCGCCGGCCGCGATGAAAACAGCGTCCGGCTGCTGGCCGTGAGCAAGACCAAACCCGCCCAAGCCTTGCGCGAAGCGTACGCCGCCGGCCTGCGCGACTTTGGCGAGAACTACCTGCAGGAGGCCTTGGGCAAACAGCTCGAACTGGCCGACCTGCCCTTGATCTGGCACTTCATCGGCCCCATTCAGTCGAACAAGACCCGCTCGATTGCCGAGCATTTCGCCTGGGTGCACTCCGTGGATCGTCTGAAAATCGCCCAACGCCTGTCCGAACAACGCCCGGCGGATCTGCCGCCCCTGAACATCTGCATTCAGGTCAATGTCAGCGGTGAAGCCAGTAAATCCGGCTGCACCCCGCAAGACCTGCCAGCCTTGGCCCAAGCCATCAGCACCTTGCCGCGCCTGAAGCTGCGCGGATTGATGGCGATTCCCGAGCCGACCGAAGATCGCGCCGAGCAGGATGCTGCATTCGCTGCCGTCCAGAAATTGCAGGCCGGCCTCGATCTGCCGCTCGACACACTTTCCATGGGCATGAGCCACGACCTCGAGTCGGCCATTGCCCAGGGCGCGACCTGGGTCCGTATCGGTACGGCCCTGTTCGGCGCCCGCGACTATTCCCAATCTTGACCATTTCCAGATAAGGACCTGACATGAGCAACACACGTATTGCCTTTATCGGTGCCGGCAACATGGCCGCCAGCCTGATCGGCGGCCTGCGGGCCAAGGGTCTGGAAGCTGCACGGATTCGCGCCAGCGATCCGGGTGAAGAAACCCGCAACCGGGTCAGCGCCGAGCACGGCATCGAAACCTACGCCGACAACGCCCAGGCCATCGACGGCGCCGACGTCGTCGTGCTGGCAGTCAAGCCGCAGGCCATGAAGGCCGTGTGCGAGGCCATCCGCCCGAGCCTGAAACCGAATCAACTGGTGGTCTCCATCGCCGCCGGCATCACCTGCGCCAGCATGACGGCCTGGCTGGGAGAGCAGCCGATCGTGCGCTGCATGCCGAATACCCCGGCGCTGCTGCGTCAGGGTGTGAGCGGTTTGTACGCCACCAGCGCAGTGAGCGCCGAACAACGCCAGCAGGCTGAAGAACTGCTGTCCGCCGTGGGCATCGCGCTGTGGCTGAACGAAGAGCAGCAACTGGACGCCGTCACCGCCGTCTCCGGCTCCGGCCCGGCGTACTTCTTCCTGCTGATCGAAGCCATGACCGCCGCCGGCGTCAAACTCGGCCTGCCGAAGGAAACCGCCGAGCAGCTGACTTTGCAGACCGCGCTGGGCGCCGCGCACATGGCGGTGTCCAGCGACGTCGACGCTGCCGAGCTGCGCCGCCGCGTGACCTCGCCGGCCGGCACCACGGAAGCCGCGATCAAATCGTTCCAGGCCGGCGGCTTCGAAGCCCTGGTGGAAAAAGCACTCGGCGCCGCCGCGCACCGCTCGGCCGAAATGGCCGAACAACTGGGCAAATAAGGAGCCTTACATGATCGGATTGAACACCGCAGCGGTTTACGTGCTGCAAACCCTCGGCAGCCTGTACCTGCTGATCGTGCTGCTGCGCTTCGTCCTGCAACTGGTGCGGGCGAACTTCTACAACCCGCTGTGCCAGTTCGTGGTCAAGGCTACCCAGCCGTTGCTCAAGCCGCTGCGCCGGATCATCCCGAGCCTGTTCGGCCTGGACATGTCGTCGCTGGTACTGGCGATCCTCGTGCAACTGGTACTGATGGCGCTGACCCTGCTGCTGACTTACGGCACCACCGGTAACCCGCTGCAACTGTTGATCTGGTCGCTGATCGGCGTGACGGCGCTGTTCCTGAAGATATTCTTCTGGGCCATGATCATCAGCATCATCCTGTCCTGGGTCGCACCGGGCAGCCACAATCCGGGCGCCGAGCTGGTGAACCAGATCTGTGAACCGGCCCTGGCGCCGTTCCGTCGCATCGTTCCGAACCTTGGTGGCCTGGACCTGTCGCCGATCTTCGCTTTCCTCGTGCTGAAGCTGATCGACATGCTGGTGATCAACAACCTTGCGGCGATGACGATGATGCCGGAAATCCTGCGCCTGCTGATGTGAGCTGGTTTCGTTGGGACGGTGACGATCTGATTCTGGAATGTCACCTGCAGCCGGCCGCCCGCAGCGATGACTTTTGCGGGCTGCACGGTGATCGCCTGAAGATCCGCCTGACCGCGCCGCCGGTCGAGGGCAAGGCCAATGCGTATCTGATGGGCTTTCTGGCCAAGGCTTTTGGGGTTTCCAAGAGTCAGGTCAGTTTGCTCAGCGGCGAGTTGAACCGGCAGAAGCGGGTGAAGATTTGCTCGCCGAAGAAGTTGCCGGATTTGCCGGGTTTGGTTTTTCCCTGATCGTTCCCACGCTCTGCGTGGGAACGCATCCCGGGACGCTCCGCGTCCACGCCGAAGCGGACGCGGAGCGTCCAATGAGGCATTCCCCCGCAGAGCGTGGGAACGAGCGCAGGTAGTTGCTTGCCGCTAACCCCACCGGTCTTTAGACTTACGCCTCATTTCAACGAGAGCAGGGTCGATGCCAGCTGCCTTTCCCCCCGATTCTGTTGGTCTGGTGACGCCGCAAACGGCGCACTTCAGCGAACCGCTGGCCCTGGCCTGCGGCCGTTCGCTGGCCGATTATGACCTGATCTACGAAACCTACGGCACGCTGAACGCGCAAGCGAGCAACGCCGTGCTGATCTGTCACGCCCTGTCCGGCCACCACCACGCCGCCGGCTACCACAGCGTCGAAGACCGCAAGCCCGGTTGGTGGGACAGCTGCATCGGCCCCGGCAAACCGATCGACACCAACAAGTTCTTCGTGGTCAGCCTGAACAACCTCGGCGGTTGCAATGGTTCCACCGGCCCGAGCAGCCTCAACCCGGAAACCGGCAAGCCGTTCGGCGCCGACTTCCCGGTGCTGACTGTAGAAGACTGGGTGCACAGCCAGGCACGCCTGGCCGACCTGCTCGGCATCGGCCAGTGGGCCGCGGTGATCGGTGGCAGCCTCGGCGGCATGCAGGCGCTGCAATGGACCATCACTTACCCGGATCGCGTGCGCCATTGCCTGGCCATCGCCTCGGCCCCCAAGTTGTCGGCGCAGAACATCGCCTTCAACGAAGTGGCGCGCCAGGCGATCCTCACCGACCCGGAATTCCACGGCGGTTCGTTCCAGGAACAGGGCGTGATCCCCAAGCGCGGCTTGATGCTGGCGCGGATGGTCGGGCACATCACCTACCTGTCCGACGACTCCATGGGCGAGAAATTCGGTCGCGGCCTGAAGAGTGAAAAGCTCAACTACGACTTCCACAGCGTCGAGTTCCAGGTCGAAAGCTACCTGCGCTATCAGGGCGAAGAGTTCTCCGGGCGCTTCGATGCCAACACCTATCTGTTGATGACCAAGGCGCTGGACTACTTCGATCCTGCGGCGAATTTCAACGATAACCTGGCGAAAACCTTCGAAGGTGCGAAAGCCAAGTTCTGCGTGATGTCGTTCACCACCGACTGGCGTTTCTCCCCGGCCCGCTCGCGGGAACTGGTGGACGCGCTGATGGCGGCGCGCAAGGACGTCAGCTACCTGGAAATCGACGCGCCACAGGGCCACGACGCCTTCCTGATTCCGATCCCGCGTTATTTGCAGGCGTTCGGCAATTACATGAACCGCATTACGTTGTGAGAAAGCCATGAGAGCTGATCTGGAAATCATCCAGGAATGGATCCCCGCCGGCAGCCGCGTGCTCGACCTTGGTTGCGGTGATGGCGAGTTGCTGACCTGGCTGCGCGACCACAAGCAGGTCACCGGCTACGGCCTGGAAAACGACCCGGACAACATCGCCGAGTGCGTGGCCAAAGGCATCAACGTCATCGAGCAGGACCTGGACAAAGGCCTGGGCAACTTCGCCAGCAACAGCTTCGACGTGGTGGTGATGACCCAGGCCCTGCAAGCCGTGCATTACCCGGACAAGATCCTCGACGAAATGCTGCGGGTCGGCCGCCAGTGCATCATCACGTTCCCCAACTTCGGCCACTGGCGCTGCCGCTGGTATCTGGCGAGCAAGGGCCGGATGCCAGTGTCCGAGTTCCTGCCGTACACCTGGTACAACACGCCGAACATCCACTTCTGCACCTTCGAAGACTTTGAAGAACTTTGTCGCGAACGTGAGGCGAAGGTCATTGATCGGCTTGCCGTGGATCAACAGCACCGCCACGGGTGGGCCAGTAAGCTATGGCCTAATCTGTTAGGTGAGATCGGTATCTACCGCGTCAGCAGCCCGGGGCTTGCGGATCACAAAATCGCGGTCTGAACCACGACATTGCGAGGAGAACGAACATGGGACGCTTGATTACCGCGCTATTGGCCGCCTGCCTGAGCCTGTCGGCCGTTGCCGCCGATGCCATCAAGGGCGAGCGCAAGGAAGTGTTCGGTGATGTCACCGTGCATTACAACACCTTCAATTCCACCTACCTGACGCCGGACATCGCCAAGGCTGCCGAGCTGGTCCGCAGCAAGAACCAGGGCGTGATCAATGTCTCGGTGATCAAGGACGGCAAGCCGTTGATCGCCAACGTCACCGGTACGGTGAAAGATCTGACCAGCCAGAGCGTGCCGCTGACCTTCCGCCAGGTCACCGAACAGGGCGCGATCTATTACATCGCCCAGTACCCGGTGGAACAGCAGGAAACCCGCACCTTTGAAATCAAGGTGCAGACCGGCGACAAGATCAACACCATCAATTTCAACCAAGAGCTTTTCCCTGGCCAATGATCAATCTCAAGCAACTCGTACTGGCCAGCCACAACGCCGGCAAACTCAAGGAACTCCAGGCCATGCTCGGCGATTCGGTGCAATTGCGCTCGATCGGCGAATTCAGCAGCGTGGAGCCGGAAGAAACCGGCCTGTCTTTCGTCGAGAACGCGATCCTCAAGGCCCGCAATGCCGCGCGCATCTCCGGGCTGCCGGCGCTGGCCGACGATTCGGGCCTGGCAGTGGATTTCCTCGGCGGTGTGCCGGGCATCTATTCGGCGCGTTATGCCGACGGCAAGGGCGACGCGGCGAACAATGCCAAGCTGCTCGACGCCTTGAAGGATGTGCCTGAAGCCGAACGCGGCGCACAGTTCGTCTGCGTGCTGGCGCTGGTGCGTCACGCCGACGACCCGCTGCCAATCCTCTGCGAAGGCCTTTGGCACGGGCGCATCCTGACCGCTGCCAGCGGTGAGCACGGTTTCGGCTACGACCCGCTGTTCTGGGTGCCGGAGCGTAACCTGTCCAGCGCCGAGCTGAGCCCGAGCGACAAGAACCAGATCAGCCACCGCGCCCGCGCAATGAATCTGCTGCGCCAGCGTCTGGGCTTGAAATGACCGGTGACTCTTCCGCGTCGCCACTGATCGTCGGTGGCGCCGCCTCCTCGCCTCGGACGCCGTTGCCGACGCTGCCGCCCCTGGCGCTGTACATCCACATCCCGTGGTGTGTGCGCAAATGCCCCTATTGCGACTTCAACTCCCACACCGCCAGCCCGGTGCTGCCGGAGCAGGAATACGTCGATGCGTTGCTGGCTGACCTCGATCAGGATCTGCACGCAGTGTATGGCCGTGAGTTGAGTTCGATCTTCTTCGGCGGCGGCACACCGAGCCTGTTCAGCGCTGAAGCACTCGGTCGCTTGCTGGAAGGCGTGAAACAGCGCATTCCGTTTGCCGATGACATCGAGATCACCCTGGAAGCCAACCCCGGAACCTTCGAACAAGAGAAGTTCGTCGCCTACCGCAAACTGGGAATCAATCGCCTGTCGATCGGCATCCAGAGCTTCCAGCAGGAAAAACTCAAGGCCCTCGGCCGTATCCACAACGGCGACGAAGCGGTACGCGCCGCCGGCATGGCGCGTCAGGCCGGGTTCGATAACTTCAACCTCGACCTGATGCACGGCTTGCCGGACCAGTCGCTGGACGATGCCCTGAGCGATCTGCTCCAGGCGATCGAACTGAAGCCGACGCATATTTCCTGGTATCAGCTGACGCTGGAGCCGAACACCGTGTTCTGGAACCAGCCGCCGGTGCTGCCGGAAGACGACACGCTGTGGGACATTCAAGAGGCCGGACAGGCGCTGCTGGCCGAGCACGGTTACGCGCAATATGAAGTTTCGGCCTATGCGCAACCGGGTCGCCCGGCGCGGCACAACCTGAATTACTGGAGCTTCGGCGACTTCATCGGTATCGGCGCCGGCGCCCACGGCAAGCTCAGTCACCCGGACGGGCGCATCGTCCGCACCTGGAAGACGCGCCTGCCGAAGGACTACCTCAACCCGGCCAAAAGCTTCCAGGCAGGCGAGAAAGCCCTCACCAACGACGAAATGCCGTTCGAGTTCCTGATGAACGCCCTGCGCCTGACCGCCGGCGTCGAATCGCGTCTGTACCCGGAGCGCACCGGACTGCCGCTGGAGAGTCTCGACGAACACCGGCGCGAGGCCGAACAAAGCGGTCTGTTGCAGGTCGAACCGTCACGTCTGGCGGCCACCGAGCGCGGACAGCTGTTCCTCAATGACTTGCTGCAGAAATTTCTGAGCTGACCGCTCTTAAGGAAACCGCATGGATTTGATACTCGACCTGCTCACCACCGTGTCCCGCTGGAGCCGCAGCAACCTCTCGGAAATCGCTCTGGCGCTGGTGGGCTGTCTGCTGGTGCTGTTTGGCGCCGACTTCAAGGGCTGGGTCGAGCAACGGCTGGGCAGCATCGCCGGCGCCCTGCGCGTCCCGCTGATGGCCCTGCTGTGCATGATCGGCAGCGGCGCGGCGCTGATTTACGCCACACCTTGGGTGGTGAAGGGGCTGAGCCAGTTCAACAACTACAGCCTGGCGCCGGTGTTGCTGGTGGTGCTGGTGTTGATCGGCGTGGTCGCGGATCGCCGCTGATTTTCAGCTACTACCCAAAACGACTGTGGGAGCGAGCTTGCTCGCGATGGCGGTGTAACAGACGACATAAATGTTGAATGTGACGGCCTCATCGCGAGCAAGCTCGCTCCCACAGTTTTTATTGCGTGATGCTTAGGACTGCTTTTCGAACTTCAGATCCCACACGCCATGCCCAAGACGTTCGCCGCGGCGTTCGAACTTGGTGATCGGGCGTTCGACCGGGCGTGGCACGCACTTGCCGTCTTCGGCGAGGTTGCGGTAGCCCGGGGCGACGTTCATCACTTCCAGCATGTATTCGGCGTATGGCTCCCAGTCGGTGGCCATGTGCAGAATGCCGCCAACCTTCAGCTTGCTGCGCACCAGTTCAGCGAAGGACGCCTGAACAATGCGGCGCTTGTGGTGACGGCTCTTGTGCCACGGATCCGGGAAGAACAGCATCAGGCGATCGAGGCTGTTGTCGGCGATGCAGCGGTTGAGCACTTCGATCGCGTCGCAATCGTAGACCCGCAGGTTGGTCAGGCCCTGAGTCAGCACGCCATTGAGCAGCGCGCCGACACCCGGACGGTGAACTTCGACACCGATGAAATCCTGTTCCGGCGCAGCGGCGGCCATTTCCAGCAGCGAGTGGCCCATGCCGAAACCGATCTCCAGCGAACGCGGCGCGGAACGGCCGAACACCTGGTCGTAATCCACCGGCGCATCGGCCAGCGGCAGGACGAACTTCGGCGCGCCCTGATCCAGGCCGCGCTGCTGGCCTTCGGTCATGCGCCCGGCGCGCATCACAAAACTCTTGATGCGGCGGTGTTGGCGCTCGTCGCCTTGTTCCGTCTGGATTGGCGTGTCGTTCGATTCAGTCATCAATAGCTCTTACTTGATCAGACCATCCAGCGGCGAAGAGGCACTGGCATAGAGTTTTTTCGGCATGCGGCCGGCGAGGTAGGCCAGGCGGCCCGCGACGATCGCGTGTTTCATGGCTTCAGCCATCATGATCGGCTGCTGGGCGTGGGCGATGGCCGAGTTCATCAGCACGGCGTCACAGCCCAGCTCCATCGAGATGGTGGCGTCGGAAGCGGTGCCGACACCGGCATCCACCAGCACCGGGATCTTGGCTTCTTCGAGGATGATCTGCAGGTTGTACGGATTGCAGATCCCCAGGCCCGAACCGATCAGACCGGCCAGCGGCATCACCGCGATGCAGCCGATTTCCGCCAGTTGCCGGGCGATGATCGGGTCATCACTGGTGTAGACCATCACGTCGAAACCTTCCTTGACCAGCACTTCGGCGGCCTTGAGGGTTTCAATCACGTTGGGGAACAGGGTTTTCTGGTCGGCCAGCACTTCCAGCTTCACCAGGTTGTGGCCATCGAGCAGCTCACGGGCCAGGCGGCAGGTGCGCACGGCTTCGACCGCGTCGTAGCAGCCGGCGGTGTTCGGCAGAAAGGTGTAGCGATCCGGCGACAGCACTTCGAGCAGGTTCGGCTCGCCTTCGATCTGGCCCAGGTTGGTGCGGCGCACGGCGAAGGTGACGATCTCGGCACCCGAGGCTTCGATGGCCAGGCGGGTTTCTTCCATGTCACGGTACTTGCCGGTACCGACCAGCAAACGCGACTGGTAAGTACGACCGGCCAGAACGAAAGGCTTGTCGCTACGAACGATGCTCATGGGGAATCCTCTGTTGGGGTGAGGGTCTTGCAGAATTGTCGGCCCATGCAGGCCTGGCGACTAGCCGCCGCCTATCGCGTGCACGACTTCGACATTGTCGCCGTCGTTCAGCGTGGTGTCGGCGTGCTGGCTGCGCGGGACGATATCCAGATTGAGTTCGACCGCGACGCGGCGTCCGGTCAGATCCAGACGGGTCAGCAGGGCCGCAACGGTTTCACCGTCGGGCAGTTCAAAGGATTCACCGTTCAACTGAATGCGCATGCGCAACGCCGCCATCACTTTTTAGGGGGTGGCATTCTAGCCCGATCATGACCTAAAGGTCAGCACCAAGCGTCAAGCGGTTGGCTGCAGGCGCCAGGCGGCGAGTCCGAGGCACAGCCAGCCGATCAGGAATGCCAGGCCACCGAATGGGGTGATGATGCCAAGCTTGCCGATGCCGAGGGTGGTCAACAGGTACAGGCTGCCGGAGAACAGCAGGATACCGACGGTGAACGAGATACCGGCCCAGGCGACCAGACGCCCCTGAAGCTGCGTGGCCAGCAGCGCCACGCCGAACAGCGCCAATGCGTGTACCAACTGATACGTGACGCCAGTGTGGAAGATCGCCAGGTAATCCGGGGTCAGGCGGTTTTTCAGGCCATGGGCGGCGAATGCACCAAGGCCGACACCCGTGAAACCAAAGAAGGCAGCCAGCATCAGAAAGCTACGCAGCATGTAGAACTCCACTCAGACTCGATCGGCAGGGTCTGTATAATGGCCCGCTCAACCGGTTCGGCCAAGCCATCTCTATGCTGCGTTTATTTCTCCGTCGTTTCACGAAGGCCCTGCTCTGGTTCGCGGGCGGCAGTGTATTGCTGGTGTTGGTGTTTCGCTTCGTGCCGCCGCCGGGCACGGCGTTGATGGTCGAGCGAAAGATCGAATCCTGGGTCGACGGCGAGCCGATCGATCTGCAACGCACCTGGAAGCCGTGGGACGAGATCTCCGATGATCTGAAGGTCGCGGTAATTGCCGGCGAAGACCAGAAATTCCCCGAGCACTGGGGTTTTGACCTGAGTGCAATCAAAGCTGCACTGGCCCACAACGAACTCGGTGGCTCGATTCGCGGCGCCAGTACCCTGAGCCAGCAAGTGTCGAAGAACCTGTTCCTGTGGTCGGGCCGCAGTTATCTGCGCAAAGGCCTGGAAGCCTGGTTCACCGCGTTGATCGAAGTGTTCTGGCCCAAGCAGCGGATTCTCGAGGTGTACCTGAACAGCGTCGAGTGGGATGACGGCGTGTTCGGCGCCGAAGCGGCGGCACGGCATCACTTCGGCGTAGGTGCCAAGTCATTGTCCCGGCAGCAGGCGAGTTATCTGGCGGCCGTACTGCCGAATCCCCGGGTGTGGAGCGCCAGTCATCCGACTGCTTACGTGTCGCGCCGCGCCGGATGGATTCGCCAGCAGATGAGCCAGCTGGGTGGCGACAGCTATCTGCTGACACTCGATGAGTCACGTCGGGCACCCTGGGCCCAATGAGTTTCTGAAGCGCACACGAAAACGCCCCGATCATCACTGATCGGGGCGTTTTTTATTGCCAGACTACCGGTTATGCGGCAATCGACAACTTGAGCTTGTTCATCGCGCTCTTCTCGAGCTGACGGATCCGCTCGGCCGACACGTTGTACTTCTGCGCCAGATCGTGCAGCGTGGCTTTCTCTTCTGCCAGCCAGCGCTGGTAGAGAATGTCGCGGCTGCGTTCGTCCAGCACTTCCAGCGCTTCGTGCAGATTGTGATTGGAGTTGTCGCTCCAGTCGGCATCTTCCAGTTGACGCGCCGGGTCGTACCGGTGGTCTTCCAGGTAGTTGGCCGGCGACTGGAAAGCACTGTCGTCGTCGGCTTCGGCAGCCGGGTCGAAGGCCATGTCATGGCCGGTCAGGCGACTTTCCATCTCACGCACTTCACGCGGCTCGACGCCGAGGCTTTCCGCCACACGGTGGACTTCCTCGTTGTTCAGCCAGGCCAGACGCTTCTTCTGGCTGCGCAGGTTGAAGAACAGCTTGCGCTGGGCCTTGGTGGTCGCGACTTTCACGATCCGCCAGTTGCGCAGGATGAACTCGTGAATCTCGGCCTTGATCCAGTGCACCGCGAAGGACACCAGACGCACGCCCATTTCCGGGTTGAAACGCTTAACGGCCTTCATCAGGCCGACGTTACCTTCCTGGATCAGGTCAGCCTGAGCCAGACCGTAGCCGGAATAGCTACGGGCGATGTGTACGACAAACCGCAGGTGGGCGAGCACCATCTGCCGAGCCGCCCCCAGATCCTGCTCATAGTAGAGACTCTCGGCCAGTTCACGCTCCTGCTCCGGCGTCAGCAATGGAATGCTGTTGACGGTGTGCACGTAGGCTTCCAGGTTTGCGCCTGGAACCAATGCATACGCAGGTTGCAAAGAATTGGACATACGGAAAAACCTCCGACTTACATACTCATGCTTTTCAGCATTGCGAAAAATTGACCGGAAACTCAAATGAAAGTTTCCTTAACCACTGAAAGGTCAATCACGCGCAAAAAAGATTCTACTTCGGCGCCAACTCCCTGAGATGACGTGCGACTGCAATCCATGCACCGATATAACCCAACAGCACCGCGCCAAGCAAGAGCGACAGACCGTCGGCAACTGGCACGCCGGCCAGTGCGAAGTCACTGCCGTACAAGCCGGCCAGCCCGACCACCGCGTCATTCAGCCAGTCCAGGCCGAACGCCAATACACCCCAGGACAGCAGCCCCGCACCGAAGCCATACAACGCGCCCATATAAAGGAAAGGACGACGCACATAGCTGTCGGTGCCGCCGACGAGTTTAATCACTTCTATCTCGGTGCGGCGGTTTTCAATATGAAGACGAATGGTATTGCCTATCACCAAAAGCAATGCGGAAACCAGCAACACCGTCAGACCGAACACAAAACGGTCGCCGAGCTTGAGGATGGCGGCCAGACGCTCGACCCAGACTAGATCAAGTTGCGCCTGTTGTACCTTCGGCAGCTCGGAAAGTTTTTGTCTTAATGCTTCCAGGGTCGACTTGTCGACCTCGTTCGGCGTCACCAGCACCACGCCCGGCAGCGGGTTTTCCGGCAGCTCGCGCAGGGCTTCGCCCAGTCCCGACTGCTGCTGGAATTCTTCCAGCGCCTGGTCGCGGCCGACATATTCAGCATCAGCTACGCCGGGCATGCCTTTGATCTGGTCGCGCAACGCTTCGCCCTGAGACGGACTGGCCTCGAGCTCCAGGTACAGCGAAATCTGCGCCGCGCGCTGCCACGAGCCGCCCAGGCGCTCGACGTTGCTCAGCAACAGCGAAAGCCCCATCGGCAGGCTCAGGGCAACCGCCATCACCATGCAGGTGAAGAAGCTGCCGATCGGCTGCTTGCCGAGACGGCGCAGGCTGTCGATCCAGCTGGCGCGATGGCTTTCGATCCAGGCACGGAACAATGTGGCGAAATCCGGGCCGTCGTCATCGTCGTGCTTTTTCTTCTTTGGCGGTTGCGGATCGGCTGCCTTCGGGGCCACGCGCTCGGAAACCTTCGGACTACGTGTTGCACTCATACGCCGGCCTCCCCGTCGCCGATCAATCGGCCGCGTTGCAGAGTCAGCATGCGATGGCGCATGCGCGCGATCAGCGCCAGGTCGTGACTGGCGATCAGCACGCTGGTGCCCAGACGGTTGATGTCTTCGAACACGCCCATGATCTCGGCCGCCAGACGCGGGTCGAGGTTACCGGTCGGTTCGTCCGCCAGCAGCAAAGCCGGACGGTGAACGATGGCGCGGGCAATGCCGACGCGCTGTTGCTGACCGGTGGAGAGGTCGCCCGGATACAGTTCGGCCTTGTCCGACAGCGCCACACGCTCCAGCGCCGAATCGACGCGCTTGGCGATTTCAACCTTGGACAGCCCGAGAATCTGCAACGGCAGCGCGACGTTGTTGAACACCGTGCGATCAAACAACAGTTGATGGTTCTGGAACACCACACCGATCTGTCGGCGCAGGAACGGAATCTGCGCATTGCTGATGGTGCTCAGGTCCTGTCCGGCCAGCAGCAGTTTGCCGCTGGTCGGACGCTCCATCGCCAACAACAGGCGCAACAATGTGGATTTACCGGCACCGGAGTGGCCGGTGACAAACAGGAACTCGCCGCGACGGACTCGAAAGCTCAGCTCATGCAAGCCGACGTGACCGTTCGGGTAGCGCTTACCGACCTGTTCGAAACGAATCATGAACGCTCCCGCTCGGCGAACAATGCCTGGACAAAGGGTTCGGCTTCAAAGGTACGCAGATCGTCGATGCCTTCACCGACGCCGATGTAGCGGATCGGCAGGCCGAATTGCTTGGCCAGGGCGAAAATCACCCCGCCCTTGGCGGTGCCGTCGAGCTTGGTCAGCGCCAGGCCGGTCAGTTCGACGGTCTGGTTGAATTGCTTGGCCTGGTTGATGGCGTTCTGACCGGTGCCGGCGTCGAGCACCAGCAGCACTTCGTGCGGCGCATCGGCGTCGAGCTTGCCGATCACCCGGCGAACCTTCTTCAGTTCTTCCATCAGGTTGTCTTTGGTGTGCAGACGACCAGCGGTGTCGGCGATCAGCACATCGATGCCACGGGCCTTGGCGGCCTGCACGGCGTCGAAGATCACCGAAGCCGAGTCCGCGCCCGTGTGCTGGGCGATCACCGGAATCTTGTTGCGCTCGCCCCAGACCTGCAATTGCTCGACAGCTGCGGCACGGAAAGTGTCACCGGCGGCCAGCATGACTTTCTTGCCTTCCAGCTGCAGCTTCTTCGCCAACTTGCCGATGGTGGTGGTTTTGCCGGCGCCGTTGACGCCGACCACCAGAATCACGAACGGCTTGTTCTGGGAAGCGATTTTCAGTGGCTGTTCGACCGGCTTGAGCATTGCGGCCAGCTCGGCCTGCAGGGATTTGTACAAGGCGTCGGAATCGGCCAGCTCTTTACGTGCGACCTTCTGGGTCAGACGCTGGATGATCACCGAAGTCGCCTCGACGCCGACGTCGGCCGTCAGCAGGCGGGTTTCGAGATCGTCGAGAAGATCGTCATCAATGGCTTTCTTGCCGAGGAACAGGCTGGCCATGCCTTCGCCAATACTGGCGCTGGTCTTGGACAGGCCTTGCTTGAGGCGGGCGAAGAAGCCGGCCTTGGTTTCCTCGGTGCGCGGGGCCTCGACCGGGGTTTCCACAAGAGCGACTGGCGCTACGGCGACTGGTGCAGGTGCAGGTGCAGGTGCAGGTGCAGGTGCAGGTGCAGGTGCAGGTGCAGGTGCAGGTGCAGGTGCAGGCTCGGGCGTTTCAACAATCGGGGCAACCGGGGCAGCAACCACAGGTTCTGGAATGACAGGAGCGGCTTCCACCACTGGCGCCTGAGCAGGTTCCGGCGTAAACGCAACCGGCGCAGGAATCGGCGGCGTAACGTGCGGCGCGGCCTCTTCCACCAGCGCCACCGGCTCTTCCGCCACCGGCAAGGTCAGCCACGGCTCACTGGCCGGGGTCAGCGGCAATTCGGCGGCAGCCGGCGCTTCAGGCTCGGCCTCGGCCACCGGTTGCAACACCGGCTCGGCGATCGGCAGCACAACCGGTGCCGGCGCTTCTTCTAATACGGGAGCAGGCGCGGGGGCTGGCTCAGGAATGGCAGTCGGCTGTTCGATGACGGGTTCCTGCGGTTTCTTGCGCAGCCATCCGAACAGGCTTTTCTTCTCGCCAGCCGCAGCTGGGGTCTTCTTGTCGTCGTTGGAACCAAACATGGAGGACGGCTATCTCACGGTAGCGACGCGCCACAGGGGCGCCCCGGCAAATAAATATTCGATGCAGAACAGACTGTGTTTCACCCAGCTTGTTCACGCGCAACATTTTGTCGAGGCACCAACGGCACCTCAAAGGAATCGTTTTAATGAAGGACTGGCCGGCAAAATCGGCGAAAAAGCGAAGTTTAGCTGATAAACCAAAGCCTTCTGCCGCAAACCCATACAACCTGATCAGGTTTCAAAACCGGATAGGCGTGGTCGCCGGTAAAACGGATCAGTATCCTAGCACCCTCTCGCCCGCCGACGCTAAGACCAAGCGGGCAGCCCAACAGGTTTAAAAACGAATGAATGCTCTAGCCCGCCGCGCCGCAGGCCTGCTGCTCAGCACAGTCTGCCTGCCCCTTTCGGCCCTGGCGGCCGATCCGCAACCGACTCACGAATTTACCCTCGACAACGGCCTGAAGGTCGTCGTGCGCGAAGACCATCGCGCGCCGGTGGTGGTGTCGCAGGTCTGGTACAAGGTCGGTTCCAGCTACGAAACCCCGGGCCAGACCGGTCTGTCCCACGCCCTCGAGCACATGATGTTCAAGGGCAGCGAAAAAGTCGGCCCCGGCGAAGCTTCGCTGATTCTGCGCGACCTCGGCGCCGAAGAGAACGCCTTCACCAGCGACGACTTCACCGCTTATTACCAGGTGCTGGCCCGCGACCGTCTGGGCGTGGCCTTCGAACTGGAAGCCGACCGCATGGCCAGCCTGCGGCTGCCGGCCGACGAGTTCGCCAAGGAAATCGAAGTCATCAAGGAAGAGCGCCGCCTGCGCACCGACGACAAGCCGATGTCCAAGGCCTACGAGCGCTACAAGGCCATGGCCTACCCGGCCAGCGGTTATCACACGCCGACCATCGGCTGGATGGCCGACCTTGAGCGGATGAAGGTCGAAGAGCTGCGTCACTGGTATCAGTCCTGGTACGTGCCGAACAACGCCACATTGGTGGTGGTCGGCGACGTGACCCCGGACGAGGTGAAAAGCCTCGCCCAGCGCTACTTCGGGCCGATCCCGAAACGCGACGTGCCACCGGCGAAAAAGCCGCTGGAGCTGGCGGAACCGGGTGAACGCCAGATCACCCTGCATGTGCAGACCCAACTGCCAAGCCTGATGCTCGGTTTCAACGTTCCGAGCATCGCCACCGCCGAAGACAAACGCTCGGTCAACGCCTTGCGCCTGATTTCGGCGTTGCTGGACGGCGGCTACAGCGGCCGCATCCCGACCCAGCTGGAGCGCGGTGAAGAGCTGGTGTCCGGCGGTTCGTCGAGTTACGACGCCTACACTCGCGGCGACAGCCTGTTCACCCTGTCGGCCACGCCGAACACCCAGAAGAAAAAGACCATGGCCCAGGCTGAAGCCGGTCTGTGGAAACTTTTGGATCAGCTGAAAACCACCGCACCGTCCGCCGAAGAGCTGGAGCGCGTGCGTGCGCAGGTTATCGCCGGCCTGGTCTTCGAGCGCGATTCGATCACCAGCCAGGCCACCGCCATCGGCCAGCTGGAGACCGTCGGTCTGTCGTGGAAACTGATGGACACCGAACTGGCCGATCTGGAAAGCGTCACCCCGCAAGACATCCAGAACGCCGCCAAGCTGTATTTCACCCGCGAACGTCTCAGCGTCGCCCACGTCCTGCCATTGGAGACGACTCATGAGTGAGCGCAAAACCCCACGCCTGCTGCTCGGCCTGATCGCCGTGGCCGTCATCGGCTCCGCTGCGTTCTATCTGGTGCCGAGCGACAACACCAAGGCCAGCGAAGCGCTGGATAACGCCAAGTCCAGCCAGAAGCTGCAATCGCTGGCGGAACTCGACGGCAAGGCCCCGGCCAGCCGCAAGCTCGACGTGCAGACCTGGAACACCGCCGAAGGCGCCAAGGTGCTGTTCGTCGAGGCCCGCGAATTGCCGATGTTCGACATGCGCCTGATTTTCGCCGCCGGCAGCAGCCAGGACGGTAACGCGCCGGGCCTGGCCCTGCTGACCAACGCCATGCTCAACGAAGGCGTGGCGGGCAAGGACGTCGGTGCCATCGCCCAAGGTTTCGAAGGCCTGGGCGCGGACTTTGGCAACGGCGCCTATAAAGACATGGCCATCGCCTCGCTGCGCAGCCTGAGCGCCGCCGACAAACGCGAGCCGGCGCTGAAACTGTTCTCGGAAGTGGTGGGCAAACCGACTTTCCCGGCCGATTCCTTCGCGCGTATCAAGAACCAGATGCTCGCCGGTTTCGAGTACCAGAAACAGAACCCCGGCAAACTCGCCAGCCTGGAGCTGATGAAGCGTCTGTACGGCGATCACCCATACGCCCACTCCAGCGATGGCAACGCGCAAAGCGTGCCGAAAATCACGCTGGCGCAACTGCGTGAGTTCCACGCCAAGGCGTATGCGGCGGGCAACGTGGTGATCGCACTGGTGGGCGATCTGTCCCGCAGTGAAGCCGAGGCGATTGCCAATCAGGTGTCCGCTGCGCTGCCAAAAGGCCCGGCGCTGGCGAAAATCGAGCAACCGACCGAACCGAAGGCCGGCATCGGCCACATCGAGTTTCCGTCGAAGCAGACCAACCTGATGATCGCGCAACTGGGCATCGACCGTGACGACCCGGACTACGCCGCGCTGTCGATGGGCAACCAGATCCTCGGCGGTGGCGGTTTCGGCACCCGGCTGATGAGCGAGGTGCGTGAGAAGCGCGGCCTGACCTACGGCGTGTATTCGGCCTTCAGCCCGATGCAGGCTCGTGGCCCGTTCATGATCAACCTGCAGACCCGCGCGGAAATGAGCGAAGGCACCCTGAAACTGGTGCAGGACGTGCTCGCCGACTACCTCAAGACCGGCCCGACCCAGAAAGAACTGGACGACGCCAAGCGCGAACTGGCCGGCAGCTTCCCGCTGTCCACCGCGAGCAATGCCGATATCGTCGGTCAGCTCGGCGCCATGGGGTTCTACAACCTGCCGCTGAGCTATCTGGACGACTTCATGCGTCAGTCCCAAAGCCTGACGGTCGAGCAGGTTCGCGACGTTCTGAACAAACACTTGAGCACGGATAAACTGGTCATCGTCAGCGCTGGCCCGACCGTGCCGCAAAAGCCGTTACCGGCCCCATCTGATAAACCTGCCGAGCAGCCGCTCGGGGTTCCGGAGCATTAATGGCCAGTCCAAAGAAACCTGTACAAAAACTGCACAACGGGGTGAACCAGTTGCGCATCATCGGCGGCGAATGGCGCAGCCGCAAACTGAGCTTTCCTGATGCGCCGGGCCTGCGTCCGACGCCGGATCGGGTACGCGAAACCCTGTTCAACTGGCTCGCGCCGTACGTTGCCGGGGCCAAGGTTCTCGATCCGTTCGCCGGCAGCGGCGCACTGTTTCTGGAAGCGCTGTCCCGTGGCGCAGCAATGGGTCAGGCCCTGGACGCCAGCCATGTTGCGGTCTCCAGCCTGAAAGAACACCTCGGCACGCTGCGCTGCACCAACGGCCACGTACAGACCGCCGATGCGCTGCGCTACCTGGAAACCCAGACCGCGACTCCGTTCGACCTGGTGTTCCTCGACCCGCCGTTCAACCAGAACCTGCTGCCGTCGGTGTGCACATTGCTGGAAGAGCGCCAATGGCTGGCCGAAGATTCGTGGATCTACACTGAAAGCGAAACCGCACCATCGACCCTCGGCCTGCCGGGCAACTGGCGCCTGCACCGCGAGCAGAAATCCGGGCGGGTGTACTACGCGTTGTGGCAGCGCAGCCTGCCCGCTCTCTGACACCGTCGATGCATGCAATGCCCGGCGTGCGGTAGATAACTACCGCACGCCTCCCCTGCAAAATCTCCACAGTGGATTACGCCATTTCCGTAATCCACTGAGGATGAATCACTTATGGACACTTTGTGCAGCAGGATGCTGCCTTGCCTGGCCCTCGCCCCGCTGCTGGCGCTGGCCGATCCACCACCGACCACCCATGAGTTTCTGCTGGACAATGGCCTGAAGGTCGTCGTCCGCGAGGATCACCGGGCCCCGCTGGTCACCTCGCAACTCTGGTTCAAAGTCGGCTCGGCTGACGAATCGCCGGGCCAGACCGGACTGTCCCACGCGCTGGAGCACATGCTTTACAAGGGCAGCAGCAAGACTTGTCCGGGTGAGGCATCGGCCATTCTGGAATCCCTGGGCGCATCGGAAAATGCCTTTACCAATAAGGACGTCACGGCCTATTACCAGACGCTGCCCAAGCCTTATCTGGGCGTCGCGTTTGAGCTGATGGCCGACCTGATGTCGACCGCTCACCTCAGACCTGAGGATTTCAACCCCGAGATTGCCGTCATTCAAGAAGAACGTCGCTGGAGTGTTGAAGACAGTCCTCTCGACACCGCAATGGAACGCCTGGAAGCTCTGGCCTATCCCTCCAGCAGCTACCGGACGCCCGTCATCGGCTGGATGAATGACCTGCACGGTCTGAACGCCACTCAGTTGCGGGGCTGGTATGAGTCACGCTATTCCCCCGGCAATGCCACGCTGGTTATCGTCGGTGACGTCACGCTCGATTACGTTCAGCCCTTGGCTCAGCGTTACTTCGGCAGCCTGCCCGGTCGCGCCTTTCCACAAGCCGTGAAACCTCATGAACTGCCGGAGCCGGGCGAACGCCGAATCACACTCAATCAACCGGTTCCTGCCCCACAACTGATCATGGCAATCAACGTTCCCAGCCTGGCTACGGCAGACACCGATCGGACCGCACACGCACTGCAGCTGATCAGAATGTTGCTGGCAGGCTCCCAGAGCGCACGCCTGCAAAAACGCCTGTTGCACCAGGAGCATTTGCTCAGTCAAGTCGACGCCAGCTACAACCTTTACAGCCGTGGCGACACCCTCCTGATAGTGCGCACCCGGCTCGACAATTCGCAATCGGCCACGCCTGACAAGGCGCAATCACGCGTCTGGGATCTGTTCGAGGAGCTGCGCACAACGCCTCCCTCCATCGATGAACTGGAACGCGCGCGAACCCAGTTGATCGCCCAAAGGGTTTTTGCACGAGATTCTATCGAGAGCACTGCCCAACAGCTGGCCGCCCTCGAGAGCATTGGCCTGTCGTGGCAATTGCTCGATCAGGAGATTGCCGGGTTAAAGAACGTGACGCCCGAGGACATCCGTCAGACCGCTGAAAAATATCTGATCCGCGAACGCCTCAGCACCGCCCATGTGCTCATGGAGAAAAAACATGGATAAATCGGCGCGCGTCTTTGAGTCTGTCCTGGCCTGTTTCGCACTCATCAGCTGGCTGTCAGCCAGCCAGGCTACTGCCGCCAACTCGCCAGCCGGCTTTCCCGACACTCGATTGCAATCGTTGCTGGAAACAGACTCCACACAACAGGCTCCACGCCCCTTTACCATCAAGGGCTGGAAAACCACGACAGGCATCAAAACGTTATTCATCCGCACCACGGATCTGCCAATGTTCGACGTTCACGTCAGCTTCGCCGGCGGCAGTGCGCACGATGGCGACACACCCGGTCTGGCAGCGGTGACATTCAGTCTGTTCAACGAAGGCGTCGCCGACATGAGCGATCATGCAGCGATCGCCGAAGTGTTCGACGGGCTGGGAGCGAAGCTCGGGATGGACCTGGATCAGGAACGTGCCACTTTCACGTTGCGCAGCCTGAGCGATCCAGACAAAAGCAGCCGGGCTCTGCAGCTGTTTACGCAAATGCTGGGGCAGCCCGCTCTTACCGAAGAAGCTCTGCTCAGGGTCAAGCGCGAGCTTCGTGGCTTGCAGCTGGCAGAACAGCAACAACCTGCGGAAATTGCCTCGCTGCGCCTGCTGGACCTGCTGGCTGCGGACACGCCATACGCCCGTTCGATCTACGGAACCGATGCCGGCCTGACCTCGCTCACCCGTCAGGCCGTTCAAACGTTTCACAGCCAGACCCACTCGGCAAGCCAGACACAAATTACATTGGTGGGAGACCTTTCCGTCGAACAGGCACAGGCCATCAGCCTGCAAATCGCCAACGCGCTACCCGCGCCCCTCGTTGCATTGCCCACCGTCGAACCGCTCAAGGCTTTCGGTACTGAAATGCATCGCCATGTCGAGCGCACACAGGAACAGGTTCACGTATTGCTGGGACAACCCAGCCTGTCGCGCCAACACGAAGACTTCGTTGCGCTGTATGCCGCGACGCTGATTTTCGGCAGGGGAGCAAACTCCCGTCTGATGACAGAACTGCGGCAAAAACGCGGCCTGGTGTACGACGCCAGCATTCGCAACAAAGACTGGGCGGGCAGCGGCCTGACATCAATCACCCTGCAGACCAGCCCTCAATTCGCGAATGAAACGGTGGCCCTGGTGAAATCGATGCTCAGCAAATTCCGGCGTGAGGGCCCGACACAGGAGGAATTGGCTTACTTCAAACGCCGACTGGCCAACGCCAACATCGTTGGCAGCGCCAGCAACGCGCAGATTCTCGGGCGCCTGGCCGAGATCAACCGGCATCACTTGCCACTGGACCTGGACTTCTTCGCACAACAGGTGCAGCGCCTGACGCTTGAACAGATCAGAACGGCAATGGACAAACATCTGCCGGACGATCAGTGGCGGGTAGTGACGGTCGGTCCGACGGTACCCCAAGTGCCGCTCCCGCAACCGGCCATTGTCCCGACCGTCGAGCCGTCGGGGCATTCGTGTCGCGCCGATGCAGGCTTTGTGGCAAGTTAGACCTCCCTTGAAGTGACAGCCCTTGTATGACTGTCACTTCATGCATGACACCGTCGAGATTTACCGTGCGCGCACTTCTTTCTCCTTCCGAACCAGGTTTTCGTTTCACGCCCGCCTTCGGCCTTGGCAATCCGCACCTGCAAACCTTGTGGGGGCCGCTTTGGCGCAAGACCGTTCACCTTGACCGCCAGCGCGAACGGCTATGGCTGGAGGATGGCGACTTTCTCGACCTCGACTGGTACGGCCCGCACAGCGCCGAAGCGCCACTGGTGCTGGTGTTGCACGGGCTGACCGGCTCCTCCAATTCGCCTTATGTGGCCGGAATCCAGGCAGCGCTCGCCGCACAGGGCTGGGCCAGTGTTGCGCTGAACTGGCGCGGCTGCTCCGGCGAGCCGAACCTGTTGCCGCGCAGCTACCATTCCGGCGCCAGCGAAGACCTCGCCGAGACCATCCGCCATCTGAAAGCCAAGCGGCCACTGGCGCCGTTGTATGCGGTCGGCTATTCCCTCGGCGGCAATGTGCTGCTCAAGCATCTGGGGGAAACCGGCAGCGCCAGCGGCGTACTGGGTGCCGTGGCGGTGTCGGTGCCGTTTCGCCTCGATCAATGCGCCGACCGTATCGGCCAGGGTTTCTCCAAGGTCTATCAGGCGCACTTCATGCGCGAGATGGTGGCCTACATCAAGAACAAGCAGCGCCAGTTCCAGCACGACGGGCGCGAGGACGGTCTTGCCGCACTGGCCGCTCTCGGCTCGCTGGAAAACATGCGCACTTTCTGGGATTTCGATGGCCGGGTGACCGCGCCGCTGCACGGTTTCGTCGATGCCGAGGATTACTATCGCCGGGCATCGAGCCGTTACTTTCTCGGAGAGATTCGCACGCCGACCCTGATCATTCAGGCGGCGGACGATCCGTTCGTGTTTCCCCACAGTTTGCCTTCAGCCAGTGAGCTATCGAGCTCGACCGTGTTCGAATTGCAGAACAAGGGCGGGCATGTCGGCTTCGTCGACGGCACGCTCCGCCAGCCGGGCTATTACCTGGAACGACGGATTCCGCAGTGGCTGGCTGACGCGGGTCGCGGGTGAGGTCATGAGCGATCGGGGCGAGTCGATCCGTTTCTGGCAAGCCGCGCCTCTGGCCGGGGTCGAGCTGTTGACCGCGCGCTACATCGAGCATCGTTTCGCCCCGCACGTCCACGACGGTTATGTGATCGGCATGATCATGGCCGGTGCCCAGCGCTACCGTTATCGCGGCGCCGAACACCTGGCGGGCAGCGGCACGCTGGTGCTGATCAATCCGGATGAATTGCACACCGGCCACAAGGGCACCGAGGACGGCTGGCTGTACCGTGCGTTCTACCCGGACACCGGCAAGATTGTCTCGCTGCTTGAAGAACTGGAACTGCCGACCGCGCCGATGCCGGCCTTTGGCGCAACGCTGTATCGCGACCCGGATCTGGTCACCGGCTTCAGTCAGTTGCACCGCTTGCTGGAAAGCCCCGCCACCGCGCTGCAACAGCAAACGGTGTGGCGCGAAATGATGAGGCGGCTGTTGCAGCGTCACGCGGCGGTGCAAATCAACGGCAACCCCGGCAAGGAGCATCGCGCGGTGGCGATGGCCAAGGAGTTGCTGCACGCGCAACTGGCGGCGCCGCCCTCGCTGGAAGAACTGGCGGCGGCCGTGAACCTGTCACCCTTCCACTTCGCCCGGGTGTTCCGCCGCGCCACCGGCATGCCGCCGCACAGCTGGCTGATGCAGCAGCGGATCGCCTGTGCGCGGGGCTTGCTGCAGAGCGGCTGCGTGCCGGTGGAAGTCGCCGCGCAGCTGGGATTTGCCGACCAGAGCCATCTGAGCCGGCAGTTCAAACAGGTTTATGGTGTGGGGCCGGCGGCCTATCGCAGCGCGCGGCTGGGTCGCTGAGCGCTTATTCGCCCGTCGCGATACCGCGCGACGGCTCGTTGATCCACTCGCTCCACGATCCGGCATACAGCGAACCCAACGGGTAACCCGCCAGACACAGGGCGAACAGGTTGTGACACGCTGTCACCCCGGAGCCGCAGTAAGCCACCAGATCGGCCGGCGAACGCTCGCCGAGTTTCGCGGCGAAACGCTGCTTGAGCTGATCGGCCGGCAGGAAACGCCCGTCGCTGCCCAGATTGTCGGTGAACGCCGCGCACTGCGCGCCGGGAATGTGCCCGGCGATCGGGTCGATCGGTTCCACTTCACCCTTGAAGCGCGGCAACGCGCGGGCATCGAGCAGGGTCAGGGCCGGTTGGCCGAGGCGCTGCTGCAATTGCTCGGCGCTGAGCAGCAGGTTCATGTCCGGCTGGCCGCTGAAGTTGCCGCGGACGGCTGACGGTGGATCGAGGCTCAGCGGCAGCCCCGCCGCATGCCAGGCCTTGAGCCCGCCATCGAGAATGAACACGCCGTCGCGCTTGCCCAGCCACGCCAGCAACCACCAGGCCCGCGCCGCATAGGCGCCCGGGCCGTCGTCATACAGAACCACGTCACTGTCGTTGTTGATGCCGAAGGCTTGCAGGCGATCAATCAGCGCCGTCGGCTCCGGCAGCGGATGGCGACCGGTCACGCCTTTGGTCACCGGGCCGCTGAGGTCCCGCTCAAGATCGGCGAAATGTGCCCCGGCAATGTGCCCCTCGGCGTAGCTGCGCTGGCCGTAATCCGGGTCTTCGAGGGCAAAACGGCAATCGAGAATCACCAGCCCCGGCTGCGCCTTGCGGGCATCCAGGGCGGTCGGGCTGATCAGTTGCGCAATCGGCATAGCGAACGACTCCAGTGAGGAAATGGAATTACGGTCTCTCTTCGAGGGCCTGGGCCAGCGGCACGTAGAACTCTTCGAACAAGGCGTTGACCTCATCGCGGGCCTGCTCGGTGACGAACCCTGCTTCCAGCACCAGCACCTGATACACGCCACGTTTGATGGCCTGTTCGCTGAGGTGATTGGAATTTTCTCGGGTCGTGCACAGGAAGCGCACCCACGAGGTGAGGATGATCCACGCGTTGAGGGTCAGGGATTCGATCTGCACCCGGTCCATCTTCAGGATCCCGGCGGCAACAAAGCCTTCGTAGATCGCCGCGCCCTGGATCACGCAGCGCTGGGAGAAGCGCCGGTAACGCCCGGCCAGATCCGGATCGCTGTCGAGCAGATGCTCGAGATCGCGGTGCAGGAAACGGTAGCGCCACATCGCCGACAGCAATTCCTTGAGATAGAAACGCTTGTCTTCGACCGTCGCGGCCCGGCCCTGGGGCGGACGCAGGAAGCTGTCCACCAGGCTTTCGTACTCACTGAACAGCACGGCGATGATCGCCTGCTTGTTGGGGAAGTGGTAGTACAGATTGCCCGGAGAAATCTCCATGTGGGCGGCGATGTGATTGGTGCTGATGCTGCGCTCGCCCTGCTGATTGAACAGCTCGAGGCTGTTCTGCACGATGCGCTCGCTGGTTTTGATCCGTGGGGCCATGGCTTGAGCTTTAATTCAGAGTGCGTTGGGGGGCATCTTACGACCTAACCGGAACCGGATAAAACCAGGATGCGCAAGGAAGCCATTTGACTTTCTAGAGCATAGACTCTAAAAAGTTCGTCACAACAACATCTCCGGAGCTGACAATGACTGCCGATATTGCCTACCTGCAAACGCTGCAACAGCCGCTGGAAGAGCTCAATCGGCTGTTCGATGCGCAGCGTGCCGCCTACGCCGCCAACCCGATGCCGCCGGCGGCCCAGCGTCAGCAATGGCTCAAGGCCCTGCGCGATTTGTTGAGCAGCGAGCGGCAGGCCCTGATCGACGCCATCAGCTCCGACTTCAGCCACCGCAGCGCCGATGAAACCCTGCTCGCCGAACTGATGCCGAGCCTGCACGGCATTCACTACGCCAGCCGGCACATCAGCCAGTGGATGAAACCTTCGCGGCGCAAAGTCGGCGTCGCCTTCCAGCCGGCATCGGCGAAAGTCGTGTACCAGCCGCTTGGCGTGGTGGGCGTCATCGTGCCGTGGAACTACCCGCTGTTCCTGGCCATCGGCCCGTTGACCGGCGCCCTCGCGGCCGGTAATCGGGTGATGCTGAAACTCAGCGAATCGACCCCGGCCACCGGCCTGCTGCTCAAGCAACTGCTGGCGCGAATCTTCCCCGAGGATCTGGTGTGCGTGGTGCTCGGCGAGGCCGATGTCGGCGTGGCGTTTTCGAAGATGCGCTTCGATCACCTGCTGTTCACCGGCTCCACCAGCGTCGGCAGGCACGTGATGCGCGCGGCGGCAGAAAACCTGACCCCGGTGACGCTGGAGCTGGGCGGCAAATCCCCGGCCATCGTCTCCCACGACGTGCCGCTCAAGGACGCCGCCGAACGCATCGCCTTCGGCAAGACCCTCAATGCCGGCCAGACCTGCGTGGCCCCGGATTACGTGCTGGTGCCGGAAGCGCGCATCGGCGGTTTCGTCGAAGCCTATCGCCAGGCCGTGCGCGGGTTTTATCCGACACTCGCCGACAACCCGGACTACACCGCCATCATCAACGAGCGCCAACTGGCGCGACTGAACAGCTACCTCAGCGACGCCACCAGCAAGGGCGCGCTGCTGATTCCGCTGTTCGAGCAGGGCCAGGGCCGGCGCATGCCGCACAGCCTGCTGCTGAATGTCAGCGACGAGATGACGGTGATGCAGGACGAAATCTTCGGCCCGCTGTTGCCGATCGTGCCGTATCAGGATCTGGATCAGGCATTTGCTTACATCAATCAGCGGCCACGTCCTCTGGCTCTTTACTACTTCGGCTACGACAAACGCGAACAGAAGCGCGTGCTCAGCGAAACCCATTCCGGCGGCGTCTGCCTCAACGACACGCTGCTGCATGTGGCGCAGGACGACATGCCGTTCGGTGGCATCGGCCCGTCGGGCATGGGGCATTACCACGGGCACGAAGGTTTCCTGACGTTCAGCAAGGCCAAGGGCGTGCTGGTCAAACAACGTTTCAACGCGGCGAAACTGATCTACCCGCCCTACGGCAAATCCATTCAGAAACTGATCCAGAAACTGTTCATTCGCTAACGTCACCGCCGGGTAATAACAACAATGCACCCAAGCCTGACCGAAACACCTGCCCTCTCGCGCCGTGGCCTGCTGAAATTCAGCCTGGGCGCCACGGCGTTCCTCGCCACCGCCGGGCTTGGTGCCAGCCTCAGCGGCTGTTCATCGAGCGTATCGGCCCACGGATTCACCACGCTGCGCAGCGGTGACCTGCTGTTTCTGCGCGCGCTGATTCCGGTAATGCTCGATGGCGCCGTCGCGGTGGAAAAGATGCCCGCCGCTGTCGATGGAACCCTGAAGTCGCTGGATTACAGCCTCGATCACCTGTCGCCGGAAATGCTCAAGCTCACCCGGCAACTGTTTGATGTGCTGGGCATGGCGGTGACGCGCGGGCCATTGACCGGAATCTGGGGCAGTTGGGAAAACGCCAGCCCCGAGGCGATCCGCCATTTCCTCGATCGCTGGGAAAACAGCTCGCTGAGCCTGCTGCGCATGGGCCACAGCTCATTGCTGCAAATGGTGATGATGGCCTGGTACACCCGCGCCGAATCCTGGGCCCATTGCGGTTACCCCGGCCCGCCCGCCGTTTGAGCCTGGCGCCCCACGCAAAACAATAATAAGAGAACCTGATCGATGCCCGTACCCGACCCGTTTCGCGAAGGCCTTGCCCGTGGCTGGAAAACCTACAACGGCGCGCAACTCAGCGATGACCTGACCCTGGCAACCGATGTCGCCATCATCGGCAGCGGCGCCGGCGGCGGCACCACCGCGGAAATCCTCAGTGCCGCCGGCTACAAAGTGCTGTTGATCGAAGAGGGTCCGCTCAAGACCAGCAGCGATTTCAAACTGCTGGAAGACCAGGCCTACAGCAGCCTCTATCAGGAAGGCACCGGCCGCATGAGCAAGGACGGCGCGATTACCATCCTTCAGGGCCGCGCGGTTGGCGGCACCACCCTGATCAACTGGACATCGAGCTTTCGCACGCCGGAGCCGACCCTCGAACACTGGGCCAAAGAACACAACGTCAAAGGCCACAGCCCCGCCGACATGGCACCGTGGTTCGAGAAAATGGAGCAGCGCCTCGGCGTCGCCTCGTGGAGGGTGCCGCCCAACGCCAACAACGACGTGATCCGCAAAGGCTGCGAACAGCTCGGCTACAGCTGGCACGTGATTCCGCGCAACGTGCGCGGCTGCTGGAACCTCGGTTACTGCGGCATGGGCTGCCCGACCAACGCCAAGCAGTCGATGATGGTCACGACCATTCCGGCAACGCTGGAAAAGGGCGGCGAACTGCTCTATCTGGCCCGGGCCGAAAAACTGTTGATCAACGGCGACAAGGTCACCGGGCTGCAGTGTGTGGCGATGGACGAACGCTGCGTCGAGCCGACCGGACGCACGATCACCGTCAAGGCGCGGCATTACGTGCTGGCCGGCGGCGGGATCAACAGCCCGGCGCTGCTGATGCGTTCGGATGCACCGGATCCGCACAAACGCCTGGGCAAGCGCACCTTCCTGCATCTGGTGAACATGTCCGCCGGGCGTTTCGACGAAGTGATAAACCCGTTCTACGGTGCGCCGCAGTCGATCTATTCGGATCATTTCCAGTGGAAGGACGGCACCACCGGCCCGATGGCTTACAAGCTTGAAGTGCCGCCGCTGCACCCGGCGCTGGCTGCCACATTGCTCGGCGGGTTCGGTCAGGAAAGTGCGCAACACATGGCGGACCTGCCGCACACCCACGCGATGCTGGCCCTGCTGCGTGACGGTTTTCACCCGGACAGCCAGGGCGGCAGCGTCGAGCTGCGCGGTGACGGCTCGCCGGTACTCGACTATCAGGTTTCGCCTTACGCCTGGGAGGGTTTGCGTCGCTCCTTCCACAGCATGGCCGAGATCCAGTTCGCCGGCGGCGCCAAAGCAGTGATGCCGATGCACGCTGATGCGCGCTACGTGAACAGCCCGGCCGAGGCCCGCTCGTTGATCGACAGCCTGAGTCTGCAGTTGTATCGCACCCGCCTGGGCAGTGCCCACGTCATGGGCGGCTGCGCGATGGGCGAAGACCCGAAAACCGCCGTCACCGACAGCCTCGGCCGCCATCATCAACTGCGCAATCTGTCGATTCATGACGGCTCGCTCTTTCCCACCAGCATCGGCGCCAACCCGCAGTTGTCGGTCTACGGTCTGACGGCGCAACTGGCGACATCCCTCGGCGAACGGCTGAGAAACCCGTGAAAAAGACGAAAATTCCGATCGTCTATAGTGCTTTCTTACCCAACAGGCGACTTTCCCGACCGGGACGGCTGCGATACCATCCGACTCCCCAACGGATTCCCGCCAGGACGACGCGATGAACCGAGTGTTGTACCCAGGTACCTTCGACCCTATTACCAAGGGCCATGGCGATCTGGTCGAACGCGCCTCGCGCCTGTTCGACCACGTGATCATCGCCGTCGCCGCCAGCCCCAAGAAGAATCCGCTGTTCCCGCTGGAACAACGGGTCGAGCTGGCCCGCGAGGTCACCAAACACCTGCCGAACGTGGAAGTGGTCGGCTTCTCGACGCTGCTGGCGCATTTCGCCAAGGAACAGAACGCCAACGTGTTCCTGCGTGGCCTGCGCGCGGTGTCGGACTTCGAATACGAATTCCAGCTGGCCAACATGAACCGCCAGTTGGCCCCGGATGTGGAGAGCCTGTTTCTCACCCCGTCCGAGCGTTATTCGTTCATTTCCTCGACCCTGGTGCGGGAAATCGCGGCCCTGGGCGGCGATATCAGCAAGTTCGTCCACCCGGCGGTGGCCGAAGCCCTGACCCTGCGCTTCAAGAAGTAACGACCGTTCAAACGGCGCCCGCGTGCACTACGGGCGCCAATGCGGCACAATTGCGCGCATTGATTCATAGCGCCCGGGCTCCCCGCCCCGGCTGGAGTTAGCATGTCCCTGATCATCACCGACGATTGCATCAACTGCGACGTCTGCGAACCCGAGTGTCCGAACGCCGCCATTTCTCAAGGCGAAGAGATCTACGTGATCGACCCGAACCTGTGCACCCAGTGCGTCGGCCACTACGACGAGCCACAGTGTCAGCAGGTCTGCCCGGTGGATTGCATTCCACTGGACGAAGCCCATCCGGAGACTGAAGAACAGTTGATGGAGAAGTACCGCAAGATCACCGGCAAGGCCTGAGTTTCTGACCGTGATCGCAGCAGCAGGCTGCGATCACGTCATTCACGCTGTTCGAATCCCTCTCCAGTGCAGCCCAGGCAACGCACGAACGCCGCTTTCGCCGGCGCCACCACCAGCGCCTCTCCCGCATCGCCAATCCCGCCACCCAGCGCGGTGAACGGCAACGACACAACGAACGCCCCGGCACCGATCACCGTCGCCACCACCAGTAACGGACGGGCAATCAGCAGATCGCCGAGCATGGCGTAGGCCGGTGGATTCTGGATGGCGTAACGAGGATCGCCGCTGCCGCCTTCCGCGGCCTGAATGGTCAGGCTGAAGCACAGCAGCAGGGCGACGATGAGGGTTTGCAAGGACTTCATGGCACGATCCTTCGGGCTGAACAGTGAGACAACTCACTATAGACCGTAGGCGTTTTTCGGACGTCCAGCTCAGCTTTGGCAGCGCGGGCACCAGACGCTGGCGCGCTGGCCGAGCTTCATTTCCCGCAAGCCTGTGCCGCAGACCTTGCAGTGCTCGCCACCGCGACCGTAGACAAACAGCTCCTGCTGGAAATACCCCGGCTGCCCGTCGCCACCGATGAAATCACGCAACGTGGTGCCGCCGCGCTCGATGGCAGCAGCGAGGATGCGCTTGATCTCGATCGCCAGCTTCAAATACCGCGCCCGGGAAATGCCTTTGGCTTCACGGCGCGGATCGATACCGGCGGCGAACAGTGCTTCGGTCGCGTAGATATTGCCGACCCCCACCACCACCGCGTTATCCATGATGAACGGTTTGACCGCCATCGAGCGCCCGCGCGACAGCTGATACAACCGCTCGCCATCGAACAGATCGGTCAACGGCTCAGGGCCCAGACGGATCAGCAACTCGTGATTGAGCGGGTCATTGCTCCACAGCATCGCGCCGAAACGTCGCGGATCGGTGTAGCGCAAGGCCAGTCCGGAATCCAGTTCGATATCGACATGCTCATGCTTGGCCGCCGGCATCCCGACCTCAACCAGCCGCAAGTTGCCGGACATGCCCAAGTGGCTGATCAGCGTACCGGCCTCGGCGTTGATCAGCAGATACTTGGCGCGTCGCTCGACCAGCACGATGCGCTGCCCGGACAGCCGCACATCGAGGTCTTCGGGAATCGGCCAGCGCAGCCGCCGGTCCCGCACGATCACCCGGCTGACGCGCTGGCCTTCCAGGTGCGGGGCGATGCCGCGACGGGTGGTTTCGACTTCCGGCAGTTCAGGCATGGATTCCTCGAATCATCAGCTTCTCTAATCAGTGCGCGCCAAGTTCGCGGATCGTCTGCTTCAACGTTTCGAAGTCGTAATCCGAGAGGCCGATGTACTCAAGCACCAGCGGCCCGACAGCCTGCCATTCGAAGTCTTCGGTCTGGTTGCCCAGCACCCGGTACGACGCACAGATGTGCTCGGCCATCTTCAGGATCGCCAGCAGGTTCTTCATCTGACTGTTGCGCGAGGTCTCGTCGCTGAAGATCGCCAGGGCATTGTGGTGGTTGGCGATGGCCGCGCTGACATGTTCCGGCAGGCGCCAGGACTTGGCGGTGTAATAACCGACCACCGAGTGATTGGTGTTGTAGACATCGTTCTCGGTATCCACGACCCGGCGCTCGGCACTCGCGTTGGCGTAGGCCTTTTCGAGCGTCGTCATGTAATCCGGGAAACGCTGAAGCATCAGCGGCACGCCGCAGTCGTGGAACAGACCCAAGGCGTAAGCCTCGTCGCTCGCCTCGGTGCCGACGCGCTTGGCCAGGGTCAGGCAGGTCATGGCCACGTCCTGGGCGGTGTCCCAGAAACGGTTCAGGGTGACGATGGTGTCGTCGTTCATCTCGCCCTTGATCGACATGGCATTGATCAGATTGATGATCGAACGGCTGCCCAGCAGGTTCACCGCGCGCTTGATCGAGGTGATCTTGTTGCTCAGGCCGTAATACGGCGAGTTGACGATTTTCAGCAGCGAGCCGGAAAGGCCGGGATCCTGGGAGATCAGCTTGGCGATCGTCTCCAGGTCCGGGTCGGGCATGTATTGCTCCATTTGCAGATCCACCATGATCTGCGGCTGCGCGGGCACGCTGATGCCTTGCAGGGACTGTTGAATCTGTTCGGTGGTCAGCTCTTGGGACATAAGTACACACTCTGGGACAGGCGGCGATTCTAACCTCTAAAAACCGCCGCACGACACACCAGTGGGCAATTCGCAGGAACTTTCACTTTTGCCCGGCCTTCGGAATCTGTAGTGCCTGGAACAGTTCTCGATCTGTCCCGGGCTGTAATCCCAACAGACTCAGGAGCTTAACGATGGCAAATTCTCTCGGCAGCAAGCGCGTCGCTTTTCTGGTAACCGATGGTTTCGAGCAAGTTGAACTGACCGGTCCCAAAAACGCACTCGAGCAGGCTGGAGCGCAGGTTGACATCCTCTCTGCCGAAACCGGCAGCGTCAAAGGCTGGAACCACGATAAACCTGCGGACGATTTCAAGGTCGACCAGACTTTCCAGGGCGCAAGCATCGATCAGTACGACGCCGTGGTGCTCCCGGGCGGCGTGCAGAACTCTGACACCATCCGCATCGACCAGGACGCGCAACATCTGGTCAAGACCGGTGCCTCCGCCGGCAAACCGATCGCGGTGATCTGTCACGGCAGCTGGCTGTTGATTTCGGCCGGGCTGGTCAATGGCAAGACCATGACCAGCTACAAGACCGTCAAGGACGATCTGGTCAACGCGGGGGTGAACTGGGTCGATCAGGAAGTCGTAAAAGACGGCAACCTGATCAGCAGCCGCCAACCGGACGATATTCCGGCATTCAGCAAAGCGCTGATTGACGCGCTGTCGGCATAGAGCACAGGCGAGTGGACACGGGAGCGGGCCTGCTTGCGATGAGGCCCGCCGCGTTTCATCGCACGCCAAACCCGGCATAAGGCGCAACACGGTATACTCCCGCTCTTTTTTCCGGAGCGACGTCATGTCCCTGCCTAGCTTGCGCCTCAAAGCCAACGCCGACCGTCGCCTGCGCGCCGGTCACTTGTGGATCTACAGCAACGAAATCGACGTGGCCGCGACCCCGTTGCACGGCTTCAAGGCCGGCGACCAGGCGATCCTCGAAGCCGCCGGCGGCAAGCCGCTGGGCATCGTTGCCATGAGCCCGAACAACCTGATCTGCGCCCGCCTGCTGTCGCGCGACATCAAGCTGCCGCTGGACAAGTCGCTGCTGGTGCATCGCCTCAACGTGGCCCTGTCGCTGCGCGAGCGCCTGTTCGACAAACCGTTCTATCGTCTGGTCTACGGCGATTCCGACCTGCTGCCGGGTCTGGTGGTCGACCGTTTCGGCGACATCCTCGTGGTGCAACTCGCTTCGGCGACCATGGAAGCCCATAAAGATGACGTGATCGCGGCGCTGACCCAAGTGCTCAAGCCAAGCGGCATCCTGTTCAAGAACGACTCCGCTGCCCGCGATGCCGAAGGCCTCGAGCGTTACACCGAAACCGTCTTCGGCGTGGTGCCGGAGTGGGTAGCACTGGAAGAGAACGGCGTGAAATTCGAAGCACCCGTCGTTCAAGGTCAGAAAACCGGCTGGTTCTACGATCACCGCATGAACCGCGCCCGCCTGGCCCCTTACGCCAAGGGCAAGCGCGTGCTGGACCTGTACAGCTACATCGGTGGCTGGGGCGTGCAGGCCGCCGCATTCGGCGCCAGCGAAGTGTTCTGCGTCGACGCATCGGGCTTCGCCCTCGACGGCGTTGAGCGCAACGCCGCACTGAACGGTTTCGCCGACAAGATGACCTGCATCGAAGGCGACGTCTTCGAAGCCCTGAAGGAACTCAAGGCCGGCGAAGAGCGCTTTGACGTGATCGTTGCCGACCCGCCTGCGTTCATCAAACGCAAGAAAGACCTGAAAAACGGTGAAGGCGCCTACCGTCGCCTGAACGAGCAAGCCATGCGCCTGCTCAACAAGGACGGCATCCTGTTCAGCGCTTCGTGCTCGATGCACCTGCCGGAAGACGATCTGCAGAACATCCTGCTGACCAGCGCCCGTCACCTGGACCGCAACATCCAGCTGCTGGAGCGCGGCGGTCAGGGCCCGGATCATCCGGTACACCCGGCCATCCCGGAAACCCGCTACATCAAGAGCATCACCTGCCGCCTGCTGCCGAACAGCTGACAGATCCACGGCATTGACGCTATCGAAAGGGGAGCCCACGGGCTCCCCTTCTTTTTGTCTTTGATTTTGCTTTCCTACATTTATCTTCCTACCAACGTGCAGGATATTTCCGCAAATACTTTATTTACTGAAATTTAACTTACATAACCAGTTCCAGCCAAAGATCACTCCGACAAAATTACTGGATTATTCCTACTTAATATTTGCTTGCGATTAATCCATTACAAACTATTATTAAGTCGTCACCACGGAGGTGACACCAACTAATCCAAGTAACAATGAACAAGGAGTTCAATCATGAAAGCAATCACTCTGGAATCCCGCACCCTCGCAAACCTGGCTTTTCTGGTCGCACCTAAAGCCCGTTAAATAAGGTGGGCGCTGGGTATAGCCGGCTACCCAGCGCCTCTGACAAAGCAACTATCCAGAGCAGCGTGTCCCAACATGCATATAAACCCTTATTTATTCATACTGCCGCGAACTCCCGGCCAGATAGTCTGGAATTACAGAGACCATACTCAACATGAACTTGATCTTGAGTATTCCTCCCGACTGGCGCAACTTATTCACAACCCCGACTTATATGACAGCAGCAACATAATAGATACACAGCTATTAAATGCCGGAATACTGACTTCTTTAAAAATCTCCGCCCCTGCCTGGGGCTGGGATGAACTGTCCATGATCTACCATATCGGGACTCGGGATATTCCTTGCGAACATACTCCCCGAAATATTCAGGAATGGTCCAGGCAATACCTCGAACACTGCAACACGGTGCTCGCCACTCCACCGCCACACGACATGCCTGTGGATATCGGTCCGAACGCACTCATCGCCCTGCCCGAGCCGCTGGCATTGAATGACGACAGCCTGTCGAATTCGCTGACCCGGCGAAAGACCTGCCGATCCTTCACCGGCGCCGCCGTGTCGCTGGACGATGTCGGCACCTTGCTTTATCTGTCACTTGGTTACCTGCGAGAACGCGACGCCGATCGCGACGACAGCATCGCCGATGGACTTGGCGCGCGACGCAGCAGCCCTTCCGGCGGCGGCCTCAATGCCTGCGCCGGGTTCGTGCTGGTACAGAACGTCGACGGACTGGCGCCCGGCATGTATGCCTACCGCCCCACCGAACATGCCCTGAGCTTCATCAACCCTTTGCCCGATACCGCGCCCGGCAATCTGCTGGGAGGCCAGCACTTCATCAACAACCTGCCATTGGGGCTGTTCATCACCGCCCGTTTTGACCGGCTCTGGTGGAAATACCCGCATTCGCGTGCCTATCGAATGGCATTCGTCGAAGCCGGGCACCTTTCGCAGACGTTTCAACTGGTGGCTACGGCCCTGGGCATGAACACCTGGCTCACGGGCGCGTTTTCCGATGATCAGGTCGAAACGTTGCTGCAACTCGAGAACAGTGCGGAGCAACCCTTGTTTTTCGTCGGTTGCGGGGAAAGCGACGGTCAGGCGATGTGTCAGGAAATGCGCGACCTGCTGCGTGAGGCACAACCATGAACGCCCTCGCCCCGGCACCGGTTTTCCAGTTCACCCTGAGTGACTGGAACACCCGCGCCTCGGTCCGCACCAGCCCTCACGATTACCGCTTGCCGGACAACGTGCAGGAACAACTGGAGACCCGGCACTGGTTTCCGCCGACATTCCTGCCCTACCTGGCCCACCCGGCCATCGAGGCAGCGGGCCGTTCGATGCTGCATCGGCTTACGGCCCGACATCTGGTGCATTTTCTCGACTACACCACATTGCTCGAACACCGGATCGTCAATCGCGCCGTCGAAACCATCGTCCACGGAGAACTGCCGGTCGCGGTGCCGGCGCCGATGAAAACCGCCGCACTGCAGCTCTACACCGACGAGGGCTATCACGCTCTGTTTTCCAGTCAGGTGGCGGAGCAGATCGCCAGTCTCTACGCCATCACCGGGCGCCCGGTCATGCCCGGACGGATCACCCGGATGAACCTGCTGATCGCACGCACCGGGCAGGAGCACCAGCCGCTGGCGCGCTTTCTTCTGGGTTTCGTCTCGGAAACCATCATTGCCCGTGAACTGCTGGATGTCTGCCGCGACAGCCTGGTGTCCGGCGTCAACGATATGTTGCGCGATCACCTCACCGACGAAGCGCGCCACAGCCGCTATTTCACCGAAGTGTTCCACTACCTCTGGTTGCACCTGGACCCGCGACAGCGAACGTTCACCGCGACGACCTTGCTCGACATTCTGGAAATCTTCTTCGAAGTGGATGAGCACTGGCTGCAGGAAAGCCTCTGTGGCGCGGGCATTGCCAACACCACGGTGATGGACATTCTCGGCACGATGACTACAGCGCAGGCCATTCGACAGCGAGCACGCTCCGGCAGCCTCGCCACGATAAGCGCATTGAAGAAAGCCGGATTTTTCGCCGAACCTCAAAACCAGACACTTTTTGCCAGGGCGGGACTGATCGATGGATGACGGACAATCTGTGGTGACCGGACGTCAGCGGCGCGGAGCTGTCAGTCTTTTGCTGGCGATGGTGTTGCTCGGCGTCTTTCCGCTGGATGTCCTGCTGCCTTCGTTCCCAGCACTGGCCGAACACTTTCACCGCACCCCGGCGGACATCGCCCTGTCGATCAGCCTGTTCGCCGTCGGTATCGCCTTCGCCCAGTTGCTGACCGGGCCGCTGTCGGATGTGATCGGACGCAAAGGCCTGCTGCTCGCCGGCATGAGCGTTTCTATGCTCGGCGCCCTCGGGTGCGTGATGACCTCGGACTATTCGCTGTTTCTGACGTTCCGGGTGGTGCAGGCGCTGGGGTGCGGTTGCTTCGTGCTGTCCCAGGCGCTGGTGCAGGATCTGTTCGAAGGCGAAGAACGCGATCGCCTGCGGATCCTGATGGTCACCGCCGGCGGGATATTCATCTCGGTATCGCCGCTGGCAGGCACCTTTCTTCAGGCGACACTGGGTTGGCGCGGCAGCTTCTGGGTGTTCATCGGCTTATCCGCCGCAGTGCTGCTCAAGGCCTGGCTGCTTCTGGAAAACACCCGACCGACCGCCAGTGACACACGTACGAACTTCTTCATGGCCTATCGACGGGTTCTGGGAGATTTCGACTTCGTCGGCTACTGGCTGATTTCAGCGTTTGCATTCGCCTGCCACTTTTCATTCATCGTGATCTCGCCGCTGATCTTCATGGATCGGCTGCAACTTTCCGCTTACGAATTTTCGTTGATCCTGCTGATCTACGGTGCGGCTTACGTCACCGGGGGTATCCTCGCCAGCCTGTTGAGCAGACGCCTCAACAGCGACCAGCAGATGGTCGTCGGCCTGAGCCTGATCCTGTCCGCGGGCCTGAGCATGCTTTACCTGTCATCAAGCTTTGCACTGGCTCCGGCGACCGTGCTGATCCCGATGCTGATCTGTACCGCCGGCACTACCATTGCACGGCCGGCGGCCACTTCCCGGGCCATGAGCCTGTTTCCGGAAAACGCCGGCACCTCGGCCTCGGCCGGCAGCACGATCATTTTCATCTGCGGCGGCATGATCAGTGCCTTGATCAGCCTGAGCCCGGCCAACCTGCAATCCACGCTCGGCTACAGCTTCGTGATACTCAGCGGGGTAGCACTGGTATTGAACGCCCGGATCAGTCGGCGCAATGATCTCGTGGGGCGACCGGACAGCGATTAACCTTGCCGGTCGTCATCCCGCACGCTTCGTCAGCACTGGAACAACGCTTTGCGCCATTCCCTCCTGACGCCAGCGGTGTAGAATCGCGAGATTCATCGCCATTCATCCCCGGCGGGTTTATGAGCTCAGGCTGAGACCAGCGGCGATCCCGCAACGTCATCGGCAACATCAGGACACACGGCCATTTCTGAGTGTTCCAGACGTCAATAGAAGCTCACTCCCTTTTGATACCTGATTAGCCGCCCGGAGTGCTCCATGCCAGATTACCGCTCGAAAACATCCACCCACGGCCGCAACATGGCCGGCGCCCGCGCACTGTGGCGCGCCACCGGGATGAAAGATGACGACTTCAAGAAGCCGATCATCGCCATTGCCAACTCCTTCACCCAGTTCGTACCGGGCCACGTTCACCTGAAGGACCTGGGCCAGCTGGTTGCTCGCGAGATCGAACGCGCTGGCGGCGTCGCGAAAGAATTCAACACCATCGCCGTGGACGACGGCATCGCCATGGGTCACGACGGCATGCTCTATTCGCTGCCGAGCCGCGAGATCATCGCCGACTCCGTCGAGTACATGGTCAACGCCCACTGCGCCGACGCCATCGTCTGCATCTCGAACTGCGACAAGATCACCCCGGGCATGCTGATGGCTGCGCTGCGCCTGAACATACCGGTGATCTTCGTCTCCGGCGGTCCGATGGAAGCCGGCAAGACCAAACTGGCCAGCCACGGTCTCGACCTTGTCGACGCCATGGTGATCGCCGCCGACTCCAGCGCTTCTGACGAGAAGGTTGCCGAGTACGAGCGCAGCGCCTGCCCGACCTGCGGTTCGTGCTCCGGCATGTTCACCGCCAACTCGATGAACTGCCTGACCGAAGCCCTGGGCCTTGCATTGCCGGGCAACGGTTCGACCCTGGCCACCCACAGCGATCGCGAACAGCTGTTCCTGCAGGCCGGCCGCACCATCGTCGAACTGTGCAAACGCTACTACGGCGAGAACGACGAATCGGTTCTGCCGCGCAACATTGCCAACTTCAAGGCGTTCGAGAACGCGATGATGCTCGACATCGCCATGGGTGGTTCGACCAACACCATCCTGCACTTGCTGGCCGCCGCCCAGGAAGCCGAGATCGACTTCGACCTGCGTGACATCGATCGTCTGTCGCGCAAGGTGCCGCAACTGTGCAAGGTCGCACCGAACATCCAGAAGTACCACATGGAAGACGTGCATCGCGCTGGCGGCATTTTCAGCATCCTCGGTTCGCTGGCCCGTGGCGGCCTGCTGCACACCGACTTGCCGACCGTGCACAGCCGCAGCATGGAAGAAGCCATCGCCAAGTGGGACATCACCCAGACCGACGATGAAGCCGTGCACCACTTCTTCAAGGCAGGCCCGGCCGGCATTCCGACGCAAACCGCGTTCAGCCAGTCGACCCGTTGGGAAACCCTGGACGACGACCGTGAAAACGGCTGCATCCGCAGCTTCGAACACGCCTATTCGAAAGAAGGCGGCCTGGCCGTGCTGTACGGCAACATCGCCCTGGATGGCTGCGTGGTGAAAACCGCCGGCGTCGATGAGTCGATCCACGTCTTCGAAGGCAACGCGAAGATTTTTGAAAGCCAGGACAGCGCCGTGCGCGGCATCCTCGCCGACGAAGTGAAGGAAGGCGACATCGTCATCATTCGCTACGAAGGCCCGAAAGGCGGCCCAGGCATGCAGGAAATGCTCTACCCGACCTCGTACCTGAAATCCAAAGGCCTGGGCAAAGCCTGCGCCCTGCTGACCGACGGCCGTTTCTCCGGCGGTACTTCCGGCCTGTCCATCGGCCACGCTTCGCCAGAAGCTGCGGCCGGCGGCGCGATCGGTCTGGTGCAGGACGGTGACAAGGTGCTGATCGACATTCCAAACCGCTCGATCAACCTGTTGATCAGCGACGAAGAACTGGCGGCACGCCGGGTCGAGCAGGACAAGAAAGGCTGGAAACCGGTCGAGAAGCGTCCACGCAAAGTGACCACGGCCCTCAAGGCCTACGCCCTGCTGGCGACCAGCGCCGACAAAGGCGCGGTGCGCAACAAGGCGATGCTCGACGGACTGTGATGCTTAACCGTCGTGCATAAAAATGCCCCGCCAAGTGCGGGGCATTTTTTTGCCTTCAGTTTGATCGTTCCCACGCTCTGCGTGGGAATGCAGCCCGTGACGCTCCGCGTCACTGGACGCGGAGCGTCCCGGTAGGCATTCCCATGCGGACGGTTCGACGCCTCGACGTGGGAACGATCATCGTAGAAAGGTTTACTGGATTTCTTCCGGCTTCACGATCACCCAGTTCTTGTCCGCCGTCACCGGCAAACCTTCTTTCGCCTGGGCCGCTGCGTGCTTGGCCATCATGCCGTTGAGCTGGGTCATGTACTTGTCCTTGCGGTTGATCCACAGGTGAATACCGCCCTTGGCCACGTCCACATCGTGGAACAGCATGTAGCCGTCGCTGGTCGGCGTGTCGCCACCCACCAGGACCGGTTTTTTCCACTCGTCGATGTAGGTCAGAATCGCCGCGTGCTTGCCGGCCATCCAGGTCGCCGGGGTCCACAAGTACGGGGTCAGTTCGAGGCCGAGGTTGGCCTTCTCGTCATACTTGCCGGCGGTGATCTGCTTGCGCGCGGTGGTCAGTTCGCCGGTCTCGCGGTTCTTCAGCAACGTGGTCACGCCGATCACGTTCTGCGGTTTGACGTTGTATCCGTACTTCGGATCGGCCGCGACCATGCGCACCAGTTCTTCGGAAGCGGCGGTCATCACGTAGACCTCGATGCCGTTTTCCATCAACTTGTTGTACAGCTCTTTCTGGCCGGTGAAGATCTTCGGCGGGTTCACGTCCAGATTCTTGACCACATCACCTTCGTAATAGGTCGTCGGCACCGGTTTGCCTGAGGCCATCAACTCATCGACGTAGCCCTTGAGTTCCTTGAGGGTGAAACCGGAAAACACCTGCGCGACCCATGGATAGCAAACCATGTCGTCAACTTCGCAGAGGCGGTAGTAGTAGCTGAACAGGCTTTCCTTGTGGTCGGCGGTGTCCTTGAACGGCATCAGTTTCAGGGAAGGGTCGAGCTTGTCGCGGGTGATCAGGCCCTTGTTTTCCATGAACGGCAACAACGACTCTTCGAGGTCGTAGCGGTAACTGGTGTTGTCCATGTCGAACACCGCGTAGTTACCCTTGTTGGCATTGGCGGCGATCATCGCGTCCAGTGCCTTGGCCTGATCCGCCGGCCAGTGTTTCAGGTCGGTGGCGAATGCCTGAGTGACCAGGCCCATTCCCACAGTCAGTGCGACAGCCAGAAATTTCGGTGCAAACTTCATTGGCGCTTCTCCCTGGGTCAAAGAAATCGACGCTAACAAATAAATGTGACAGTCCCCGTCTGTCAGCGACCATCCGCGTCCGTTTCGCGCCAGTTGCATCCCCGTGAGCGACACCCGCTTATTCCAAAACCGACGGACGACCTTTGATTTCGGTATTAAATCATTGGAAATCAAACTGTTAGGCTTGCCGGTTCGCAACAGCCCCGGAAGGTTGTTGGCACAGTCTTTTCTGGAGTTCTCATGAATCTGCCCCTGATTCTCAACTTGCTGGTGTTCCTTGCCCTGCTCTTCGGTCTGGCGCAAACCCGTCACACCACGTGGAGCCTGGCGAAAAAAGTCCTGCTCGCGCTGGTGCTGGGCGTGGCATTCGGCGTCGCGCTGCACACGATCTACGGTGCCGGCAACCCGGTGCTGAAAGCCTCGATCGGCTGGTTCGACCTGGTCGGCAACGGTTACGTGCAACTGCTGCAAATGATCGTGATCCCGCTGGTGTTTGCCTCGATCCTCAGCGCCGTGGCCCGTCTGCACAACGCTTCGTCGCTGGGCAAGATCAGCTTCCTGACCATCGGCACGCTGCTGTTCACCACCGCGATTGCCGCGCTGATCGGCATCGGCCTGACCAACCTGTTTGGCCTGACCGCCGAAGGCCTGGTCGCCGGGACGCAGGAAATGGCCCGCCTGCAAACCATTCAGACCGACTACGCCGGCAAGGTCGCCGACCTGAATGTGCCGCAATTGCTGCTGTCGTTCATCCCGCAGAACCCGTTCGCCGACCTGGCCCGAGCCAAGCCGACCTCGATCATCAGCGTGGTGATCTTCGCCGCGTTCATGGGGGTTGCCGCGCTGCAACTGCTCAAGGATGACGTCGAGAAAGGTCAGAAAGTGATCAACGCCATCGACACCCTGCAAGCCTGGGTGATGCGCCTGGTGCGTCTGGTGATGAAGCTGACCCCGTACGGCGTACTGGCGTTGATGACCAAAGTGGTGGCCGGTTCCAACCTGCAAGACATCATCAAGCTCGGCAGTTTCGTCGTGGTGTCGTACCTCGGTCTGGGCCTGATGTTTGTGGTGCACGGCCTGCTGGTGTCGGCGGCCGGGATCAACCCGCTGCGTTTCTTCCGCAAGATCTGGCCGGTGCTGACCTTCGCCTTCACCAGCCGCTCCAGCGCGGCGAGCATTCCGCTGAGCATCGAAGCGCAGACCCGTCGTCTGGGCATTCCGCAATCGGTGGCAAGTTTCGCCGCTTCGTTCGGCGCGACCATCGGCCAGAACGGTTGCGCCGGTCTGTACCCGGCGATGCTGGCGGTGATGGTTGCGCCAACCGTCGGCATCAACCCGCTGGATCCGCTGTGGATCGCGACGCTGGTGGCGATTGTTACCTTGAGTTCGGCCGGTGTGGCGGGCGTGGGGGGCGGTGCGACCTTCGCCGCGCTGATCGTGCTGCCGGCCATGGGCTTGCCGGTTTCGCTGGTGGCGTTGCTGATTTCGGTCGAGCCGCTGATCGACATGGGTCGCACGGCGCTGAACGTGAGTGGTTCGATCACCGCCGGTGCGATTACCAGCCAGGTGATGCAGCAGACCGACAAGGTCCTGCTGGATGCTGATGAGCATGCGGAACTGGCTCAGGCTTGATTGACGTTGTGGCGAGGGAGCGTGCTCCCTCGCTGATCGTTCCCACGCTCCGCGTGGGAATGCAGCCCGTGACGCTCTGCGTCACTGGACGCGGAGCGTCCCTAGAGGCATTCCCACGCAGGAGCGTGGGAACGATCGAGATTCAGGCTTTTTCCCAGACTTCGAAGTTGTAAGCCGGTTTGTCGCCTTCAGCCGGATTCGGCACGTTCGACACCCGCTTCCACTGGTTCAGATCGAACTCCGGAAACCACGCATCGCCCTCCGGGCTCAACGCCACGCGGGTCAGATACAAGCGATCTGCCTCGGCCAGCCCCTGCGCATACAACTGCGCCCCGCCAATCAGCATCAACTCATCGACGCCCTGCTCTTTCGCCCAAGCTTCGGCGCGAACCACGGCCGCTTCCAGCGACGGATAGACTTCCGCGCCCTCCAGCACCAGACCGGCCTGACGGCTGACCACGATATTCAGACGGCCCGGCAACGGGCGACCCAGCGAATCCCAGGTCTTGCGACCCATGATGATCGGCTTGCCGAGCGTCGTGGCCTTGAAGTATTTGAAGTCCCCCGGCAAGTGCCAGGGCATGCTGTTGTCGACGCCGATCACGCGGTTTTCACCGAGGGCTGCGATCAGGCTGAGGGGGAGAGATTTAGTCATGCCGGCGAGGATACCAGAGCCGCGCTTACCCCGATAAGCGCCACAGCGGTTATGCTCACGGCTCAATCAAGCAACGGGATGCCGCGTGACTGAACTGACTCCACTGCAAAACCTCTGGCTCACCGAAACCGTGCGCCTGCGCGAAGAACACGCAGGCCCGCTGGACGATCCGGAAGCCAATCGCCTGGCCCGCGCGGCCGGCGGCGATCTGCCCGGACGCATTCAACGCCGCGCCCTGTGGCTGGCCGAGCGCGATGGCCTGACCTCGGCGCTCAAGCGCTGGCTGCAAGGCGCGCGCCTGGCGCTGGTGTTGTTGGCGATCTTCGCGGTACTGAGCGGCGCCGGCCTGGCCTTCGCCGCACTGGGCCAGACGCCGGTCAATGTGTTCTGGGCGCTGGGCAGTCTGCTCGGGCTGAACCTGATCCTGCTGTTGAGCTGGGCGCTGGGGCTGATCTTCGCTGGCGAACATGGCGCCACTCTCGGCCGCTTGTGGCTGTGGCTCAGTGAAAAACTCGCTCGCGACGCCAAGGCTGCGCAACTGGCGCCGGCCCTGCTGCTGATGCTGCAACGCCGGAAACTCAATCGCTGGGCGCTCGGCACGCTGGTCAATGGCCTGTGGTTGCTGGCAATGCTCAGCGCGCTGGTTTTGCTGCTGACGCTGATGGCGACCCGGCGCTACGGCTTCGTCTGGGAAACCACGATTCTCAGCGCCGACACGTTCATCAACATGACTCAGGCCCTCGGCGCCTTGCCGGCGCTGCTGGGCTTTAACGTGCCCACGGTCGAAATGATCCGCGCCAGCGGTGACACCGCGCTGAACATCGAAAGCGCCCGTCAGGCCTGGGCGACCTGGCTGGTCGGCGTGCTGGTGGTGTACGGCGTGCTGCCGCGTCTGCTGTTGGCGCTGTTCTGCTTCTGGCGTTGGAACAGCGGCAAGGCTGCGCTGCGTCTGGACCTGAACCTGCCCGGATACGCCCAGTTGCGCGAACGCCTGATGCCGACCAGCGAACGTCTCGGCATCACCGATCCCGAGCCTGCGCAATTGCATCGCGTCGAAAGCACCGTCGGCGAACACGCCAGCGATGGCGCGTTACTCGTGGCCATCGAACTCGATGATCAACACCCATGGCCGCCGACGCTGCCGAAAAACGTCAGCAACGCCGGCATCCTCGACAGCCGTGAATCGCGCAACAAACTGCTCGAACAACTCAGCCGCTTCCCGCCGGCGCGCCTGGCGATTGCCTGCGACCCAAGGCGTTCGCCGGATCGCGGCAGCCTGGCGCTGATTGCCGAGTTGGCGCGCAATGCCGCCGCCACCCGCGTCTGGCTGATGCAGGCGCCGCAAGGACAAGCGCTGGACGCCGAACGCCTCGGCGACTGGCACGTGGCTCTGCAACAACTCGAACTGCCGTTTGCCGATTGCGCCCCGTTGAACTGGCTGGAGCACGGACATGACTGATGCCTGGAAAGCGCCGCTGAAACTGGCGGTAGTCGGCCACACCAACGTCGGCAAGACTTCACTGTTGCGCACCCTGACCCGCGATGTCGGCTTCGGCGAAGTCTCCCATCGCCCAAGCACCACGCGGCATGTCGAAGGCGCGCGGCTGTCGGTGGATGGCGAGCCGTTGCTCGACCTCTACGACACGCCGGGCCTGGAAGACGCCATCGCCCTGCTGGATTTTCTCGAGCGCCTGGAACGCCCCGGCGAACGCCTCGACGGCCCGGCGCGATTGGCGCGGTTTCTCGACGGCAGCGAAGCGCGCCAGCGTTTCGAACAGGAAGCCAAAGTGCTGCGGCAACTGCTCGCCTCCGATGCCGGCCTGTACGTGATCGACGCCCGCGAACCGGTGCTGGCCAAATACCGCGACGAACTGGAAGTACTGGCCAGTTGCGGCAAGCCGTTGCTGCCGGTGCTGAATTTCGTCAGCAGCGCCAACCACCGCGAGCCGGACTGGCGCGAAGCACTGGCGCGTCTCGGCCTGCATGCGCTGGTGCGTTTCGACAGCGTCGCCCCGCCCGAGGATGGCGAGCGGCGGCTATATGAAAGCCTCGCCCTGTTGCTGGAAAACGCCCGCCCACAACTTGAACGCCTGATCGCCGATCAACAGGCCCAGCGCCTCGCCCGCGAGCAAAGCGCCGCACGCCTGATTGCCGAATTGCTGATCGACTGCGCCGCGTGCCGACGCAGTGTGGCGAGCAACGCCGAACAGGAACAACAAGCCATCAGCGAATTGCGCAAAGCCGTGCGTCAGCGCGAACAACGCTGCGTCGAAGCGCTGCTCAAGCTCTACGCCTTCCGCCCACAGGACGCCGCCGCGAGTGATCTGCCGTTGCTCGACGGGCGCTGGGGCGATGACCTGTTCAACCCGGAAACCCTCAAGCAGCTCGGCGTGCGGGTCGGCGGCGGAATTGCCGCCGGTGCCGCAGCCGGCGCGGGTGTGGATCTGCTGGTTGGCGGCATTACGCTCGGCGCTGCCGCTCTGGCCGGTGCCATTGCCGGTGGCGCCCTGCAAACCGCCCGCAGCTATGGCAATCGCCTGCTCGGCAAGATCAAAGGCCAGCGAGAACTGACGGTCGACGATAACGTGCTGCGCCTGTTGGCCCTGCGTCAGCGGCAATTGCTGCAAGCGCTGAACGCCCGAGGCCATGCGGCGCTGGACAGCATTCAGGTGGCAACGCCGCAGGACAAGACCTGGCGCGAAGGCAAGTTGCCGGAGGCGCTGAACAAGGCGCGGGCGCATCCGCAGTGGTCTTCGCTCAATCCGCATCCGAAGCTGAATCAGGCTGAGCGGCAGGAAGAGATTGAGTCTTTGGCCACAGAGCTGTAGTGCCTGATCCGCCGTCTTCGCGAGCAAGCTCGCTCCCAAAGTTACTTTGAGCGTTCACAGGATTTGTGTTTACCAAAGATCTTTGTGAGAGCGAGCAAGCTCGCGAATGCAGCAGCCCGGTCCAAAGACTTACACAGCAAGCAACCGCGCTGCCTTGCCCTTCAGCACACCCAGATCCATCACCGGCACGGCCATTTCCTTCGCCAGCTCATCCCACTGGCGCATCCGCAGGCTGACGGCACACAACGGATCCTGCTCGAACGCATCGGCTTCAGCCTCGGTCATCACCCCGCCCTGATAGTCCAGGGTGCGGCGACTGGCTTCGCTCAAGCGTTCGTAATAGCCCGATTCCCTGAGCGTCAGATAGCGCTTGGCCTGAACGTGATACTCGACCAGCCGCGCCAGGCGCTCGCTGAATCCGGCCTCACGCAAATAATCCGCGCCGAGGCGTTCGTGGCTGACCACGCCGTAACCGCCCATGTTCTCCGCACCTTCGGCACACAAATGGCCGATGTCGTGGAAGAACGCGGCGAGTACCACTTCGTCGTCGAAGCCTTCGGCGATGGCCAGTTGCGCCGCCTGGGACATGTGTTCGATCTGCGATACCGGTTCGCCGATGTAGTCGCTGGCGCCGAAGCGCTCATAGAGGCCGAACACCCGGTCGATGACTTGCTCGTGACTCAACATCAGTTCTCTCCCAAAAGCTGTGCGACATTGCGCTCGGCCATGGCCGGGCCGACGCTCATGCCGACGCCGCTGTGCATCAGCGCCACACTCAGCCCCGGCGCCGGGCGCAGGAACGAAAACGGCCCCGGCCCCCGGGAACCATAGACACCCTGCCAGCGCTCGACCACTTGCACCTTGCAACCGAGAGTCTGCTCGGCCAGTTCGAGCATCCAGTTGTCCACCTGCTCGGCGTTGAACGGCGACGGATCGCAGCCGTAATGGTGCGAATCGCCGATGATCAGCTCGCCATAGGGCGTCGGGCTGATCAAAAGGTGGATGCCGTTTTCCTGCAGGTGCGGTTGTTCGCGCAGGATTTGCGCCTGCACCGCCGACGCTTCCGGCAAGTCAGCGAAGGCGCCGTAGTGCACGCAGCTGAGACCGGTGAGCAAGGCATGTTGCAAGTTCAGGTCGATCTGCGGCCGGACGCGAAGCATTTGCAGGCGGCAGATTTGCGGGTCGAGGGCGGCAATCGGCTCGGCCAGCAAGGTCTGATAATCGTGGCCGGAGCAGACCATGATCTGCTTGGCGGTGAAAGTGCCGGCCGTGCTGTGCAGGCGTCCCGGTTCGACGTCGCGCACCAGCGTCGAGAAGTGAAACCCGACGTTGAGTTCGCGGCGCAGGTATTGGATCAGCGCCGGAATTGCTTCCCGGGAATACAGTTGTTGATCGTCCATCCCGTGCAGCGCGGCGCAGTGATGGCTGAACTGGCCGCCATACAGATCGCGCAGCGCGGCACCGCGTAGCAGCTCGACGCGGTAGTCGTGCTCGACGGCGCGCCCGGCGCAGAAGGCTTCGAGCAAATGTTCTTCGGCCTCGGTGCGGGCGAACAGGTACGAGCCGTTGCGCTTGAGTTGCAGGCCGGCGAGCTGCGCCCACTGGCCCCAGATTTCGCGGCTGGCCTTGGCCAGCTCCAGCATCGGGCCCGGTGGCTGGCCGGTGACCAGCGCCTGGCCGAAGTTGCGTACCGAGGCGCCGAGAGGCGTGGCAGTGCGCTCGAAAACCGTGACCCTGAGACCGCGCCGGGCAGCGGCGTAAGCGTGGGACAGGCCCAGGATGCCGGCGCCGACGATCAGCAAGTCTTTGTGTTGTGTCATGCAGCCCCCAATGATCGTTCTCGCGTCCAGGCGCTTCTCGTTCCCACGCTTTGCGTGGGAATGCAGCCAAGGACGCTCCGCGTCCTCTGTGACGCAGAGCGTCACGGTATTCATTCCCACGCGGAGCGTGGGAACGAGCGGGCAAGAAGATTTACTTGGCGGCGACTTTCTCGGACTTGCCGTCATAGCGCTTGCGCCATTCGGTCAGGATCTCGTCGCGGTTCTTCGAGGCCCAGGCGAAGTCGTTCTTGATCAGGCGCTGCTCGTAGTCGGCCGGCAGTTCGGTCTGCGGCTTGGCGATGCCCGGCTGGGCGAGGACGGCGAAGTTTTCCTTGTACAGGTCCATCGCCGGGGCGCTGGCGGAGAAGTCGGCCAGTTTCTTCGCGGCCTCTTCATGCGGCGTGCCTTTGATCACGGCAGTCGCTTCGATCTCCCAGCCCAGGCCCTCTTTCGGCAGGATGATGTCCAGCGGCGCGCCCTGACGCTTCAGCTGAACGGCCGGGTACTCAAAGGAAATCCCGATCGGGAATTCGCCCGCCGCCGCCAGTTTGCAAGGCTTGGAACCGGAGTGAACGTACTGGCCGATGTTCTGGTGCAGACCGTCCATGTAAGCCCAGCCCTGTTTCTCGCCGAAGGTTTGCAGCCAGGCGCTGACGTCGAGGAAACCGGTGCCGGACGAGGCCGGGTTCGGCATCACGATCTTGCCTTTGTACTCAGGCTTGGTCAGGTCTTGCCAGCTCACCGGTTTGGTCAGGCCCTGCTTTTCGGCTTCGACGGTGTTGAAGCAAATCGTCGCGGCCCAGACGTCCATGCCGACCCAGGCTGGCGGGTTGGCGGCGTCGCGGTAGTTTGCGCCGATCTTGCCCAGGTCCTTCGGCGCATAGCTTTGCAGCATGCCCTGTTGATCGAGGATTGCCAGGCTCGACGCCGCCAGGCCCCACACCGCGTCAGCCTGCGGGCGATCCTTTTCGGCAAGCAGTTTGGCGGTGATGATCCCGGTGGAATCGCGCACCCACTTGATCTCGACGTCCGGGTTGGCCTTTTCGAAGGCCTCTTTGTAGGACTTCAACTGCTCGGCTTCGAGGGCGGTGTACACCGTCAACTCGGTTTTTGCCGCGAAGGCATTCAGGCTGAAAGTAGCGAGCACAGCAGCGGCCAGGGCCATAGGCTTGAACATGATCGTTTTCCTGTAGGTGAGTTGAGCGATAGGGGACAAGTCGTGGATCAGTGGCCGGGCGCCGTTTGCCGCCAGGCCTGGGAACGGCGCAGCAAGCCGCGCGAAGCCCACGCCAGCAGCAAGGACACGCCCGCCGAGGTGAACAGAATCAGGGTCGACATCGCCGCCGCGCCGCCGACGTTGCCGGCGTCATCCATGTTCAGTACCGCCACCGCCGCGAGAATGGTGTCGGGGCTGTAGAGGAAAATCGCGGCGGACACGGTGGTCATGGCCGAGACGAACAGGTAGCGCACGATGTCCAGCAGCGCCGGCAGGCAGATCGGCACGGTGACCCGCAGGTAATGCCGGTACAGCGGCGCCTTGAGCGACAGCGCGGCGGCCTCGAACTCGGCGTCGAGCTGACGCAGCGCGGTGGTGGCGGTCATCTGCGCAGTGGTCAAATAATGAGCAATGGTGCAGACGATCAGCAGGGTCATGGTCCCGTACAGCACGTGCAGCGGGTTGCCGGTCAGGTTGAAAAAGAAGACGTAACCCAGACCGAGCACCAGCCCCGGTACCGCCATCGGTACGAAACTGAGCATGCGCAGTGTCAGATTCAGCCCGCGCTGGCTGCGGGTCTTTTCCATCAGGTAGGCGCCGGTGAAGATCAGCACACTGCCGATCAACGCCGTGCCCAGCGCCATCTTCAGACTGTTGCCGTAGGCCAGCCAGCCACCGCCGGCGGTCTCGTTGAACTGATAGTGGTTGAGCGACAGCGACAGGTTGTACGGCCAGAACTTCACCAGCGACGAGAACACCGCCATGCCGAACACCAGCAGCAACGCGGCGCTGATCAGCAGGACAACGGCGAGATAAAAGGCATCACGCTTCTTCGACGGCGCCGGTTTGAACACCTGGGCGCGGCCGCTCATGGAGTCGCCGTGACGACGACGCAACCAGGCATCGACGCCGAAGCTGAACAGCGCCGGCAGCAGCAGAACCATGCCGATCAACGCGCCGCGACCGAATTGCTGCTGGCCGACCACGGCTTTGTAGGCTTCCAGCGCCAGCACCTGATAGTCGCCACCGACCACCACCGGTACACCGAAATCGGTGATGGTCAGGGTGAACACCAGACAGACCGCGGCGAACACGGCCTGACGGGTCGCCGGCCAGGTGATGCTGCGAAAGGCTTTCGCGGGACTGGCGCCCATGCTCGACGCTGCGTCGAACAGTCGTGCATCCGCCAGTGACAGGGCTGACAGCAAAATCATCAAGGCATGTGGGAAGGTGTAGATCACCTCACCCAGAACAATCCCCCAGAAACCGTAGATGTTGTCCGAGAGCAGTCCGCGCAGCATGCCCTGATTGCCGAACAGATACACCAGCGCGATCCCCGGCAGCATCGACGGCGCCATCAGCGGCAGCAACGAAATCCCGCGCCAGATACCCTTTGCCGGAATCAATGTGCGCTGCAAGGCGTAAGCAAACAGGTAGGCCAGCGGTACGACGATGGCCGCGACGCTGAGGGAAACTTTCAGGCTGTTGCCGAGCAGCCAGTGGAAATTGTCGCTGGTCACCAGTTCCTTCGCGGCGAGCCAGCCACCGCCCTGCCCGGCTTCGCTGCTGAAACCGCGCCAGAAGATCGCCAGCAATGGCAACAGCACCGCCACACCGAGCAGCACCAGCAGCAGGAGTTTGCCGCCGAGGACGAAGATCCGGTCGCCGACCTCGGCCCCGGACACCTGCCGCGCCTGCTTTTGCGGTAGTGGCAGTGCGAGGTTGCTGTTCATCAGGCAAACACCTGCAGGCTGCGGGGCGGCAAAGCAACCATGATCTGCTGGGCGCCGAGGCGCGGCATGGCTTCCGGCGCCAGTTCGGCGAGCAAGGCATGACCGGGCAATTGATCGAGCTCGAAGCTCATGCGGCAGCGATTGCCAAGGAAAGTGATCTCGCGGACCCTGGCCGGGAACAGGTTTTCCTCATGCCCCAGCGGATTGACGTTGATCGCTTCCGGGCGGCAGAACAGTCGGCCCGACGGACTGTGGACGCTGCCGTCGGCCAGGCGCAGGTTCATCCCGCCAACCTTGGCGTGACTGTCGCTGCTGCGCTGGAACGGCAGCCAGTTACCCTGGCCGACAAACTCGGCCACGAACGGTGTGGCCGGGCGGTTGTAGATTTCCTGCGGGGTGGCGTACTGCTCGACCTTGCCGTTGTTCATCACCGCAATGCGGTCGGCCATCAGCATGGCTTCGTCCTGATTGTGCGTGACCATCAGGGTGGTGATGCCGAGGTTGCGTTGCAGTTGGCGCAGCTCGGTGCACAGATGCTCGCGCACCCGGGCATCGAGGGCCGACATCGGTTCGTCGAGCAACAGCAGCGACGGCGCGGGGGCCAGGGCTCGGGCCAGGGCTACACGTTGTTGCTGGCCGCCGGACAACTGGCCCGGGTACTTTTTCTCACTGCCGCTGAGGCCGACCAGTTCCAGCATCTGACCGACACGACGGCGCACTTCATCGCGACCACTGCTGGCGAGGCCGTAGGCAATGTTCGCTTCGACGGTCAGATTGGGAAACAGCGCGTAGGACTGAAACAGAATGCCGTAGTCCCGAGCCTGTGGCGCGAGGTGGGAAACGTCGCGCTCACCGAGGTACAACTCGCCGCTGTCCTGCTTCTCCAGACCGGCGATACAACGCAACAGCGTGGTCTTGCCACAGCCCGACGGGCCGAGCAGGCACACCAGCTCACCGGCCGCGACATCGAGGGAGACATTATCCAGCGCGGTGAAGGCGCCGAAGCGCTTCTGCACGCCACGCACTTTCATCGGTGCGCCGGGGTTGGTCAGGGCAGTTGCGATTGCAGGGTTCATGGACAGGCCTCATCAAGCGGATGAGGCAGATCCTAGAGTTGTAATGCGTCGGTCATATGGCAACGACGCAAAAACGACCGATAGTGGTATTCAGGGATTTTGGTTCCCCGCGGATCGTTCCCACGCTCTGCGTGGGAATGCAGCCCGGGACGCTCCGCGTCCCAAGAGCGGACGCAGAGCGTCCAATGAGGCATTCCCACGCAGAGCGTGGGAACGATCATTACGATCAGGCCGGGGACATTTCCTGCGCCAGTCCAAGAAACGCTGCCGGCAACCGGGCGCTCTTGCGCTCCTTGAGGCAGTAGAGGTATTCGGGAATCTGCGGTGCATTCTCCAGAGTCAGCACCCGCAATTGCGGATCATGCGGCACTTCCTGACGGGCGATGATGCTGATGCCGATATTGCGCAGCACCGCTTCGCGGATCGACTCGCGGCTGCCGATCTCCAGCAACGGCCCGAAACTGACGCCGGCGCCGGCCAGCAACTCTTCGGTCAGGCGACGGGTGGTCGAGCCGGATTCACGCATCAGCAAGGTATGCCCGGCCAGCGCACTCAGCGCTACATGGTCGTGCGCTGCCAGCGGATGATTGCGATGCACCGCCAGCACCAGCGGATCGCTGCCGAGCACTCTACGGATCAACCGCGCATCGTCGAGCAGCTGCGACGACGCCGCGACATCCACCCGATAGTCCTCCAGCGCTTCGAGCACCTGCTGCGAGTTGCCGATTTCCACCGACACTTCCACCTGCGGCAGGCGCTCACGGAAGGTCTTCACCAGATCGAGGATGTAATACGGCGCGGTGGCAGCGATACGCAGCGTGCCCTGCACCTGACCACTGTTGCGCAGGAAGAACTCGATATCGGCCTCCTGCTGCAACAGCGCCTTGACCATCGGCAACAGCCGCGCGCCTTCGTCGCTGACACTCAGGCGCCGGCCGCCACGGTAGAACAGTTCCACCGAATACTGGCTTTCCAGATTGCGGATCTGGGTGGTCACGGTCGGTTGGCTGAGGCCGAGCTTCTTTGCCGCCAGCGTGATGCTGCCCAGACGGGCCACCATGTAAAACGCTTTCAGCTCGGCACTCAGCACAACCGCCCCTCTTCCTCTACTTGCGCAACAGGCGCAAACCGTTGAACACCACCAGCAGGCTCACGCCCATGTCGGCAAACACCGCCATCCACATGGTGGCGAGCCCGGCGAAGGTTACCCCAAGAAAGATCGCTTTGATCACCAGCGCCAGCGCAATGTTCTGTTTCAGGATGCTGGCCGTGTTGCGGGACAGGCTGATGAAGGCCGGAATCTTGCGCAGATCGTCGTCCATCAGGGCGACATCGGCAGTTTCAATTGCTGTATCGGTACCGGCCGCCGCCATCGCAAACCCGATCTCGGCCCGAGCCAGTGCCGGCGCATCGTTGATGCCGTCGCCGACCATGCCGACTCGACGGCCCTGCGCGTACAGATCTTCGATGGCTTGCAGTTTGTCGGTCGGCAACAAGTCGCCCTTGGCCTGATCGATCCCGACCTGTGTCGCAATCGCCTGCGCGGTGTGGACGTTGTCGCCGGTCAGCATCAGGGTTTTCACGCCCAGATCATGCAACTGGCGGATCGCCTCGCGGCTGGTTTCCTTGACCGTGTCGGCTACGGCGAACAGCGCCAGCGGGCCGGAACGGTCGAGCAGCAACACCACGGACTTGCCCTGTTTTTCCAGCGCGAACAGCTTTTCTTCCAGTTGCGGCGAGCACAGGCCGAGTTCTTCGACCAGACGGTGGTTGCCCAAGTGGTAGGCCTGACCGTTGATCTCACCTCTCACCCCGCGGCCGGCCAGCGCTTCGAAGTTATCCACAATCAGCGGCGCGAAACCTTTATCCACAGCCGCATTGGCGATGGCCAGCGACACCGGGTGATCGGAACGCCCGGCCAACGCGACGGCAATCGCCGGGGCCGTGGCGTCGGCGGTCGGATCGAGGGACAGGTAATCGGTCTGCACCGGTTTGCCGTGAGTGAGGGTGCCGGTCTTGTCGAGGGCCAGATAGTCGAGTTTGAAACCGCCCTCCAGGTACACGCCACCCTTGACCAGAATGCCTTTGCGCGCCGCCGCCGCGAGGCCGCTGACGATGGTCACCGGGGTGGAAATCACCAGCGCACACGGGCACGCGACGACCAGCAGCACCAGCGCGCGGTAGATCCAGTCGAACCACGCGGCGCCCATGAACAGCGGCGGGATGATCGCCACGGCCAGAGCCAGGGCGAAGACCACCGGGGTGTAGATTTTCGAGAATTGATCGACGAAGCGCTGGGTCGGTGCCCGCGCGCCCTGCGCCTGTTCCACAGCGTGGATGATCCGCGCCAGAGTGGAATTGTTCGCCGCTGCGGTCACCGCGTATTCCAGCGAACCAGCCTGGTTGATGGTGCCGGCAAACACTTTGTCGCCGACAGTTTTCTCAACCGGCAGGCTTTCGCCGGTGATCGGCGCCTGATCGATGGTCGAACTGCCGCTGACAACTTCACCGTCCAGCGCAATACGCTCGCCGGGTTTTACCCGCACGCGGGCGCCGATATCGACGCTTTTCACCTCCAGATCGACCCAGTTGCCGTCCGCCTGCAACACCGTCGCCCGCTCCGGCATCATCTGCATCAGGCCGCTGATGGCGTTGCGCGCGCGATCCAGCGAGCGCGCTTCGATCAGCTCGGCCACAGTGAACAGGAACATCACCATCGCCGCTTCCGGCCACTGGCCGATCAACACCGCACCGGTTACGGCGATGCTCATCAGCGCGTTGATGTTGAGGTTGCGGTTCTTCAGGGCGATCCAGCCCTTTTTGTAGGTGGTGAGGCCACCGCTGAGGATCGAGATCAGCGCGATGATCGCTACCACCCAGGTCGGCGCAGCGCTGGTGAAGTGAATCACTTCGGCAGCCAGCGCACCGACGCCGGACAGCGCCAGCGGCCACCAGTGTTTTTTCACCGGGGCTGGCGCTGGTGCTTCAACGCCCGCCTCCAGCGGCTCGGCCTGCATGCCAAGGGATTTGATCGCGTCGATGATCGGCGCGGTGTCCGGCAGATTGTGGGTCACGCCGAGCACGCGGTTGATCAGGTTGAATTCCAGCTGCTGGATCCCGGTGAGTTTGCCGAGCCTGTTCTGGATCAGCGTCTGTTCGGTCGGGCAGTCCATCGCTTCGATGCGGAAACTGCTCAGCCGGGCGTCAGCGCTATTCGCTTCACTCAGTTGAATCAGCGACGGCGCCGCCGCTTTCGATGCACAGCAGGAATCAGCGCCGTGGTCGTGTTTATGCACAGGCTGCAATTTGTGGCGGTGGTCGTGTCCCGCGTGGGATTGGTGGGTGTGCTGGGAATCGCTCATTGGTCGCGTCCATGAAGGTGCCTGTTGCCAAGTAAAGACCCTGTAGCCACTATAGGGTCAAGCACCCTTTTTGGAGATGGCCGTCATGAAGATCGGAGAACTGGCGAAACAGACCGATTGCGCCGTGGAAACCATCCGCTACTACGAGCGCGAAAACCTGCTGCCGGAACCGGCCCGCAGCGACGGCAACTACCGGGTCTACACCCAGGCCCACGCCGAACGCCTGACCTTCATCCGCAACTGCCGCACCCTCGACATGACCCTCGAAGAAATCCGCAGCCTGCTCGCCTTGCGCGACAGCCCGCAGGATCAGTGCGAGAGCGTGAATGCGCTGATCGACGAGCATATCCAGCACGTCAGGGCGCGGATCGACGGGCTACTGGCATTGCAGACGCAACTGCTCGACCTGCGACAGCGGTGTGGCGAAGGGCCGGAGGCGGATCAGTGCGGGATCCTGCAGCGGCTGGAGGTGAGTGGCGGGGTTGTGGCGGCGGAGATTGAGCATTCGCATGTGGGCCGCAGTCACGGTCACTGAGCACACCACATAACACTGTGGGAGATTCTATGGTTTAGGGGAAACCCTCAACTTGCTTTCGGCTGGTATTCGCTCTGCCCCTTTAGTAGTGCGAATACGACCCGAGCAAGTTTACGGGCCAGAATCACCAGTGCCTGAGTGGTGCTGAACCCTTTAGCTCGT